>NZ_JBJDRM010000010.1:0-169840 GCF_044987515.1 Sphingobium sp. ZW T5_29
CCGTCGGCATCCTGCATGCTGTAGTTGAGCGTGAAGTCCTTGCTGAACCCGCTCCCCAGCGCCTGCGTCGCCGCTCGGCTGTTGTCGAGCGCATAGCTCCAGCTGCCATCGCTGTTCTGCGTCAGCGTGCCATAGCTGTTCAGTTCCGCCACCGCTGCCGCGTCCGCCCCCCAGGCGACAAAGCTGCTGGGCGTATCGGCACCCGCCACATCATTGGTCAGCACATTGCCCGACAGGCTGCCCGCCACATCCTCGGTCAGCGTGCCACCCACGTCATCCACCGCCTGCGGCGCGTCGTCGAGGAACTGGAGATTCTGTCCGATATTGAGGGCGGCCGACTGTTGCTGGCCACTGCTATTGGTAATGGTTGCCGTCAACGTTATCAGGTCCGCGGCTAAGAGGGTCACCGAGTCATTGGGATTGCTGGTATCCGAATGAACCACCGCCCGGCTCTGATCCAGGGTGACATTCCCGGCGCTGTCCACGCTGAGGGTAAAGACCAACAGGTTCGAACCGGCCGTGCGCCCTTCGACGACTGCACCATTTTGAACGAGGTTCACTGCCTCGCCCGTGATGGTGTCCACCAGACCCGACGCGCCGGCGGTCGCCGTAAGCGAATAGGTGACCGTCCCCGCGCCTGACGTCGTGAAGGCACCGCCAAAGCCTTGGGTCGAACCGACGCCTAGCGCGCTGTCATCCACTGTCAGTGGACCACCGTTCCCGATCACGCTGATCGTAAACTGGTCGTCTTCGTCGGGCGCAATCGGCAGGATTTCTCGCTCTTCCGGCTGGGTAAATTGCAGCTCGGTGGGTGGAAGAAGGTCGCCCAAGCCGAACGGGTCGCCAATGGCACCATCGTCGGCCAGGAAGTTGCCCCCAGAGCTGCGCGGGGGACCGGCGGCTGGCTGAGGCTCTTCGCCGATCAGCAGCGCGGCAAGGTTTACCGATGGAATTTCGACATCCCCGACGACAAGGCGCGGCACGGCGACGGCCCCCTCCAGGATAACCAACTGGGTTCCATCGGGCAGCGACACGACAAGATTGCGACCGGAAACCGCGATCTGGTTGATATCTGTTCCGGCGGGAAGGACCACGACACCATTCGCGTCGGGCGTGACGGTATGCATAGTGCCAGGCTGGTGCGGCGCACCCCTCACCCGCGCAGCCATCGCGGCAAGTTCGGGGTCCGGCGCCTGCTGGCGATCAGCGGCCGCATCAATATTCCAGTCCCGATCGAAATCCATTGTTCCATCCCAACCTGTCACCAAGGGACGACCTGGAAGAAGAGCGCACGGGAGCACCTTCCGAGCCTAGATGCGCTCGAAAGCATCAACCTGTTCAACAGCTGGCATAGCGGATCAGCTATTGCCCCTTGCCTGCGCCTTCCGCCGACGGAACCTGAATCAGGTTTCGACCGCCCCGGATTAAGCCATAATTTATTTTTTACCTGACCCTATGGCTGATATTATTCTTTGACCGGAGTTAGTCACGAGAATTTCAATATTATTAACCATTTTCAACGAACAAAGGCCAAAAAGTAACTTATAGGATATTACATAGGATATAGGACTATAGTTGCATCTATATCTTATACTCTATGCCCGCCCTTGATTATGGTTAACAAAATTCCGCGCCTCCTTCCGCGACTCGGAAGGGTTGAAGAGCCGTTACGGCGGTAGCGGCGCTCGAAGTCCGACGGTCGATCGACAAAAAAAACGGGCGACCGGTCCCAAGACCGATCGCCCGCCCCATGATGCGACCCATAGGCTTCCACGGAGCTGTTTCCGTTCTCTCCATCGCGCCGACCACATGGGTTAGCGCTAACCTATGGGAAAATGGCACCCCCTCCGCTGAGGTTCATGAATAGCGATCACCAAACCGTTGGCAATTAACCCCAAGGTTTATACCTTTTGGTAGTAACGCCCAATCGCGATTAGCGCTCGGGCATATCCGCCGGTTGCTCCGCTACGGCAGCGGCAGGCTTTTCCGTCGGCAAGGACGCCAGGATAGCTTCCATGCGCATGCTCCGCTCGCTACGGCCCCCTGTAGTGCGGCGAAAGGTCGCCAACGCATATTCCACCAGGGGTCGGGCGGCATCAAACCGTTTTCGCGCAAGGTAGAAATCCACCAGATTTTCAAGCGCCATCTGGCAACTCGGATCATCTTCGCCGCGCGTGCGCGTATAGCTGTCGAAAACGCGCCTCAACAGCTGCTCCGATTCTTGAAAACGGCCAATCGCTTCCAGTTGCAGCGCCAGGTCATTTGCCGAAATCAGCGCACGGGGATCATCCGGTCCGAACAGCTCTTCGGACAGCGCCAACGCCTTGCGCGCAGGGTCTACGCCGTCCGCCACTCGCCCTGAAGCATAAGCCGCCTGCGCCGTGGCCACCAATGCACGCCATTCCTTCTCACGCGCTTCCGTCACGTCCGGGATGTAGGGCGCCTGCGCCCGTGCGGAGATTACCCAGCCTGACAGCAGAGCGATGCTCAGACAAAGGCAGGCCCTGATAGGATGAATGGACAAGAGCAGTTCTTCCCCAGCATTATGGTTCCAGCATCATGCACCGGATCAGGTTACCAAAATGCAACGGATACTGACGTGCGACACTTCGCCTCAGCCAGCTAGTGCCTCGACCAGGGCCTTGACCTTCTTTTGCCGCCATTGGGGCAACGGGGCGATCAGCCAATAGGCCAGCGGGGATGGCTGCGGATCTCCGACAGCTTTCACGCGCCCGGCATCGATGTCCGCCTGCGCGAGGAGCACAGGCACCGTGGCATGGCCAAAACCATTGGCGGCGGCGTCGATCGCCAGCCCGGCATCGGCAAGACGGATCATCGCAGGCTCCGCGCTGTTGGGGCAGCCGGGCCATTCTATACGATGCCTGGAGCCGCCTTCAGGGCGGTCCACGGTCACGAATGCCGCTTCGCCCAGCCTTACGCCCTCATGCTCGCCTGGCCCTTCCGCCAAACGTAGCGCCAGGTCGAGATTGGCTTCGGTGAAATCCAGGCTGTCGTCGGCGGAGACCAGCGAAAATCTGATGTCGGGCTGACTGGCGGCATAGGCGGCGAGACGCGGCTGGAGCCATCGGGCGGTAAGGTCGCGCGGTGCGGCGATGGTGAGCGAGGAACTGGACTGCCCCGCCTGCATCGCACGAACCGCTTCCTCAAATTGCAGAAATCCCGCGCGCAGCGCCGCCAGCCCCCCTTCGGTCTCCGGCGTCAGTTCCAGCCCCTTGGGCGTCCGACGGAACAGCACAACGCCGAGCAAATCTTCCAGAGCACGAATTTGCTGCCCGACGGCGGCGGGCGTCACCGCCAATTCATCGGCGGCGCGGGTGAAAGACAGGTGGCGGGCGGCTGCATCCAGAACGCGCAGCCCGTTAAGTGGCAAATGGGTGCGCTTCATTCGGCCACCGCCGGTGCTATCAGCGCGAAATGCGGGATCGCGATGTCGAACGTTTCCCCGCTGGCGCCGATCATATGATAATGGCCGCGCATGGAGCCTGTGGGCGTGTTGAGCGGGCAGCCCGACACATAATCATAGCTTTTCCCCGGCTGCACCACCGGCTGTTCGCCCACGACGCCGTCACCATCGACGCGATGCTGCGTGCCGCGTCCGTCAGTGATGATCCAGTGGCGCGTCAGCAACTGGATCGGCTGATCCCCGTCATTTTCGATGCGGATATGATAGGCCCAAAACCACCGGCCGCGATCCGGCTCGGATTGTTCAGGCAGGAAAGTCACCGCCACATGCACGTTGATGGCACGGGTCGTGGCATGAAAGGGGAAAAGCGCGTTCACGATCAAAGGAATGCGCCTTTCATCCCTCGTCCGTCAACGCCCTATCGCCTTAAGGGCGCGATCCAGATCATCAATCACATCGTCGGGATCTTCCAGCCCGACATTCAGGCGCAGCATATCCTCGGTGATGCCGACTTCCAGCCGCGCCGCTTCCGCCATGCCGAAATGGGTGGTCGATGCAGGATGGGTCATCAGCGACCGGGAATCCCCGATATTATTGCTGATGTCGACCAGTTCGAGGCCGTTGAGCAGGCCATGCGCTTCCTTGCGCCCGCCACCGACGTAAAGCGAAAAGATTGGCCCGGCCATGTCCATCTGCTTCATCGCAAGCGCGTGCTGCGGATGACTTTCCAGCCCCGGATACAGCACCTTGGCTACCCGGCCTTCCAGAAACTTTGCCACCTTGATCGCATTTTCACTCTGGCGTCGGATGCGCAGGTCCAGTGTCTCCAGGCCTTTCAGCACCACCCAGGCATTGAACGCGCTCAGCGTCGGTCCGGTGTTGCGGTGGAACGGCAGCAGCGTGTTGATGATGAAATCTTCCGTGCCGCAAATGGCGCCCGCCAGCACGCGGCCCTGTCCGTCCATCATCTTGGTCGCGCTATAGGCGACGACGTCGGCGCCGAAATCCATCGGCCGCTGGAGCGCGGGCGTGGCGAAGGCATTGTCGACCACACTGACAATGCCATGCTTCTTTGCGATGCCGCATACCGCTTCCAGATCCACCACGTCCATCGTCGGATTGGCGGGCGTTTCGAAGAAGAAGACCTTGGTGTTGGGTCTGATCGCCGCTTCCCACGCCGCATTGTCGGTCGCATCGACGGTGGTCGCCTCGATCCCGAACTTGGGCAGCAGCGTATCGGTCAGCCAGCGACAGGACCCAAACAGCGCCTTGCCAGCCACGACATGATCACCCGCCGACAGCTGGCACAGCAGCGCCGCCGTCATCGCCGCCATGCCCGTTGCGGTCGCGCGGCACGCCTCTGCGCCTTCCAGCAGGGCGATGCGCTTTTCCAGCATCTCGACCGTGGGGTTTTGAAGGCGGCTATAGGTCATGCCCTGCTGCTCACCGGCGAAGCGCATCGCAGCATCTTCCGCACGGTCGTAGCTATAGCCACTCGTCAGGAACAGCGCCTCGGACGTTTCACCCCATTCACTACGCGCGCTGCCACCACGCACTGCCAGGGTCGCAGGACGCCAATTCTTGGTGATTTCCGGGTCCTGCCCGCTCTTGCGCTTCATGTCATCAAATCCTCAAGCCAATGCGGCCAGAACCGCGTCGCCCATTTCGACCGTGGTCATCGTTCCGTCCAGATCGGGACTGCGCGCACCATTGGCAAGCGCCTTGGCCACCGCTGCTTCTATGCGGTCGGCCTGTTCCGGCAGGTTCAACGAATAACGCAGCATCATGGCCACCGACAGGATCGTTGCCAGCGGATTGGCCTTGCCCTGACCCGCAATGTCTGGCGCGGAACCGTGGATCGGTTCGTAAAGCCCCTGATTGCTGTCGTTGAGCGTCGCCGACGCCAGCATGCCGATCGACCCGACGCACATGCTCGCCTGATCCGACAGGATGTCGCCGAACATATTGCCGGTGACGATCACGTCGAACTGGCCGGGATCGCGCACCAACTGCATCGCGGCGTTATCGACATACATGTGGCTCAACGCGACGTCGGGATATTCCGCCGAAACCTCGATCATCACGTCACGCCACAGCTGGCTGGTTTCCAGCACATTGGCCTTGTCCACCGAACACAGCTTGCCCCGCCGTGCACGCGCGGCCTGGAAGCCCTGATGCGCGATCTTGCGCACCTGTTCCTCATTATAGGACATGATGTCATAGCCTTCGCGCAGGCCGTCGGCTGTCTTGCGCATCCCCTTTTCGCCGAAATAGACGTCGCCATTGGTCTCCCGCACGATCAGCAGGTCGATGGCGCTCGCCACTTCCTTCTTCAGTGCAGAGGCGTCGGCCAGTTCGGGAAAGACCTTTGCCGGGCGCAGGTTGGAAAACAGGCCCATCGCCTTGCGCAGGCCCAGAATGGCCTGCTCAGGCCGCAAATGCCGTTCCAGCGAGTCGCACTCAGGGTCGCCCACTGCGCCGAACAATATGGCGTCGGCGCGTCTGGCCAGTTCCAGCGTTTCAGGTGGCAGCGGGTGGCCGACTGCCTTGTAGGCCGCGCCGCCGACCAGGCCTTCCTCATAGGTCACACCGTCAATACCCAGCGCGTCCAGCACGCGCTTCGCCTGCGCGATGATTTCCGGTCCGATACCGTCTCCGGGAAAAAGGGCGATCAACATGTCCAACCTCATCCAAAATCACATCGTCCGCGCGGTGGCGGACAGTCGGCCCGCCATTGCAAGATGCGGCCGCCGCGCGCAAGGCGTGATTTGGCGCGACCTTATCCCACGGCCCGCCCCAGCCTTTCCACCAATCGTTCGCGCGCGGCCAGCACGTCGGCGCGCCGATCCGTTAATATCGACCGTTCAAGGAAGAAGCCGGTCAGACGCAAGCCATCCAGGATCGCCCCCCAATCACCAGCCCCCCCTTCCAGCAAAAAAGCGGGCAACGGCAGCAATCGGCTTTCATACCCTATCGCCCCCGCCCGGCTGACAGCGGCGGCACTACGCGGGCTGACAAAGGCCAGATCATCGCTGCCGCCCGTCGCCGCGCATCGGCCAAGGTCAAGCCCAAACCCCAACTCTGCCAGCAACAGCAGTTCGTAACGCACCAGCGCCGCTGCCCAGCCCCGTGCGGCAGGCGCAGCCTCCACTGCGCCCAGCACACCGTCGAGGGCCTGATAGAGCGCCGGGCAAGGCGTGCCTTCGGACAAAGCCGCCGCGGTCAGCGCGCAGGCCCAATCGATCGCTGCGGCGGGCAGGGGTTCCGACAGCAATGGCGCGCGGCTATGCTCCAGTTCAACGCCAAGCCCCGCCAGCTGATCTTCGGTCCGTGCCCGGAACTCGGCCTTCACGCCGTTGCCTGGCAACAACACCGGGCGCATCGCCCGCGACCGCCCGCCCCGTACATAGCCGGCCTGTAGCCCGTGCTCCGGCGTCAACAGCTTGGCGATCGCCCCATGTTCGCCATGGTGCCGCACGGCGCAAACCAGGGCGGATGTAATCAGCGTCGGCATGCGCCCTCCTTACATCCGCCACCGCCGCAACGCCATCTGCCTCACCGCCCTGCCCTTCATTCGGATATCAGTTGATTTCGGCTTCTGCGCATGGTCAAGTCATGCAGGGGTTGTCGGGGGACATATCACCATGTTGAATATGCCACGGGCGACATCCATCGCTATGGATCGCCTCGTGCTTTGGTTGGGTCGTTCACCGACGCTGGGTTTTGCCATATCCCGCGTTGCTTTTGCATTTGCCGCGACCTGGCAGATCGAAGCCATGTTCAGCGGCGAGCCGGATTTCGCGCGTACAACCCTGGGTCTGCAGACCGGCGTCTGGCTATGGACGCTGGCCAGCATCGCCCAGCATCTGGCCAGCCCGCCGCTGGGACTGTTGCTGCGGCCCATATCCCTGTTCGTCGACCTCATCGTGTTTCTTACCGCCATCGTCCTGTGCCCGCCGCTTCAGATTGCGGCACTGGCCTGCCTGTTCTTCGTCGCGTGGTCCGCATCCGACCGCTTCGGGCGTGGCTCCATCATCGTGTTGGCGCTCTGTCTGATGCTGACTTTCCTGGCGCGAAGCCATTACGAAGCCTGGGCCTCGACACGTTCAGTGGCGGCGGTCGACCGGGCAATCGACGGCATCACCGTCCTGATCGGCTGCACGATTGCCGCTGCGATGCTCAGCATGTCGATCCTTGAAAAGCGCCTGATCAGTTGGTCGGAACGGTTGCAAGGCGTGGGAGTGTCCCTGCAGAAGTCGCTCGCGGCCTTCGTCGTCGAACAGGTGTTCAACCTGATGGCCGCTCGCTACTGCGCTTTCGTCTGGCAGATGGCTGACCATGGAACCGCCCATTGCGAAGTCATTGATGCGGAAGGGCCGCGCACCCTCTCGCTGCCCGATAAACAGGTCGATAGCCTGCTGGGCATCGCACCGCGCGACGCGCCCTTTCTGTACGCCAGCCAGTCCAGGCGCGTACTCCTGCGCAATCGCCTGGGGATTTTCCGCAGCGACAATGCACCGGACATGACGGAGGCGGTGCTGGATGTTTTTGGGCCGGGCCAGGGGACCAGCTTTCACATCCAGTCAGGCGAACTGCGCGGCCGCATCTTCATCGGGGCGCGGCACGGCTGGTCCCCGGCCGCCCTGTTGCGATCCTTGCGTATCCAAGAGGGTTTGGAGCTGTTCCTCGAACGCCATTTCTTCTTCCTTGCATGGCGCGACCGCACCTTTGCCGAAGCGCGGCTGGCGCTTAGCCACGACCTGCACGACAGCGTGCTGCAGACGCTTGCCGCCCTGCGCGTACGGCTGGTCACCACCATCCGCGGCCTTTCCGCCGTGGACGCGCCGGACCAGCTGGCAGAGCTTCGCGCGATGGAGGAACTTGTCACCGCCGAACAGGCGCACCTGCGCCGCTTGTTGGCATCCAATGCAGCCGCCAGTGGCGGCAAGGTCGATCTTGGCGAACAGGTGGAACGATGCTGCCGTTTCATAGCCTTGCAATGGGGCGTTGAATGTCGGCTCAACCCCGGCGACCGCGCGATCACCGTATCACCCGAAACGGCGACCGAGGTCGAATTCCTGATCCGCGAAGCAACGGCCAACGCCGTCAAACACGCCGCCGCCCGCCATATCGTCATTTCGCTAGCGCAGGCGGACGAAGAGATACTGATCGCGCTCAAGGACAATCCCGGCGATCTTTCCCGGTCGCGCGAAAGCTATACCGGTGATTTCGAATTGCAGTCCCAATCGATCATGAAGCGACTGACGAAGATAGGCGGGACTGCCTATTTTCATAATTTAAGCATCAATTCATTAATTTCGATCAGATTACCCTCATCTTTACCAAGGTTCTCAGCATGATGGCCCAGATTGCAATAGTCGACGATCATCCGATCTTCCTCGATGGTATGGCGCAGTTTTTAAGCTCACATGGCCATGACGTCATCTTCTGCGCCCGGTCGGTTGAAGAGGCCGTCAGCCAGATACAGACCCGGCAACCCGACCTCCTGATCCTGGACGTCAGCATGAAGGATGGCGGCGGCCTTGCGGTGCTTTCGGCCATACGCGGCAGCGGCAGCGCGGTCCCGGTGATTTTCATGACGGTCCATATCCGCCCCGAACAGACGCTCGAAGCGATCAAGCTGGGGATTGACGGCGTGGTGCTGAAGGACAGCGACCCCAACGACCTTCTGGATTGCATCGATCAGGTGTTGAAGGGCAACAAGAGCATCGCTCCCTTCGTGATGGAGCAGGCATTGGTGCACAGCATCTCCACGCCAGCCAATGACGTGAATGTCCTGGCGGCGCTGACGGATCGGGAGCTGGAAATTTCCGGTCTGATCCGCGCCGGCCTTCGCAACCGGGAAATCGCGGCTCGCTGCGGCCTCACCGAAGGAACAGTGAAGGTCCACCTGCACAGCATCTTCCAAAAGCTCGGGATCAAATCACGATCCGAACTGATCATCATCATGCTGTCGGTCGACAACGAAATGCCAGCGGTCGGCCGGATTTAAAGGAAAGCGAAGGGCCAGCCGTCGCAAGCGCCTTGCCTTGCCGCTTTAACGAAGCGGCTTTACGAACGCTGGCATATGGGCAACCCCACTGGGGTTCGGCCCGACCATATAGAGCGCCATCATAGTGCCCAGTGCGATGGCTACGCCATAGGGAATGGGACCCTTCGCAGCAAAGATCGCCAGTGAGGAATTGTCGCGCGTCGCCCGCGGCACCATCCGGCGCACGGCGATGATGACAAGCGCCAGGACACCCCCGCCCATCGTCACATAGACAAACCAGGGCAACGCTGCATTCCAGTCGAACCACAAGGCACAAGCCGCCAGCAGCTTGACATCGCCTCCCCCCATCCACTGCATCGCGAACAGACCGGCGCCGAGCGCGAAAACGGCAAGGAACAGGGTGACATTCTGCCAGACATCATTATCCCAGCCCACCACCGCGACCCAAGGCACGAACAGACCCAAAACAGCGATCGGGATGATGTTGGAAATTCTGAGCCGCGCCATGTCCTCGATCGCGGCGGCGGCGAGCAACAGGGTCAGGGCCAATAGTATCAGATCATTGATCATGGCTTTTCTGGTCCGATCGTTGCGAGTGCGGCGGCGGCTTCAGGCATGAACTGTTCGGATTGCGTCATCGCCTGACTTAGATAGGCGCGCGCCTTTGTCGCATTTCCGATGCGAAGGGCGACCTGCCCCGCGTTGGTAAGCCGCTTTGCCCAGCTGTCCGCGTCATCGGCGGGTCGGCGACTTATGCCCTGCCCGGCTATGACATAGGCGGCATCTGCATTGGCGATGATCCTTGCATCATCCGGCGCAATCTTTCGCGCATTGTCGAATATGGCCATCGCCTGATCCGCCTTGCCTTGCGCAATCAGCGACATGCCGTAATTGTTGAGGACTTGCGCAGGCCTGTCCGTCAGCTGGAACGCCCGTTCATAGGCGGCGGCGCTCAACGACCAGGATTGCGCCTCGTCGTAGGCCACGGCAAGCGCGCTCCACGCCCGCCAGCGCCCGGGACAGCTATCCACTGCGCGGCTGAGCGGGGTCAACGACTGCCCCGGCCGCCCCATACGCAATCTGGCGATACCCAGCCCCTCGTCCACCCGACAATCATCCGATCCCGCATTGCTGATCGCGGCGAAGCGTGTTTCCGCCTCCTGCGCATCTCCCTTGGCCAGCGCCAGCCGCGCCGTGGCGATCTCGACCGGGCGCTCTCCTGGCTCCGATGTGCTGCGCCATTGGGCCAGCATGGTTTCGGCCTGCAATATTCGGTTACCGTCGATCGCATCGTCGATCATCCGCGCATAGTCGACCGGGGGTGCCGGATTGGCCAGCGCCGCCGCCGCCGCCAGCAGCAGGGCAAAGCTCATCCCAAGCTCCTGCCCCATTTCCACAGCTGCTGGAACAGTTTGTCGCCTCCGCCACCCGTGCCAGCGAGGCTGGGACATTTGCCGGATGTTTCTTCCCGATCCCCGACGATCTGGGCCTTGCCGCCTTCGGACACACAATCTGGCCGCACATCCCGGTCCCCAGCGGCAGAAACGATCGGCGCTGTAAGCTGGCGCGTCAGCGCCACGGTAGCTGCCCCTTTGTCTGCATCGGTCACCGTGACGATAGTCGTGCTCAGACGCGGAATCATTGTCCCTGGAAACGCTCCCGCGCCCGATGTCCGCAGCCGCACCTGCCCCATCGAAACACGTTCCAGCCCGGCGCTTGCAAGCCGCTCAGGAACGGCGTTCGGAACGCCAGAACGTCCTGCGGCCAGTTGCGCCAGCGTCGGTCGGGCGCGCGCCGCCAGAATCGTCTCCCCATCGCCATTCAACTGAGCCATCAGCGCATCGGCTTCGCCTCGCCGTCCTTCAGCCCTCAAACTGCGCGCGAAATTACGATGGATACGCTCGTCCCCCGGCGCGCGCGCCAGTGCCAGTTCGAAAAACTCCCTCGCCAGGTCATGCCGCCCCATCGCCGCATAGCTGATAGCGACCCCATTCAACGCGTGCGCATTGGCAGGGTCCTTGCGCATCCCCCTTCTATAGGCATCCAGCGCCAGGGCATGTTCGCCCCGCGAAAACAGAATGTCGCCGCGCACCAGAGCGTCCTGCGCCGCCATGGCCGCGTCATTGTTAATGGGTTGGATGGCCACCTTCTTTGCAGCGGGGCCACAAGCAGCGGTCGCGATGACCAGCGCGATTAGCATTGCCTTCCTGTTCATGCCCCCGTCCCCCTTCTATCTCGTCATGACCGGCAGGATATCGCGCACCACGCGCACCACAGCCGGCAGCATCAGCACGCCGATCATCACTGGCAGCATGCACGCGACCAGCGGCACCGACAGCAGCACCGGCAATCGATGCGCCTTTTCCTCGGCCCGCATCCGCCGTTTTTCCCGCATTTCCGCTGCATAGATCCGCAACGTCTGCCCCACGCTGGAACCCAGCTGATCGGATTGGATCAGCAATGTGGCAAAGGACCGGATTTCATCGACATCCACGTCATCCGCCATACGGCGCAGCGCGTCTCCACGGCTTCGGCCTGCGCGCAGTTCCAGCACAACCTTGCCCAGCGTTGCCGAAACCAGTGGATGTGAAATGGCAAGCTCCCGGCCTACCCGGTCCATCGCGGCTTCCAGACCCAATCCAGCCTCGACGCACACCAGCATCAGGTCCAGCGCATCGGGAAATCCGTGGACGATCGCCTCCTGCCGCCTGGCTGCCTTGGCCGAAATGAAGAGGTTCGGCAGATACAGCCCCAGGACGGCGGCGATGGAGGCCATGAAATAGAGCTTCAATGCGCTAGGCGGCTCGGCTTTGCTCAAAGAGAGCATCAGCAGCATCGCAGGCAACGCCAATGTCAGCACCAGGCGAATGAAGGTAAAAACCTTGGGGGCTTCGGGCGATGGATAACCGGCTGCGATCAGGCGGCGGCGCAGGCTGTCATTCTTGGTATCGGCCAACGAGATGCCCAGCTTTTCGATCCGGTCGACCAGCTTTTTCCATTCGCCTGCATTGCGTTCGTTCCGCAGGCTCTGGCCGCTGCCTTCAACGGCTGATGACGCTTCACCGACAATATCCAGTCGGCTGCGCACCCTGGCGTTGCGGGTCACCATTTCCGACACGCCATAGACGATGGCGACAATCCCGACGAACAGCAGGACCAGCAACACCGGTCGAAGCTGCGATATAAGGCCTAGGTCCAGCATCAGGTCACACTTTCAGGTCAACCATGCGACGTATCGTCACAAAGCCGATGATGTAGAGGATGATCAGCCCGGAAAAGCCGAAAATGAACATGGGGTCTTGCGCAATGTCCAGGTAGAAAGCCGGATTGACCAGGAACAGCGCGACAAAGGCCAGGATGGGCAGCGCGGTCAGCATCACTGCGGTCATCCGGCCTTCCGAACTGAGCGCACGCACCTTCATGAACAGGCTGGCCCGTTCACGGACGACGGCAGACAGATTTTCAAGGATCTCCGCCAGGTTGCCACCTGTTTCCGCCTGAACGGACAGTGATATGACGAACATGTGCATTTCGTTCATGTCCCACCGTTCGGCCATGCGCTGCAATGCGTCGCGCAGGTCCGATCCGTAAGTGACCTCGTCCACCACGATGCCGAATTCGCTGCCTATGGGGTCCTTCATCTCCTTGGTCAGCAGGTCCAGCGCCGCCGCAATGGGGTGACCCGCTCGCAGCCCGCGGACGAAGGTATCCAGAGCGACGGGAAATTGCTCCTCCATCTTCTTGCGCCGCCGCTGGCTCATGCGGCCGAGCACCATGATTGGCAGGATCAGGCCCAGCGAACCGGCAAAAGCCGCAGCCATGACGACCATTCCAGCGGTCATTCCATATCCCGCCATGACCCCACCGATGAGGACCAGGACGAACAACAGGCCGGTAGCGATCGTCATGATCGTCAGGATGGTGCGCGCAGGCACGCTCAACCCCGCACCATGCAATGCATGGACCACGGACAAGCCTATGCGACCGAACAGGCTGTCCCGACTGAAATTCAGTGCATCGTCATTGCGTCGCAACTTCGACAACACTGTGCTGCGCTCATAACCCGCGGCGATCATCTTGAGCCTGCGGTTCAGCACATGTTCCTTGCCCGCACGTCCCCTCAACCAGCCTGTAATGCCCTCGATCGTCAGGATCACCGCCGCAAACAGCAGGATCAGGACAAGGATGCGGATGTAAAGCGGGTTCATCACTGCACCACCGCGTCAGGACGGAACAGTTCAGCAGGTAAATATATACCCCGGTCGGCCAGGTCGCCCATGAATTTAGGCCTGATGCCGGTCGCTTCGAAATGTCCGCGAACCATGCCGTCTTCCTCGCGCCCGGTCATCTTGAAGCGGAAGATTTCCTGCATGGTGATGACCTCGCCCTCCATGCCGGTGATTTCGGAAATACTCATCAGTCGGCGGCGCCCATCCGACAGGCGGCCCACCTGTACGACGACGTTCAGCGCCGATGCGATCTGCGCCCGCGCCGACCGGGGCGAAATATCTATGCCGCTCATCCCGATCATCTGCTCCACGCGGGACAGGGCGTCGCGCGGCGTGTTGGCGTGAACCGTCGTCATCGACCCGTCATGCCCGGTGTTCATCGCCTGCAGCATGTCAAATGCCTCCCCGGCGCGCACTTCGCCCACGATGATGCGGTCGGGTCGCATGCGCAGCGCATTCTTGACCAGGTCGCGCTGGGTCACTTCCCCCCGGCCTTCAATATTGGGCGGCCGGGTTTCCAGCCGCACCACGTGCCGCTGCTGAAGTTGAAGCTCGGCAGAATCCTCGATCGTGACGATCCGCTCAGCTTCATCGATGCTGGCCGACATGGCGTTAAGCAGAGTGGTCTTGCCCGAACCCGTGCCGCCCGAAATCAGAACGTTGCGCCGCGACGCCACGACCGCACCCAATACCTGCGCCATCGCCGCTGGCACGCTGCCCAGTTCGCCCAGCCGCGCCATGCTGATCGGCACTTTTGCGAATTTACGGATGGACAGCAGCGAACCGTCGACCGCCAGCGGCGGCACCACCGCGTTGACGCGTGACCCGTCGGCCAGGCGCGCATCGACAAAGGGCGACGCCTCATCAATCCGCCGCCCGACCGCCGCCACGATTTTCTGGATGATACGCAGCAAATGCTTTTCATCCTTGAACCGCGCCGCCGTTTCCACCAGCCGCCCATTGCGCTCCACAAATACAATCTTGTGCCCGTTCACCAATATGTCGGTGATGCTATTGTCTTTCAGCAGCGGCTCAAGCGGCCCCAGACCCAACAACTCGTCCAGAATATCGGACACCAGCCGTCGGCGTTCCTCCAGGTTCAGCGCGTGTTTTTGCAGGGCCAGCTGTTCGTGGACGATCTCGCCCACTTCCACTTCGACCTGCGCGCGCGACATGTTTTCCAGCGCGGACAGGTTGATGATGTCGATCAGCTTCTGGTGCAGCGCGACCTTCAGTTCAGTGTGCCGGTCCTCTTCCCAATGGACCAGTTCCGTTTCGGTCGGCCCCACATCATCGCGAGGATCAGCAAAGCGGTTGTCGCCTTTTCGGATCTGCCACATCAGCCCTTCTCCGCCTGCCGCTGAGCCGGGACCGCTTCAACGCAGCAATCGACAATGTCCTGCATGTCCTTGCAGATGCGGCTCCGCGCCTTCAACTCATGGATCAGCACGCCCTGGTCGAGCGCGGAGCTGACCAGAGGAAAATCATTGGCGATGCTAAGGTTGACCGGATGATCCAGCGCAGCCGCTGCATCCTCCAGCCCGATCGCGCGGAACAGCTTCTTTTCGACCCGATTGGCGATCACATGGATACGCGCGGGATCGATATCCTGGCTGCGCAGCAGAGCGATCTGGCGGCGCGCCTGACGCAGGCTGGCGATGGTCAGTTCCACCACCAGGAAAATCGCTTCCGACCGCGCCACCAGCGACATGGACCAGTTGGTCCAGTTGCCCGGCAGGTCGAGATAGATGGTATCGAAGTTCCGCTGCGCCAGTTCGATGACCCGGAACACCTGATCGGCATTCACCGCTTCCATCGGCATGATTTCGGACGGAGCCGTCACAACGCGCAGCCCTGTCGCGGTCTGAACCGTCACGCTGCGCAGCAGTTCGCCGTCGATGCGGCTACCGCCCTGCAACAGGTCGGCCAAGGTCAACGGCGACGATATGCCCAGGAACGTCCCGGCATTGCCGAACTGAATGTCAAAGTCGAACAGGCAGACTTCGCCCTGCCCCTGCTTCACGGACTTGGCGTGCAGGCTTGCGGTCTGGGTCGCGATCGTGGTCGCACCAACCCCGCCCACGCTCTTGATGATCGACACCAGCTTGCCGTTTTTCACATCCTTGACGCTGGTCGCCGCAATCCGACCGCGCAGATCTTCCAATATCGCAGACAGTTCCGCGGTTTGCAGCGGCAGCGCCAGCACGTCATCGATCCCGCTTTTCAGCAGCGCCCGGACCAGCGGAATTTCGGCATTGCGCACCGCCGCGACGATCAGCAGTCCCGAATTACCCGCGCGAAGGCCAGCCAGCCGCGCCATCGACGCTGCATCGTCGGGCTGCACTTCCAGAATGATCGCCTTGGCTTCCGCAACCAACTGCCCCGGCAAAGCGGCGCTGGCGGCCAACATGGCCAGCGTCAGCGAATGCCCGCTCAGACGGTCACCCAATATATCGGACGCGGCCACTTCCTGCTCCGACAGGATCAAGTGAATGCCTTCATCCCCGATATCGAGGGTCCAGTTCTCGGCCGTTTCCGCTGTGTTCGTCACGATGCCCAAGATCTTGTTCCTCAATTTGATACGATGCCCTGGCCGTCTTCGAGCGTCAGTGCGGAACTGAAGCTGGGCAATGCAATCTGCCCACCAAAAATTTGCAAAAGAGTTGGCGTAAATGTGAGGTTGCTGACTTCCACGGTCACGATCGGTGCCACATCTGCTCCGTTAGGATCGCCTGCATATCCCAACCCAGATGGCTGATAGGCAACACTGATGTTATTCGCCGCCAGTTCAGGGAAAAACAGGCTCATCTGCCTCGCGATGCGTCCGAACGGGCTGTCGGTTCCAGAGGTTGCAGCCGTGCCCCAAGGGCAACTGCCGGATGTGCAACTGCATGACACGGCAACGCTAGTCCCGGTGCTCGTACACGCCATGGTTCCATAAGATGACGTCGGGATCGGATCACCTTGGGTTAGGCCCCCTGTTCCCACAAAACTGAATGTAGAAAGGCCTGTTGGCACAGGATCGGTGACCACCGCGAAGCGCACGCCCATCTGGGCCGCCTTTTCCGCTCGATTCCAAGTCCACATCAGCCGACCGACATCAACTATGCCCAAGAGGAAAATCAGGAGCAGGGGCAGTACAAGCGCGAACTCGGCCGCCGAAGAAGCCCTGCCGTCGCGGATCAAGGCCGGGACCAGTTTTCTCACAGGCCCGTCACCGGCGATTGGGATGCAGCGTTCAAGTACAATGCGCTGCTATCGAAACCCAGCCTGTTGAACAAGGATTGGTAAACAAGTCTATTGGCATTATCCGTCGCGATCTCAACCTTAACAACCGGGACGTAACTCATGCTATTGTAAATCCCTGAATAGGACGGAGTGACGCTGTGGGGATCGACGCAATCATAGGTTACTTTGATCGTCTCTGGATCAGTCCATCCAACAAGCCGGGCGCTTCCTCCCGTAAGTTGCCCGGTCCGCACCAAGTTTCGTGTATCGGCAACGACTGTTCCTCCCGGGATATTCCCATCGTCATCGTCAACGCAGCTATAGTTAGAAAATCCAAGCCGGCCGGCATAGCGAGCACCGTCTCGTACCGCCTTCACGACGACGTGTTCGCTTAAGAAATAGTTGCCAAGCTCAAATGATCCGAACATCAAAGCAATCAGCAATGGTGTAACCATCGCCATCTCTGCGGCGGCGGCTGCCCTGCGGCACTTTATCAGAGAGGATATATGGCTCGCCATCATATCACCTGATCAAATACGGAACTTGTCGTTGAACGACTTGGCCGGTAGTAGATCCCAATGTGTTCGTGCTGGTCTCACCAATAAGCTCGATATACACATCTTGCTCCGCCGTGCGGGTCCGGTTGGCGGAGGGTTCTACGATGAAAGCATCTACCCAGCGGATGACTGGTACACCCTCAGAATTGCCACCGACCCCGTTGGCACGGCAGTTGACGACGGCCACGGAGAGGCGGCGACGGTCAACGGTAGTTGAGGACGGTTGAAGACCAGTTCCGCAGATTGGTTGATTGTGATCGAGTTTTGTACCTGTCGCCACCCGTGATTGACCGACTGTGCGCGCTCCAGTGGGCGAGGTGAACACGTCGCCGGCATGAGCAATTTCCCAAAGATAGACCTGGTAACGCGTGACGGCGGTAGTACCATAGGCCGAAGTCATGGCACCCTGCCAATTCAAACCCGGATAATTGATTGTAAAATAGGCGTTCCTATCCCAGTTCCCATCGCCAATTCGACCGTTGGCGCATGTCCCGGCTGAACTGACGGCATGGCACATGTCGCGCGGATGCCCAATGCTCTGGGTCGCGGCTATCTCGGCCGCCGTGAGTGGGGTGTTTCCTGACGGCGGCAGGTAAGGGTTGCTCACTTCACCCCAACCGTTAGGACCTAAACCACAACTATTTTGGCCGTTCGCATTGGTGCTACGCACAAGGTCTTTGACGGAATTTATGGAAGGCTGGCATGCCCCTCCCGTGGGACAGGCGCCCCCGCCAGGACCTCCCTGATCAAAGATGTCAAACCGGGTATTGATGGCATCTCTCACTGGCGTGATTTGCCCCGTTTGCGTGTCCACACCGCTGATCGGCAAACAGTCTCCGGGAGGTGTATTCCAACCAATCGCCTGTTTCAGCGCAATAACAGGGTTGTTGGTCAAATCTGAATGCGTGTCCAGAAACCCGAAATTTCCGGGAGCCCATGCGCCGCCGCCGCTGCATTCGCTGGCGCCACCGCCGCCAGTAGTGAGGAGCTTAAGCCCTTTGCCAACCAACGCATTTGCATCGAACCCATAATTGGGATCTGTGTTGTTACAGGGTTCCTGCGGGTTGCAAATCATCACCGGCGGGACTTTGCAGATTGCCTGACCAATTCCCGCTACGGCAGATGCGTTTATCTGACCGGAACGGAACATATGCACCACAGGCGTCAAGGCAAAGAAAGCTTCTCGCGGAGCGACCGAAACCTGCACGAATCTCGCCGCATTGGGGCTTGTTGTTGTCGTGCCGGTATCCGTATCCTGATTATAGGCTGAATAGAATATCAACGTGGGGACGGTCACCAAACGGCCCGAATTATTCCCATCGTTGGCAAAGAGGGTTGAATTGACAACTAATTCCTGCGCCGCAGTTGTAGCTCGAGTGATTGCTGTCCCGGCCCCATCCAACTGGCTCGCCGCCGCTAGCGCCGCCTGATCCGCCGCGCTTTGCAATTCGCTGTCCATGCTGGCGAGCCGAGCATAGTCGAACGCAAGTCCCCCCGCCGCGATCAGGCCGAAAAGCGACAGGGCCACCGTCGGCGCCACTGCACCGCTGGTTGACCATGTCAGGCTTTTCCGTCGGGCAGTCATGAAAGCCGCTCCTCCTTCGATCAGTTCGACCCGCCGCCCGAACCGCTACCGCTACCGCCGCCAGAACCTTGCGTCGTACGGATCGACTTGGTCGCCTTCACCTTGTCGGTGCGATAGCGTTCCACCGCCGCCGCGCTGCGGGCGCCGTCGCCGCCTTCGACCAGAGCGCCTTCATATTGCGGGTCGGGGTTGATCACCTGCATCGCATAATTGTTGCGCACCGCCCCGCCAAAGGTCGGGTCGTTGGCGGTGCAACCTGCCAGCGCCAGCGCGGGCGCGATCAGCACCGTGGCCAGTGACAATTTCCGCATGGTCGCTCTCCCGCTCACAATTCATATCCGCTCTGCGTCGCACCAGCCGGAGCTGGAGCAGCCGCTTCGGGCGCGCCAGAAGCCGCAGCCGGGGCGGGAGCGGTCGGCCCCTTTTCCGGCGGCATTGCATTGGGGTTAAGCGGGTTGATCCCGACCGCCTTGTCGGTCCGCCCCATCAGGAACAGGTCCAGTTCGTTGGGGTTGCCCACGCGATCGGTCGGCAACCGCACGTCCGCCGCCCGCATCGGCTTTACCAGCCGCGGCGTCACGATCATGACCAGTTCGGTTTCCTGCTTCTGAAAGCCGGTTGATCGAAACAGCGAGCCGATGATCGGGATCGATCCCAATATCGGCAATTGCCGCACCGTATCCTGGAAATCGTTGCGCAACAGCCCCGCCACGGCAAAGGATTGCCCGTCGCGCAATTCCACCACCGTCTTGGCCCGACGGGTCAGCAGGCCGGGGATGACCAGCCCGTTGACCGTGACCGAAGCGGACGGGTCGATGGAGCTGACCTCTGGTTCCACGACCAGGTTGATGATGCCGTCCGCCAGCACCGTGGGCGTAAAGCCCAGGCTGACACCGAAGGGTTTGAATTCAATGGTGATGCCATTGTTGCCGCCCCCGGCCCCGCCACCGCTTCCGCTGCCGCCGCCTTGTAGCACGGGGATCGGAAATTCCCCGCCCGCAAGGAACGATGCCGTCTCACCCGACAGGGCGACCAGCGTCGGTTCGGCCAGCGTCTTCACCAACCCCTTGCGCTCCAGCGCGTCCAGCGCGGAAAAGATGTTAAGGCTGCCCAGCTTGAACGACCATGTGCCCACGCCAAAAGCATCGGTCAGACCGTCCAGCAAGATGGTCGGCGTGCCCCCATTATTCGTCGGAACGATGGAGTCACCCGCCAGATTGCCGATGCTGCCTGCGGTCTTGTTGCCGACAAAGCTGTGGTTCAACCCGATCTGCTTCGCCGCCTGCCGGTTCACCTCAGAAAAGCGCACTTCCAGCATCACTTGCTGCGACGCGCCGATGGACAGCATGTTGACGACCTTATCCTCACCACCCGCATAGGTGCGCGCGACCTGAACCGCGCGATCCACCGCTGCGGCGCTGGACACCGTGCCGGTCAGCACCACCGCATCGTTGGAAATGCGCGCGCCGATCGGTTCGCCGGGGATCAATTCGGACAATTGCCGTTTCAACGTCACGACATCAGGCCCAACCGCCACGTCGACCACCGCGATCAACATGTTGCGGCCGTCATACAGCGTCAGGCTGGTCGTCCCGACCTTCTTGCCCAATACATAGATTGAACGGTTGGTCATGGGCAGGATGTCGGCGACTTCCTGATTACCCACCAACGCCTTGGCAAAGGGCCGGTCGACCGTCAGCACCTGGCTTTTGTTCAGCGGCACGTCCAGCTGCCCAGCATGGTCGACATTGCTGGTGCTCAGCGAAGCGATCTGCGCTGCGGCGGGGATGGCGGGCATCGCGGCTGCCACTGCCAGCGCCGCCCCCAGCGCCAGCCTGCCTGCTGTGTTAGCGGGAACCATAGTGCTTCACCTCATAGCTGGTGCCGGTCACGCCGCGCACAATTTCTACAGATGCGGTCGCGGGCAGGACCTTGACGTTCTTTGGAACGGGCCGCCGGGCGACGCGCGTCACTGGCGGCAGATAGTTCAGGTCGGCAACGCGCGAACGCGGCCCTGCAAAGCCGCCCACATAGGCGCCGTCGCGCAGATCCTCCGTCCCCACGGTCTGCACCGCCGGGTTGGGTTCGTCCGTCACATTGCGCAGGACCAGCGTCAACTGGCCGACCTGTTGGCCCAGGACCAGCTTTTGCGCGTCGACCTGATTGACCTCCAGCGTGGCGGTCTTGCCGATCGCGGGGTCTTTCGAACTGTCATTGGCGTTCTGGTCGATGGCGATGACGCGCGTGCTTTGCAGCAGCACGTCGGTAATCTGCTGATCGCCGCCGCCCATTTCGTCGCGCAACGTGCGCGTCACGAACACGTCGACGGTATCGCCCGGCAGCACAAAGCCGCCCGCCGCCGCAACGTCGTTGACCCGCACGGCCACCGCACGCATTTCGGGCCGCAGCACACCGGACATGGTGGCGCGGCCGCCTTCGGCTGACAGCTTGGACGTCAATATGGGTTCGCCCGGCTCAATCTGGCGCAGCACGACGCGCTGCTTGCCAAGGGATGTGAGCTGAACGGGATCGCGAAAGGAACCCGGCGGCACCGAAGCCGCGGGCCAATCAACGATCTTGATCTTTTCTGGGGTGATTGCCGCTCCAAAAGCCAGCGGCATGGTCGCCACGACGACCTTGGCCATCCCCTGAGGCGCGCTCGCCTGCTGCTGCTCAGCCTTGCTCAGATAAGCATTGGCGATGAACACCGCCGCTAGCGCCAGCAAGATTGCAAAGCCAAGGATGATGAGTGATCTACGCTGCCCCACGACGCCCCCCGGAATTGCAATTCGCGGGAACCGAACGGCGTTCGCCAATCGGTTCCCAAAAACTCATGGCGTCAGCAAACGCCGTTGGTCGTGCCAATGCAGTTCTTTGCGTCGTTCATAGCACCGCTAATAGCGCCGCCGAGTTGGAAGGCCGCAAGCGCAATGCCCGTGCCCACAATCGCCAGGATCAGCGCATATTCAGCCGCCGAAGCCCCGCTCTGGTCATTCCACAGATTTTTGAAAAAGCTCATGTCATTTACCCCTATTGCACCGGAAACCATTTCCGGCCTGCTCTCGCAACAGCTCTGCGGTAGGGGCCTGACCACCTAGCGACCCTGGCGGCGATGTTCCCCGCTCCCCAGGTAGTTGGCAGTTCCCGTAGAACTTGGGATCAAATTGACCCAACCAGACAGCAAGTCAATAAGGTAAAAAATCTCTAAATTTATCAGCATCTTATAGCAATTTTTTGTTAACCATTTTCTATCGACGAACTTTTGCCGATAATTAATCACATGATTTCATTGATATATCGTTGGTTATATACCAATCAGTTTTCTAAAGACATACTTGGTTTTTACTTTGGAAATCGTCCAGTAAAACGCAAAATATTCTCCCCTATATAATATAATATCTAGGTTAACCTGTGCATTTCTTTTCTATCCAAAGGTAGAAGCGAATAGAATGACGGGTATATGTCCAACGGAATTAGTCAGCTTCGCACTGGCCATACCACTAGAAGTAAGGCAGCGGACGCTCCACAGGCCCATCAGTCCGCACCGCCAGCCAATATGTTGAGAGCGCCCTAGGGCCACGCTTCGCCGCGAATCACTTTCGCTCCGCCGCAGCGAAAATCGAATCGGTCACACCCCATCTCCGGGCCGCAGCTTCGAAATTTGTCGGAAAACTGCCGCAAACCACGAAGGGACAGTCGCGTCAGGCGCTCACCCGGTTGCGAAATGTCACATTCACCCGCTCGGACAACAGCAGGTAGGGCAGCCATAAAGCGGCGCTGATCAGCACCTTCTTCACATTGCCGGTCAGCAGGTCCGCCAGCGCCATTTCAACGGCGTGGGGCACGCCATCGATACGCGCCATCCACTGCGCGATGCCGATTTGCATCAACAAGTCGATGCCCCATATCATCGCCAGAAACCGGGGGAACAGCGGCACCATCCGCAGCGCCATGGCGAATGCGAACATATAAAGGCATGACAGCAGCACGACATCGGCCAGCATCACCGCATACATGCTGACGAACCAGGATGGCGCAAAGCTCCCCAGTGCGGGAACAGCAGTCAAAAATTCCAATGTCCGCACGGGAACATTGATGGCGATGCCGATCAGCAGCGACGCCATCACGCCATACAGGCCGAACTGCGACATTTCGCGCGCCTTCAGGCAATCGATCTTCCGCCAGCGACCAATCTGGGCCAACCGGATCGACGGCTGCGCATGGACCCTTCCGGCTGGAAACAGCCTGAGGCCCAGCAACAGCGATCCCACCGGCGCACCGATCACCAATATATAGGGCAGCAGCCCGGTCTCGCTCAACCAAGGGGCGGCGTCATAGGGGGTGGCGGGAAAGGACAGGCGCAGGCCACAGGCAAACGCGCCCAGCAACACCCATATCGCCACAATGCGTTGCAGATTGACCTGCATCGACAGCACCAGCGCCACGCTCTTGCGATAGAAATGATTGCGAACCATTCGAACCATCTTAACAAAAGCTCCGCCAGCGCCGCGCCACAATCATACACGCTTATCCATCGCCATGATGAATCTAAGGTAAATGCCCGGCGAGGCCGAAAGTTCTGGCCGGGGCTGTTATCATGCCCTCCCCCTGCCTTCCCCACCACCTCATTTGCGCGGGACCGTGATCTGGATCATCGTCCGGCCACCCAGGCTGTGCAGGAAAACCTCCCCGCCCAACGCCTGGATGCGCCGCATCAGCGACCGGGAAGACACCGCCCCGCTCGCCCCCAGACGCGCCAGATTGGGCACGCCATCGTCCGACACGTGCAGCGCGATGCGATTGCCCGCTGGTTCCAGCGTGAATTCCACCGTGCGCGCCTTCGCATGGCGAACCGCGTTGGCGACGATCTCTCGCACGGCAAAGCTCAATTCGCGGCCGATCATGGCGCTGGTCGCGCAATTGCCGTCCCTGACGTGCAGATCGCATCGGACGCCCCATTGCTCACCCAAGGACCGGACCACCATGGCCAGCGTTTCGGGCAGGTAGGCGAAATCATCATCATCAATGTCGGGGTTGATGATGTATCGGATGGTGGCAATCTGATCCTTGGCGATCCGGTCGACATTCTCGATCACGGGACGCGGATCGATCGCGCCATTGCTCAATAGCGGCGCCAACTGGAAGCGGATGCTGGCCAACGCCTGAAGCACGCTGTCATGCAGATCGCGTTGCAACCGATCCCGTTCCCGCGCTCCGGCAACGACATGCGCCAGGTCCAGGCTGTTGCGCACCACCAATTCCTCGCAAGCCCCTTCAAACAGGCGCTGCGCGATGGCTAGGGAATCCTCATGCACCGGATCGGGCAGAGGGGCGACCCCGATCGCCTCGAACGCGCCCAGCGAAGCCCTGACCGACATCAGCCTGTCCGCCTCCAGCAACTCGCCCCACGCCCACCCGCTGGGCGTCAGCGGATGGAGCCTGGTAAAGCCGTCGGCGGACAGCGAGATGGATGCATTACGCGCACGATCATGCCACTCCGTGCCGACGGCCAGCAGACTGCCTGCTCCGGGCGGCATTTCGTCACCCAACATGGTCGACGCGAACATGTAGCGATCATGACTGGTCATGCGGAACAGCACGGCTGCATGGCCCGCCCCGGTCGCAATCCTTAGGGCCTGAAGCAGATAGGGGCCCGGCAATCCTCCTGCTGGCGGTGCACCAGCCTCAGCCAGCCGTTTGCCCCGCTCCCTTTCCAGCAACGTTTCGCGACGGGGGCCAAGCAGCATGCCGGTAATCGTCACCGCAATCACCAGATAGAGCACACGCAGTGCATGCCACTCCAGTTCCGGCTCAGCCGCAACCGTCACCGCATCGTCGGCGTAGAGGATCAGAATGGCGACGAGGCCCACCGCCAGCCCCAGGATGCGATGCAAATATCTGGGGACGATCAGCGCAATCTCTATCGCGACGAACAGGCTGCCAGGGAAATAGGGGCTGTGGGAAGGATCGGTGACGATCAGCAGCGCCAGAAACAGCAGCGCGTCCAAAGCCACCACCAGCTTGCGGATACGGATTTCGACCACCCAGGACCGCGTCGACAATATCAGCGCGCCGACCGCCACCGCCGACATGCCCAGGACGATGCCATGTTCGGCATGCTCCGCCCATGACCGCGCGCTGGAAAAGGCGAAACTGGTGAAGACATAAACAAGCGCCAGAATCAGCCGGGATATATCCAGCATACGCCATGGCCGCAGCGCCGAGGCGCCAATCGCCAGCGGCGCACCCCATCTCCTCACCCAGTCAGCGCGTATACGCGTCACGCTCCATGGTCCCTTTATTTACAGGGTTATAGTTTTCGACATATGGATTTAGTCATATGGCCAAAATTAACGACATAAGGCCAATCATCTATAGATCAGATTTCATTCATCCATGGAAGTAGTCATAGACCTGCTGCGCCACCGCCTTGGAAACACCCGGTGCTCTCAGCAAATCTTCCAGCGCCGCGCTTTTCACAGCTTTGGCTGTTCCAAAATGCATCAACAATGCCTTCTTGCGCGACGGACCGATACCCGGAACTTCATCCAGACTACTCACCGTCAGCGCCTTGCTGCGCTTCTGCCGGTGCGCGCCAATCGCAAATCGATGCGCCTCATCCCGCAGCCGTTGCAGGTAGAACAGGACGGGATGATTTAACGGAAAGCTCATTTCACGCCCGTCGAGCATGTGGAAAACTTCCCTCCCCGCGTTGCGATCAGGCCCCTTGGCGACGCCGATCATGCACACATCCTCGATCCCCATATCTTCCAATATGGCGCGCGCCGCCGATAGTTGCCCCTTGCCGCCATCGATCAGGACCAGGTCGGGCCACTCACCACTGTCGCGGTCAGGGTCTTCCCGCGCCGCCCGGCCAAAACGGCGCTCGAACACTTCGCGCATCATCGCGAAATCATCGCCCGGCGTGGTGTCGGGATTACGGATGTTGAATTTGCGATAGGCGTTCTTGCGGAACCCCTCCGGCCCCGCCACCACCATGGCTCCCAAAGCGTTGGTGCCCTGAATATGGCTGTTGTCGTAAATCTCGATCCGGTCGGGCACGCCATCCAGCCCGAATGTTTCGACCATCTCCTCCAACAGCTTGGCCTGGGTCGTCGTTTCCGCCAGCCGCCGGTCCAGCGCCTCCACCGCGTTACGCTGCGCCTGCTGGATCAGCCTGGTGCGCGCGCCCCTTTGCGGTACTTCGATCCGCACCTTGGCCCCAACGCGCTCCCCCAACGCCAGCGCCATCAGCTCGCATTCGGCTGGCGCGCGGTCCGACAGGATAAGCCGGGGTGGCGGAACCTCCTCATAAAATTGCGCCATGAAGCTCGCCAACACCTCATCTTCCGCGACTTCGGCGGTGTGCACGGGAAAGAAGCTGCGATGCCCCCAATTCTGGCCGCCGCGAATGAAGAAGGCCTGAATGCACATCGACCCGCCCTTGGTCGCCAGCGCAAAAATGTCTGCGTCGCCCAGCCCGTCCGCGTTGATGGCCTGGCTTCCCTGGATGAAGGTCAGCGCCTTCAGCCGATCGCGCAGCACGGCGGCCTGTTCGAAATCCAGCGACTGTGCCGCGACCTCCATCGCCTGCCCCAGCTTCTTTTGCACCGCGGTCGATTTGCCACCCAGAAAGTCCTGGGCGTCCTGAACCAGCTCGGCATAATCCGCATCATCGATACGTCCGACACAGGGCGCGGAACATCGACGGATTTGGTAGAGCAGGCAGGGCCGCGACCGGTTGGCAAAGAAGCTGTCGGTGCAACTGCGCAACAGGAACAGTTTCTGCAATGCGTTGATCGTCCGCGTCACTGAACCGGCGCTGGCGAATGGGCCATAATAGCGCCCCTTATATTTCCGCGCGCCTCGATGCTTTTGCACGCGGGGAAAGGCATGATCTTCCCGCAGCAGGATGAAGGGGAAACTCTTATCGTCCCGCAGCAGGACGTTATAGGGCGGGCGAAACCGCTTGATCAGCTGCGCTTCCAGCAGCAGCGCCTCCGCTTCGCTATTGGTCGTCACGATGGTCATCGACCGCGTCTGCGCGACCATGCGCTGCAACCGCTTGGGCAGCCGGTCCACCTGCGTATAATTGGCGACGCGGTTCTTCAGCGCCCTCGCCTTGCCGACGTAAAGCACATCGCCGCGCGCGTCCTGCATGCGATAGACGCCGGGGCGCACCGGTAGCGTTTTCAGGGTCGTGCGGATCGCCTCGACGCCCGCGTCGATGTCAGGTGTCCCGGCGCCCCGGACAGTATAGCTGGCTTTATCTTCGTGAAACCGGTCAGGCGATTGAGGCTGCGACATAGGAGAGAGAGATAGCGGTGGCTGTGCCAAGCGCAATGGCCTTGGCCGCCCTTTCATCGCCCGGCACGCTGGACCATGATCCAGTCGCGCTAGTGTTGATTTGACATTTGCATCCCGCCAACCGGATAGGATGGTCGCAAACGCCAAAATGGAAAAATCGGCTAGAAGCAAATATTGTTAGTGTTCCGAACAAATTCTGACATTTGCGTACCACCAAGCCGAGAGCGGACGCCAATGTCAGAATCGGACCACTGGAGCATTTTCGAAGCGGATGGATTCATCTGCTGACTTGGAAAATGCAGAAAACAACAAGAAAATAGAGCATGATCCGATCCAGTATGATCGGATCATGCTCTAGATTGACCATGCGCTTGAGTACATTTGCTTCGAAGATGGTCTCAGCATCTTCGCGGCGTTATGTAGGAAACGCGCCTAATCGGATCATGCTCTGGCGGCGGACCTGGCGGCGAAGGCATGCTCGAACCACGCCCCCCATGTCATTCCTCTACGATGAAAGCGGCGTCCATCGCGTCCAGCGCGTGCCTGTGACCGAAAGCGGGGGCCGCATCCATACGTCCGCCGCGACGGTGGCGAGAATAGCGCATCACGGCCGCTACCTTGTCATGGTGCGGCACCAGCCCGGCCGCCGCCTCCACAGATAGGCTGATTGCATCACTGGCCGCGCCTCATGGCGAGCATATGATTGCGTAACCGCCGCGATCCGTCTTTGCCAATATCGCCACCACGTCTGGCCAAGCCGCCATGTGTCGAATGAACCGCGCAAACGAAAAGGCCGGCGCGACGATCCGCACCGGCCCTTTACATAATGGCAAAGTCCAGGCGATCAGACGCTGGAACCAAGCCCCTTGATAGCGCCGTCGACCAATGTCCGGTCAGCGCTCGCATCATGATTCTGGGCGATCAGAGTTGCCGCAGCGCTGGTCGCCGCATTCACTGCCTTGGTGCGAATGCCTGCAATCGCCGCGCGCTCCGCCGCACCGATTTTGTCTTCGGCCATCTTCTGACGGCGAGCCACCAAAGCAGCCGCGTTGACCTTGGCATCCTGCAGCAGGGTGGCGGCATCGCTTTCGGCAGACTTGCGCATCGCTTCGGCTTCACCGGCAGCGGCGGCGAGCTTCGCCTCATATTCACCCTTGAGCGCTTCGGCTTCCGCGCGAAGCTTCGATGCTTCAGCCAGCTGGCTCTTGATCTGGGCAATGCGGCCATCCAGCACGCTGCCGATCAGGGCAGGCACCTTTTTCACCAGCAGGATGACGATGAACACCGCCATCGCCAGGCTCACCCATGCCGTGGCGTCCATGCCGACAGCTTCGGGATCGGTATGCGGAACCACGCCTTCATGCGCAACGGTGCCAACAGGCTCCATCCCTTCAGCGTGGATCGCTTCGTTCAGGTGCGGGGGCGCACCATCGCTATGCTGTGCTGCTGCGTCAGCCATGGGCCAGTGCCGCCTTTACTGCATTGCGGGCCGCTTCGTCCGACGCTTGCACGCCGGAAATGCGGACCACCATGTCGCGCGCCGCATCGGCCGCAACGGTTTCAATTTCTTGCATGGCCGCCTGGCTGGCAGCCTGAATGCGTGCTTCGGCTGCGCCAATCTGGGTCGCGATCTCGGCATCGGCGGCGGCAAGCTGCCCTTCGGCTGCCTTGGCGGCTTCTGCTTTTGCCCGCGCCAGCGTTGCCTGAACCGCAGCACGGCTTTCGGCATCACGAGCGCGATAATCGGCCTCCGCCTCGTCAGCACGCGCGAAAGCGGCCTTGGCGGCGTCCAGGTCACCTGTGATCTTGGCGTCGCGCGCATCTGCCGTCGCCTGCACCTTGGGCACCATGCCCTGGCCGATGACGAAGAAGACGAAGCCGAACGTCAGCAGCATCCAGAATATCTGCGAGGCATAGGTATCGGCGATTTGCGCGATTTGAGGCATTTTATGAGGTCCGTCCGATCAGGGCGCGGTCAATTCATGGGAAGCGGGCGAGCGGCCATGCCACCGCGCCCGCTCTCCAAGCGATGTCAGGCCACGAACACCAGGATCATGGCGATAACGAACGCCAGCAGACCCAGAAGTTCGGCTGCGGCGAAGCCGATGAACAGACGGCCCTGCTGACCGTCAGCGGCACCCGGATTGCGCAGCGCGCCTTCGAGGAACGATGCGAACACGTTGCCCACACCGAGCGAGGCCAGACCCGCACCGATGGCGGCCAGACCAGCACCGAGCAGCTTTGCGGCTTCTGCGTCCATGTCGTAAACTCCCTTTTCTAAACTCTAACAATGTTGATGAAATTACGGAAAATCAGTGCAAATTCTCGGCGTCGTTCAGATAAACCGATGTCAGCAGAGCGAACACATAGGCCTGGATGACCGCAACCAGCACTTCAAGTGCGCTGATGCCGATCATCAGGATGAAGCTGGCCGAACCGATGGTCAGGCCATAGCCTACGCCAGCGTTCGAACTGTTGATGACAAAACCCGCCAGCACCTTCAGCAGGACGTGACCGGCGGTCATGGCGACGAACAGTCGCAGGCCCAGGCTGAACGGACGCACCAGGAAGGAAACCAGTTCGATCGGGAAGATCACCGGGATCATCGGCAGCGGCGTGCCATGCGGCACGAACAGCGAGAAGAAGTGCAGACCATGCTTCCAGAAGCCGACCGCAAGCACGATCGAGAAGCTGAGGATCGCCAGCACGCCGGTAGCGGTGAAATGGCTGGTGAAGGTAAAGGGATGCAGGCCGATCAGGCCCAGCGGCAGCAGACCCAGCAGGTTGGCCAGCAAAATGAACATGAACAGCGAAAAGACGTAAGGGATATACTTCTTGCCGCCTTCGCCGACATTGGCGATCAGCAGGCTCCTGATGAAGCCGGTCATATATTCGACCGCCATCTGCCAGCGGCCGGGGACCAGTTCCCGCTTCATGCCGCCGATGACGAAGATCCACAACACCACCCCAGCGGCGACCATGTAAAGCGCGCTGTTCGTGAAGGCGATGTTAAAGCCGCCGAGCGACAGCTGATCCGTACCGAACAGCGGTTCGATCGCAAACTGGTGCATCGGATCGATTTTGCCGGAGGATTCTGCCACGTTGACCCCTGTCACGTCTTGTCTTCGCCTAAGACTAAAGCGCCCCTTATTGGTCGGGACGCTTCGTCGTCAATCTGATGATATTTCTGAACGCCACCACGATACCCAGACCGAGGAAAGCGAGCAGAAGCCACGGGGATGTCTGAAGAAAGTAGTCCAAAGTCCCACCTACCACAGCACCGCCAGCCAGACCCCCGATCAGTTCCGCAAGAACCCGGTTGCCAAGGCGAGACCCATCGTCCGCCTTTTGCACCGTGTCCCCTTGCCTGACCTTTTCGGCTCGTTCGGCCCGCCCGATCCGCTCCTGCAAAGAAGCGATCCGTGCGTCCTCATCCGCCGGGTCTTGCCCAGGCACATCCGCTACCATCGCCAGTCCTTTCCATTCCGGCATTGCGCCATAGGTCCGGTGGCATGGCGTGTGCGGTTGCACCCGTCAAGGCGCGGCCCGTTTAGAAAGGGCTTCCCGGATAGTCAACCGTCGTTGGGCAGGAGTTTTTTCAACCCCTGCCCAGCCAGGGGCAAAGCCCCGGCTTTGCGGGATAATCAGCCCGCCGTAGCACAATAGGATGGCAGTGCGATTGGGCCTGCGCCCTTCGTCTGCCACGGTCCTGCGCCGATACGATAGACCTGACCGTTCTTCACGCGGCCGCTCAACGTCTGGCAACCCGTGGCGGCGGCCACATCCTGCACGGTGACGCCGCGCTTGCTCGCCAGGTCGGTATAGGCGGCGCGGCGCTTGATATTGACCGATTCGACCTCGGCGCGAACGGCTGCACTGACCGTCCCGGCAATGCCCAGATAGCCGTCGGCCTGTTCGCCAACCGCCCCTTGGGCGATCGCGGTCGCTACCGCGCCCGACTGCGCCCGTGCTGGTGCAGTTACCGCCAGACCCGTTGCCAAAGCGATGGCAACGCCACCGACAATCATCAGAAATTTGCGTGTCATTGGGGGAACAGCTCCGGGTTGTTCTGGATAAGGTCCTGCGCGTCACGTTGCAGGCGAACGACGACTTCCTGCTGAACCTTGACGTTCAGATTGATTTCGATCGGCTTATCCGGTGCCTTGACCTGGATGCATCCCCCCAGAGCCAGCCCGGCAAAGCCCATTGCCAAGATCGTTTCTTTTCTCATTTCCGCTCCGTGTTTTGCACAATGTCGCTGTCTGCAGGCTGAACTGCAATCCCTTCCCTTATCTTCTCCTGCATCTGATCGCCTATGCTATTCTGTATCAGGGTGGTCGGATCGATAAAGGACTTCGCCGTTCCCAACAGCCCCCGGAAAGGCGCGGCGATTCGCACGTTGAAGATGAACGGCAGGCCGGTAAAGTTGCCTGCCAGCCCTGCCGGGGCGCTGCCCAGCTGCCCCCGGTTCACGCCATTGAACACGACATTGGTTACCATCTCGCCATCCAGCGCGCCGTCCATCAGGATGGTCAGGCATTTATATTGCAGATTCTTGAGCGCATCGAACGCCATCCGACCCATAGCGCCCAACTGCTGATTGGAAACCGCCCCGACATAGGACAGCATACCGGACTGAAGATTGGGATCGCACGGGATGGTAGGCAGCACGCCTTCGGGCATGATCAGTGGCGGCATGCCCTGTTGCCGGGCGACCAGCACGCCTCCGGCCACGCGACCGCCTTCCGCATTGAAGATCAGCGGCATGATCCCATCGAACGTGCCCGTCGCCGATATGTCCTTCAACTCCATTGCCTGGATGAAGGCACCCGCATCCAGGCCGATCACCCGGAACGTCAGGTAACGGTCGACATCCGAGCCGAAATCCATGGCCGTGGGCAATAATTCCAGTCGCCCACCGGAAAATGGCCACCCGCCGCCCTCTATGCGGACATGCTGGTCAGCCTCCAGCCGGTAGCGGACGACCCCGTCGCGCGCCTCCACACCCGGATTGACCGAAGCGATCCGCACTTCCTGCCCCGGAGCGCTGATCAGACCCAGCAGGTCAATGAAGCGCAGTTCGCCGGATAGACCTTCCACCGGCCCGAACGCCGCCGCCAGACTGGCGTTATCCGTCCTGAAGGCGCCGTCACTGCTGACGTCCGACCCGGTCCATCGGATATGACCTTCGCCCGTGACGGTCGCCTTCACATTGGCGATGACGCCCAGCGCCAGACGGGTAACCTCTTCAGGCTGTAAATCTGGCCCGAAAACAAGGCCCGGAACATCCAGGTCCGCCTTGCCTCGACCGCTGGACAGGTCATGCGTGATGTCGGCGCGCGCGACCATGGCACCGTTGCGCGGCACCCGCATTGCGCCGGTCGCGGCAATCCGACCGTCCTTCAGCGTCAACTGGAAATTCGGGACGGCCAGCGGCTGGAACCGTGCGGCAGGCTGCGCATCGCGAACCATGACCTTTGCGGCGAGCTTCAACGTCCCGTCGGCAAAGCTCCAATCGCCCGCTCCCTCCTCAATGATCAGGGGCACCGCGCCGATCTTCCCCCCTGCTCCGCGCAGAGTCCCCGCCAGGCCTTTCGCCGACGATCGTCCCTCCAGCGCCTCAGCACTCAACCTGACCGGCGATTCCGCCGCTCCGATCAGCAGTTCCGCACGCGAAAGTGCAAATCCTTCCTGCCCCAACAAAATGCGAGCGCGATCCGCGGAAAGCCGCATCGGATTGTCGCCGCTTCTGCCCGTCAGCGCCAGCTGCCGGATTTCCGCGCCGCCGCGTATGCCGCCCGGTCCGGTCGCGAACAATGCTCCGTCGACGGGGCACAAAATCTGTCGCGTGCGGCCAATGGCAAAGCTGCCATATTTCGCTTCCGTCAGGGACAGGGGCACGCAGCGCCTGTTGATCGCAACGCCCCCTACCGCCGTCATCTGTCCTTCGACAGGCACGGTCAGCCCACGCAACCGACCATCCGGCAAAGGCCCGTCCAGCCGCAATGTGGTGGAAAAGCGCGTGTCGCCATGTGGGCCTGCGCTAAAACGGACCGGCTCCAGCGAAAGCCGGGCATCCTGCGCCGCATAGCTGTCTACAAACAGCTGCCCGCCAAAACCTCCGCCAGCCCGACGAGCCAGCCGCAACGCCGCCTTCGGCAGGCCACCGCCCTCGGTCGTCAGCGCCCCTTCCAGCGCCCAGTCCACTGCTGCACCGCTTTTCCCCGGCCAGGCGACGGTGATGCGTCCGTCTGCGGGAATGGCGGCCCGCGCACCGCTGCGCGCTTCAAACCGCACCCCGCTCAGAACGACGCTGCCCCCCTGGCCCCGCTGCGCAAAGGCAACGGTGCTTTGCAGCACATTGGCAGCGCCCGCCCGGCGCACGGCGTCGGCCAGGCGATTGGCCAGAGGCCCCACCGGCGTGCCACTGGTGGATTGGCGCAACCCGGCCAAGGGATCGCGCCCAGCCAGGTGCAACTGCCGGGCCGAAAGCTGCCCCTGCACACGCGCACCATCGCCGCCGATCTGCCAACCGCCGCTGAACTCAGTCCGCCCGGCTACCGCGCCCAGTCCCGACAGTTGATCAGCGCCAATCCGCGCGCGGCCCGCCATGGCTTTGGCCGATCCATCAAAATCGATCCGCCCGCCCGGTCGTGCCATCACCATGCCCTTGGACCGCAGCGCTTCGCCCGACAGCGTCACATGCCCCGCCCATCTGTCCAGCGCCTTGCCGAACCAGACGTCTACGTCAGCGACCGGCTTTGCGATCGCAGTGCCCGCATCAGGGCATCCGATCGCTGCTGCTCTTGCAGGTCCGGTCAAATGCGGACGCCCGCCCCGCATGGCCAGGTTCAACCTTGCCGTCGCCTCCGTCATGCCGCACCCACTAAAGCGCGCGCGGGGCATGGCGGCAGTGATCCTTCCGCGAAAGCCCGACAATAAATTGCCCCTGCCTTCGACATCCATGCCGATCGGGCCAGCATCGGTGTCCAGCCGAACGCGCGCATCGGACAGGCCCAGGACGATATCGGGCAGGCTGAACGGCGCGGTCGATGCGGGGTCGCGAAACTTGTCCAGCTCACCCAATCGCAGAACCGAATCGCGATACGATCCGCGCAGCCGCACCCCTCCCGCCCTGACAGCGGCCACATGGGGGGAAAGGCTGGTAAAGGCGATGTCGACTTCGACCCAACGGGCAGTCAAATCGGGATTGGCGGGATTGCCCAAGACGATATTTTCGATCCGCTGGGTGCGCAGCCCGACCTGCTTTAGGTCATAGCTCGCTTCCACGCCGCGCCGGTTCATTTCGCGCCCGATGAAATTTTCCGCGATCGGCGCGCGCTGGGTCCAAAGTGCGATCATCACCAGCGCCAGCGAGCCTGATCCTACGCCCAGCCAGCGCAGCCATGCCCGGCGAACTTCCATTTCGCCGTCTTCATCTTCCATGACTATGGCCAACCCCGGCTTTCAAACCCTAGATCCGTAACGGCTTCATAACGTCCGACCGTTCTTAAATATCCTTGCCCCTCATTTGTGCAACGCATAGCGTCGCTGGCTGAACGGGGGATGATAGAGCGTTGTCGGAAAAGGAAGAAAAGGCAAGCCATGACGGCATGGGCCATCGCGCTCGGCTGCGGCAGAAACTTGCGGAAAGCGGCGGAGAGGCGCTGCACGACCATGAACTGATCGAATATCTGCTGGCGCTAGCCATTCCCCGCCGCGACACAAAGCCGTTGGCCAAGGCGCTGCTGCGCGAATTTGGCGGCATCGGCGGGCTGATGACCGCCGACTGGCAGGCGATAGCGCGGGTGCCGGGGATGGGTGACACCAGCATCGCGGCGATCAAGATCGTTCAGGCGACCCTGCTCAGGATGTTGCGAAACAGCGTCGCGGAAAAGCCGGTCCTCGCCAGTTGGCAGGCCCTGCTCGACTATCTGCGCGCCGACATGGCCTTCCTGTCTGTCGAACGCGTCCGCGTACTGCATCTCAACAGTCGTAATCAGTTGCTGCGGGACGATCACATGGGGGATGGCTCAGTCGATCAGGCGGCGATCTACACGCGCGAAGTCATCAAGCGAGCGATCGAACTCGGATCAGCCAGCCTGATATTGGTCCACAACCACCCGTCCGGCGACCCCTCACCCAGCCGCCAGGACATAGAAATCACGCGACAGATCGTAGATGCCGGCAAAAGGCTGGGCATCACCGTTCACGACCACATCATCATCGGCGAGAAAGGACATGCGAGCCTACGCGCCCAGGGACTGTTGTAAGTCATCAGTCTCAACGAGACTGGGTTAGCTCGCGCGTTCAATCGGCTTTGGCGTCTGCAAGCCGCGCTCGAACGCAGAACCATCGTGCTCCTGCGCAGGCAGGAGCCCAGTTCATGCGGCGGGACTGGGCTCCTGCCTGTGCAAGAGCGCGTAATCTTCATGGTCGTGTCGCAAAGCCAGGCCGCCTGCGCTCGACAGACCGGCCCAAGAAGCCCTGAAGCCTAGCCCTGAAATCCAAACGACAGGAACTCAGGCACCGGCCCGTTCCATCCTTCGTCCGGCCCATCGCCGACCGGTTCAGGCTTGCGGGCGCGAGCGCCGTTATGTTCCGGGCGAGCAGCACGAGGTTCGTCCCGACTCCGTTCCTCCCGCGGCCGTTCGTCACGGCTGCGTTCATCGCGGACGGGCTCCCCGCCACGATCATCCTTGCGGCTAGGCTTGCGCCGTCCCCGAACGCCTCGGCCTTCTTCAGCCGGGGCTGACGTCGGCGCGGCGGCGGCTGTCGGGCCATCGATCATCTCGATCTTCTGCCCGATCAGCTTCTGGATATTGTCGATGGCCTCGGAATCTTCCGGCGTCACGAAAGTGATCGCCACCCCCGACGCACCCGCGCGGCCGGTGCGGCCGATGCGGTGGACATAGTCATCCGGGTGCCACGGAGCGTCAAAGTTAAACACGTGGCTGACACCCTTGATGTCCAGGCCGCGCGCCGCAACATCGGACGCCACCAATATGCTCACCGCTCCCGTGCGGAACCGTTCCAGTTCGGCGATACGCGCCGACTGGTCGATGTCGCCGTGAATCTCGCCCGACTTGAAGCCATGGCTCTGAAGGCTTTTGTTGAGTTCGCGCACGGTGGTCTTGCGATTGCAGAAGATGACGGCGCTCTGCACCTCTTCGGCCTTCAGCATCGCGCGCAGCGTATCGCGCTTCTTGCGCGAATCGACCTTCACCAGCCGCTGGGTGATGTTGATCGAAGCCGTCGCCGGTCGCGCCACCTCGATCGATTTGGGATTGGACAGAAAACGGTCGGCCAGCTTCTTGATCGGGGCGGGCATCGTCGCAGAAAACAACAGCGTCTGCCGTTGCGCGGGCAGCTTGGTGCAGATTTCCTCGATATCCGGGATGAAACCCATGTCGAGCATGCGGTCGGCTTCGTCGATCACCAGCATCGAACAGCCGTTGAGCAATATCTTGCCGCGCTGGAACAGGTCCATCAGGCGGCCGGGCGTGGCGATCAATACATCGACGCCCTTCTCCAGCGCCCTCACCTGATCGCCCATCTGGACCCCACCGATCAGCAGCGCCATCGAAAGCTTGTGATATTTGCCGTATTTCTCGAAATTCTCGGCCACCTGAGCAGCCAGTTCGCGCGTCGGCTCCAGGATCAGCGATCGCGGCATCAGCGCGCGGGCGCGGCCATGCGCCAGGATGTCGATCATCGGCAGCACGAAACTGGCCGTCTTGCCCGTCCCCGTCTGGGCGATGCCGATAATGTCCTTCATCATCAACACTGGCGGGATCGCCTGAGCCTGGATCGGCGTGGGCGTGTCATATCCGGCCTCGTTGACGGCCTTCAATAATTCATCGGAAAGGCCGAGATCGGCAAAAGTCATTCAGTTGTCCGGGACAGGAGGCTCACCGCCAAGCGCGAATGCACGACGGAAATTGGGCGGGTCCTTGGGGAAATATCGCTATCTTGTCAAGGAAATCGAGCAGGCATAGGCGAAACCCGGACGTCAATCGTCGGCTTTTACGGGCACCAGACGCCTGAAACTGTCAATGCCACAGCTTAGTCCGCTGCGCGCCTGCAACGCGTCCCGGCCCGAACAAAGTGACCCGTCATCGTCAGGCTCCACATAAAAACCCGAATAAAATCCTGTCGAACGACATCCGTTTTCCAGCTTGGCCCGATAACGATGATTGTCGGCCAGCAGCAGGTCGACGCCATTGTCGACCACCACGCTGGCCGATTGTATGGATCGCAGCGCGACGCAACGCGGCCCCTTTTTTTCCTTCCACATATGCCTGGCGTCAGGAGCGATGCGCGCGGGTGCCCGGCCCTTTCTGGCCATCGGCACGCGGATGATGACTCTTTGCTGGATCGTCAATTGCGCGAACTGCACAGGCTCACCCGAAGGCGCGATAAGAAGCAGCAGGACGGAATGAAGCAAATCGGACCCCTTTTGGGATATGCTAATATGCGATGGTTGAATGGTCGATGAATTCCGACGCATAAGCCGATCCCATGATAGGACAGGACATCATCGATCAATTCCGGCTGATCCTGGGGGACAAGGGCATCGTCACCGATGCGTCCGACATCGCGCCCTGGCTGACCGACTGGCGGGGCCGTTTCCACGGTCAGGCGGCAGCGATCCTGCAGCCGGATTCGACGGAGCAGGTCGCAAAACTGGTCGCCCTGGCGGCGCAGATCGGCGTGCCGCTCGTGCCCCAGGGTGGCAATACGTCGATGGTCGGGGGCGCGACACCTCCGCCCGACGGATCGGCGCTCATCCTTTCCCTGCGGCGCATGAACCGCATCCGCTCCATTCGCGCGGACGACAACCTCGCCATCTGCGAAGCAGGCGTGATCCTCGCCAATTTGCATGACGCCGCCGATCAGATCACCCGCCGGTTCCCGCTCAGCCTGGGGGCCAAGGGATCGGCCACGATTGGCGGCCTCATATCGACCAACGCTGGCGGCACTCAGGTACTGCGGCACGGAACCATGCGCGCGCTGGTGGACGGGATAGAAGCGGTCCTGCCCGATGGCAGCATCTTCGATGGCCTCGATGCACTGAAAAAAGATAACCGCGGCTATGACATCAGGCAGCTGCTGATCGGCGCGGAAGGAACCTTGGGGGTCATCACCGCCGCCTCGGTACGCCTTGTCCCCGCCATCGCCGCACGGGCGGTGGGCTGGGCCGGTGTGCGCACGCCGACCGACGCCCTCACCCTCCTGCGCCACGCCGAATCCCATCTGGGCGACAGCGTCGAAGCGTTTGAAGTGATCGCCGACGATGGACTGGGCCACGTCCTGTCCCACATACCGGGCGCCCGCTGCCCCATTCAAACCCGCACGGCCTGGCATGTCCTGATCGAGGTGGATCATGACAGCGATCGGCAGCCGGGACCGGTCGAAAGGCTGGAAATGGCGTTGGCCGACGCGCTGGCGCAGGGCATCGTCGTTGACGCCGCCATCGCCGCCAACGAAGCGCAGGCGGACGCATTCTGGCGCATCCGCGAATCACTTTCAGAGGCTGAGCGGGCGCAGGGACCCGCGCTGCAATATGATGTCAGCGTGCCGGTCGCACGGATGCCCGCCTTCATGACCGATGCCGCCGCAGCGGCCATGCGGGCGTTCCCCGGCACCACCGCCTCCTCCTTTGGCCATCTGGGCGACGGCAATGTCCATTTCCACGTGCGCGCGCCCGCTGGCACGACAGATGGCCCGGCCTGGATCGCGGCGCAGGGGGGCGCGATCAACGCCTTCGTCCATGACGCGGTCGTTGCGGCGGGCGGCTCCATTTCGGCGGAACATGGCATCGGGCAGATGAAACGGGCGGAACTTGGCCGCCTATCCAGTCCCGCTCGCCTGACTGCCCTGCGCGCCATCAAGGCAGCGTTCGATCCTCAGGGCATCATGAACCCGGACAAGTTGATCCCCCGCCCCGACGAAGGCTGAACCGTCGGGACGATGCGCCGGGACAAAGCGATTGCCTGTCTGGGCCAAGGCCATTATCGCCTTCACCAGTTTTCAGGCAGGCAGCGCGGGATCGATGCGCTGCTTCAAAAGGAATGGAATACGCATCATGGCAAGCGCGCCCGGTAACAACCTCCCGGTTTTCTACAATGATCTCATTCCTTTGAGCAGTGTCGACCACGCCGAATATCGCAGCCGCACCCTGGATGCCGCCCCATTCCTCGCCACGCACCACGCCGTTCCGCTGACCGTCGATGAATTTGTCAGCGCCCAGCGATTCCTGCCCATCATCTTTTCCGCCGGTGACGAACCGGTGCCGCTGGCGCTGATGGGCCTCAACGAAGGCGTCAACACCTTCGTGGACGACCAGGGCAAGCTGCGGGGCCCATCCTATGTCCCGGCCTATGTTCGTCGCTATCCCTGGATGCTGGCGAAACTCCGCCCCGACAGCGATGAACTGTCGCTTTGCTTCGACCCGACCAGCGACGCGCTTGGCGCGTTCGAAGACGGTCAGCCCCTGTTCGAAGACGGCAAGCCCAGCGATCTGATCCAGGGCGTTCTGAAATTCTGTGAAGATTTCGAACAGGCGGCCGCTCGCACCGGCCAGTTCATGAAGGACCTGAAAGACCTCGACCTGCTGATGGACGGTGAAGTCGCCATCCAGGTGCCCGGCAATGAACAGCCCTTCGTCTATCGCGGCTTCCGCATGGTGAATGAAGAAAAGCTGCGCGACATGCGGGGCGATCAACTGCGCAAAATCAGCCAGAACGGCATGCTGCCGCTTATCTATGCGCATCTCTTTTCGTTGCAGCTGATGCGCGAACTGTTTGAGGCGCAGGTCACGCAGGGCAAGGGGCCGGTCTCCGTCACCCCCACGCCAGAACCCGCACAGGCTTGAATCTACAAACTTCGTCAAGATAACAGATAGTTAGGGCAAAAGGTTGTGACTCGCCACTTGAAAGGCGGACCGGCCTCGTCTATCTTTCAAACATACGGCGCACCTGCCCCCCTTTCGGGTGTGTCGTATGGGCGCCTCTCCTTTGGAAAGGCGTCTCCTCCCTGAACCTTGGCCACCCCGTGCGGATGCATGGGGTGGTTTTTTATGGGGTTCCAGCGGCGGGGGTTTGTCTTGACGACGCTTTGCCCTCCCCTTAAACGCCAGCGCCTGCCCACCGCCCGACGCGGTTGCGCGGCCCCTTCGTCTAGCGGTCAGGACGCGGCCCTCTCACGGCTGAAACACGGGTTCGATTCCCGTAGGGGTCACCATTCTCGACCGAAATCCTGGATATCTGGCGTGGCGGCCAAACCGTCGCTACCACCATCGCGATGGACGACCTTTTTGACGACAAATCGATCCGCGACCGAATGTTGGATCGTAAAGAAATACAGGCACTGACCGGGCCGCAGAAACTCGTGGGCTGCGACCTTGAAGATGCCGATCTGTCACGCCTGGACCTTTCCGGCTGGTCCTTCGAACAATGCAATCTGCGACGAACCGACCTGCGCAAAGCCCAACTTGAAGGCACCATTTGGCAATCCTGTCGCGGTGCCTTTGCCAATTTTGCCGAATGCGATCTTTCCGAAGCGTCCTTTATCGCCTGCGACTTCAACAATGCATCCATGCAGCGCGCTTTGCTTGAGGGTGCAACGTTCAAACGCAGCAAGTTTACTGGCGTTGATTTTTCCGATGCGCGAGGCGTCAATGTTCATTTCGAAGAAACATTGCTGATCAACACCAAATTGGTGGGCCGCTCCTTCCGAAAAGCCACGCTTGCCCGGATCGATTTCTCCCAAAGCGATCTGCGCAAATGCGATTTTCGGATGGTGTCGTTTGAAGATTGCAGCCTGCGTGAGACATTGGTGGCGGAAGCCCGCTTCGATGGAGCCGATCTGCGCGGCGCAGACCTGGGCGGCCTTCGGCTCGATGACGCGTCTCGATTTCGTGGCGCGACGATCTCACGGGAGCAAGCGGCGCAGTTGTTAAGCGAGCTTGGACTGAAGGTCCGTTAAAGCCGCCCGTCCCGTCTAACCTTCAGCGGATCGCGGTTATATAAGCCTCCACACGCGCGGCGGTGCCCTGCGGGACGTGCAGACCCAGTTTGGACCGCCGGAAAAGCACGTCCTCGGCCGATCGCGCCCATTCCACAGACAGCAGATAATCCACCTCCGCAGCCCTAAGCCCGCCGCCCAGATCTTCGCCCAATTCCTCAACGCTCCGCGCCTGCCCCAACAACCGCACCGCCCGCGTGCCATAAGCGCGTGCAAGCCGGAATATTAGCGCGCGCGGAATGCCGGGATAGCTGGCGTAAAGCCCGTCAACAAATCGCTCGAAATCAGCGTCCGGCATATCGCCGCCCGGCAGTGGAGCACCTGCCGTCCACGCGCCTGCGGCCTGGGGGAAATAGGGCGCCAACCGCTTCATCGCCTGCTCCGCCAGCCTGCGATAGGTGGTGATCTTGCCGCCAAACACGCTCAATATCGGCGCGCCGTCATTCTGCGTATCGACGTCCAGCACATAGTCGCGCGTCACCGCCGACGCATTGCCTTCATTATCGTCATAAAGCGGGCGGATACCGGCATAGCTCCACACAATATCCGCCGCGCCCAGTTGGCGCCTGAAATAGCGGTTAGCGCCATCCAGCAAATAGCGCGTTTCCCGTTCGCTCATCGTGGCTGGCCCCGCCTCACCCTCCCACGGCTCTTCGGTCGTGCCCAACAGGGTGAAGCGCCCTTCATAGGGTATGGCGAACATGATCCGCCGGTCGGGGTTTTGCAGGAAGAAGGCCTGGTCGCCATCATATAGGCGTGGCACGACGATATGGCTGCCTTTGACCAGACGCACCCGCCGTTCGCTGCGCACATCTGTAACCCGCCCGATCACGTCGGCCACCCACGGCCCCGCCGCATTCACCAGCACGCGCGCGCGAACGTTGCGCGTTCCACACGCGTCCGAAACAGTCGCGATCCAGCCCTTGCCATCCCTGCGTGCAGACAGAAAGCGCGTGTGCGTGCGCACCTCTGCGCCGCGTTCGGCTGCGTCCATCGCGTTCAGCACGACAAGGCGGCTGTCCTCCACCCAGCAGTCCGAATAGACGAACCCCCGCCCCCGTCGGTCCGCCAGCGCCGCACCCAGCGGGGATCGGTCGAGCGCGACTGTCTGCGTCGCAGGCAACTTCTTCCGCCCGCCAATATGATCGTACAGGAACAGGCCAATCCGCAGCATCCACGCCGGGCGAAGCGATTGGGTCTGCGGGATGACGAAGCGCAACGGCCAGATAATATGGGGCGCCATGGCCCAAAGCCGTTCCCGCTCCGCCAGCGCTTCCCGCACCAGCCTGAACTCGCCATATTCCAGATAGCGCAGGCCACCGTGGATCAGCTTGGTGGAAGCGGAAGAGGTATGGGACGCCAGGTCGTGCTGCTCCACCAGCAGGACTTTCAACCCCCGGCCAGCGGCATCGCGCGCTATGCCTGCGCCGTTGATCCCGCCTCCGACGATCAGCAGGTCATAGTCATCCACGCTTTATCGCCGCTCCCCAACCGATTGATCAGGGTTTACGCGAAAAGAAAAGCAGCCGAAAGTGGCCCCCTGCGCAACAACGGGCAGGTCAGTGACGGAGGGGCGCGTGCGGGCACAGCACATCCTGGCAATCGACCAGGGAACGACATCGACCCGCAGCATCCTGTTCGACGCCGCTGCCCGCCGCGTGGGGATGGCGCAGTCCGAATTTCCCCAACATTATCCCGCCGCCGGTTGGGTGGAACATGACCCTGAACAGATATGGCGCGACACCGTCGCCACCGCTCGCGAAGCCCTGGCGCACGCACCGGGTGGGGCGGCCAGCGTCGCCGCGATCGGCATCGCCAACCAGCGCGAAACCACGGTCATCTGGAACAGCAAGACCGGCCTGCCCATCCACCGGGCCATCGTCTGGCAGGACCGGCGGACCAGCGACCTTTGCGCCCAATTAAAGGCCGACGGCGCGGAGGACGATGTGCGAGCGCGCACCGGACTGCTCCTCGACCCCTATTTTTCCGGCACGAAGGCCGCCTGGATCCTGGATCATGTGGCAGGCGCCCGGACCAGCGCCGAACGCGGAGAGCTTGCCTTTGGTACGATCGACAGCTTCCTGCTGTGGCGGCTGACGGGCGGAGCCGTGCACGCCACCGACGTGACCAACGCGTCGCGCACCCTGCTCTGGAACATTCGCGAACAATGTTGGGACGACGATATGTGCCGCCTGCTGCGCGTGCCCGCCGCGATCCTGCCCGCCGTGCATGACAATGCGCATGTCTACGGCACGACAACGCCAGACCTGTTCGGCCACGCGATCCCGATCACCGGCATTGCGGGGGATCAGCAGGCCGCGCTGTTCGGGCAGGCCTGCTTCGCGCCCGGATCGATCAAGTCCACCTATGGCACCGGCTGTTTTGCCCTACTGAACACCGGACCACAGGCGATCACATCGCGCCACCGTCTGCTCACCACCCCGGCCTATCGGCTGGATGGCCGCATCTGCTATGCGCTGGAAGGATCGATCTTCATCGCGGGCGCAGCGGTAAAGTGGCTGCGCGACGGCATCGGGGTCATCACCCATGCCAGCCAGACCGACGACATGGCGACCCAAGTCGCCGACAGTCACGGCGTCTACATGGTGCCAGCCTTTGTGGGATTGGGCGCGCCGCATTGGGACCCGCAGGCGCGCGGAGCCATTTACGGCCTGACCTTGGGCACGACGCAGGCGCACCTTGCCCGCGCCGCGCTGGAGGCGGTCGGATACCAGACCATGGACCTGCTGAACGCGATGACGGCGGATTCCGGCGTGCGCCCTGCCGTAATGCGCGTCGATGGCGGCATGGCGGCGAACGACTGGCTGTGCGGGTTTCTGGCGGACCTTTTGGAACTGCCGGTCGAACGCCCATCGGACCTGGAAAGCACAGCACGCGGCGCGGCTTTCCTTGCCGGGCTGGCGACCGGAATCTGGTCAGGCCTGGCAGAGATCGAACGGCTGTGGTCGACCGGCGACCGCTTTGAACCGTCCATGACCGCTGATCAGCGCGCGCCGCTGGTCGCGGGCTGGCGCGATGCCCTGCACCGGACCATGTTGCCCCCACCATCCTGATTCCGCTTGGCTTTGCCTGCATGTTCGGAGAATAGGCGCGATGGCCAGAATACCGAAGACAGGGTCGATCCCGCTGACGCCGGGCAAGGGACCATTTGCCAACATCGCCCGCAACACAGGCTGGCTGCTGGGCAGCAAGGGCCTGGGCGCGATACTCAGCCTCTTTTACCTGGCCATCACCACCCGGACGCTCGGACCGGAAGGCTTCGGCATTTTCAGCCTCGTCATCGCGGTGGCGCAATTCATCGCGCGCATCATCACCTTCGACAGCTGGCAGGCGGTGGTGAAATATGGGCAGATACCCCTGCGCGATGATCGGCGGGACATGCTCAGCCTGCTGATCGGATCGACCCTGACCATCGACGCGCTCAGCGCCATGGCGGGACTGGGCGTCGCGGCGCTGCTGGCCTTTGGGCTGGGACCATATCTGGGCTGGCAGCCCGATATCGCCTGGATGGGCTTTGGCTATGCGGCGGTGGTGTTGCTGGCGCTGCGGTCGACGGCTGTCGGCGTGCTCCGCTTGCTGGATCGTTTCGCGGCGGCGGCGCTGGCCGAAAGCATGATGCCGATCGTGCGGATGGCAGGCGCGGTGACCGCATGGTGGCTGATGCCCACGCCATTGGGCTTTCTGATGGCATGGGCGGCGTCTGAAATCGTCGTGTCCACCACCTACTGGATCCTCGCCTACCGGCACGGACGCGGCCATATCGGGCGCATCCGCTTTGCCAGGCCCCGCCGGGCGCAGCAGCATTTTCCCGGCATCGTGCCGTTCCTGATGGCCAGCAACATCAACCTCAGCCTGGTGACGGTGATCAACAGCCTCCCGATCTTCATATTGGGCATGTTCGTCGGCGCGGCGGAGGCGGGCTATTACCGGCTTGCCGCGCAACTGGGCAATGCGATGACGACCTTTTCCCAACTGATGTCGCGCGCCATCTTTTCCGAAACCACCCGCAGCCATGTGCGCGAAACGGGCGCGGACCGCCATGGTGAGCTGCGCCAGCTCCTGCGCAAGATCAGCGCCTTCACCGCCCTTAGCGCCACCATCATCGTGCTGGCGCTGTTCGTCATGGGCGAATGGCTTTTGGTGACGATGTCGGGACCGGCCTATCTGCCTGCCTACCCGCTGCTGCTGCTGCTGGGCTGCGCAGCCGCGATAGAGATGGCCGGCGTCAGCTTCGACCCCCTGTTGATGACGATCGACCGCCAAAGGCTGACGGTCATGGTCCGCGTGATTGAAATGTTCATACTCGGCGCATGTCTGGCGATCCTGCTCCCCCCCATGGGCGCATCGGGCACCGCGACATCGGTGCTGATCGCCACATTTGCAGGCTTTCTGCTACGGGCAGTGGCGGTGCGCGTTCACCTGCGATGAAGCGCTAATCTTTCAACTGCGCGAACATCCGGTGATGCGCGGCCAGCGCCTCATCCACTGCATAGGCGCGCACAGCCTGCCGCGCCCGGTCCGTGTCGGCGGGACGCGACAATGTCCAATCGACAGCGGCGGCGAAAGCCGCCACATCGCCGACCGGGACCATCGCATGCTGCCCCGCATCGGCGACGATCTCCCGCAGGTTGGGCGTGCAGTCGGTAATGACCAGCTGGCAACCGCAGGCCAGCGCCTCAATCGCCGTAGCGGTCAACCCTTCCCAACGCGACGACTGCAGCAACAGTTCGGAACTGCCATATAGCTCCGCCAGTCGTGCTGGGTCGCCCACGAACCCCAGAAACTCCACCCGGTCGGCAATCCCCAAATCCCTGCATTGCTGTTGCAGCGTGGCCAGCAATGGCCCCTGCCCCGCCACCCGCAGCCGCCAGTCATGCCCGTTCAGCAGGGCAAGCGCCGCCAGCATCGTGCGATGGTCCTTTTGCGGAGCCAGGCGACCGACCGCCAACAGCTCACGCCGTGCGCCCGGGGGCGACGGCACCCGGCGCTCACCGGTCTGCGACAGTACAGGCGTCACCGTCGGCCTTGGCAACAGCGCGACCTTTCGGCGGATCGCCCCGCAATTGCCCGCCAGCAGATCAGCGTCAGCGCCACCCATGACGATGGTCCTGCAACTCAGCCAGGCCGTCAGCTGGAACCTCTTGCGCCGTAGCCACGCGAATAACCCCCGCGTTCCGGGACGAACGATGGGGTTGGAAATGCGACCCACCGCGCGCGTCCGCGTCCCCAAAGCGGCGCAAGCGACCAGCAGGTTGCTCTGATTGCCTGCCGAAAACAGGATGTCGGGGCGATGGCGTCGCAGCATGGCGCGCAGCACCGGCAACTGCGTCAGCATCGCCACCCCACGCACCGTGGACGCTGTCGCCACCTTCCTGATCAGGACGCCGGGGTCGATCATCGACGCCAGCGGCCCATCCACGCGGGCCATCCATAATTCCGCCCGAACACCCTGCCCGACCAGATAGTTGGCCAGCAATATCGCGACCCGGTCCAACCCGCCGTCGCTGGGTTCATATAGATAGATCGCAACGGACAGGGATGAATTCAAAAGTCGCGGCTCCCGGACAGATAAGGCGGCTTCCCTCCGGCGTAACGGAGCGGCGATTGACAAACAGGGCTAAATACGGCTTCGCGATATTCAATCCCGCCAATGGGTTCAATCGGCAAAAGCACGAGCGAGACGCGATGAAGCTGATAATACAAATTCCCTGCCTCAATGAAGAAGACTCGCTGCCAACGGCGCTCGCTGCTTTGCCAAGGCATATTCCGGGCGTGGACAAGGTCGAATGGCTGATCATCAACGACGGCAGCACCGACCGCACCGTTGAAGTGGCGCGGGAACTGGGCGTCGATCATATCGTCGACCTTCCGATTAACCGGGGGCTGGCCTATGCGTTCATGGCGGGCCTCAAACGCTGCCTTGCCGAAGGTGCGGATATCATCGTCAATACCGACGCCGACAATCAATATAATGCCGACGATATCCCGGCCCTGATCCAGCCCATTCTGCAACGGCGGGCGGAAATGGTGATCGGCGACCGGCCGATTTCCACCATCGCCCATTTTTCATGGGTAAAGCGTAAGCTCCAGCGGCTGGGGACCAAGGTCGTGCGCTGGGTTTCGAAGGCGGATATTCACGACGCGCCCAGCGGCTTTCGCGCTATTTCCCGCACCGCCGCGCTCGAAATCAATATTTTCGACGGCTACACCTACACGCTGGAATCGATCATTCAGGCGGGGCTGTCGAACATTCCCATCACGTCGGTGCCAATCCGGGTGAACGGCGAAACCCGTCCGTCACGGCTGTTGCGGTCGATGCACAATTATATCCTGCGCTCGATCCGCTCAATCCTGCGCAGCTTCTTCATTTACAAACCGTGGATGACGTTTTTCTACCTCAGCCTCGCGCCCCTGCTGGTCGGCGGCGGGCTGGTGATCCGCTGGATGGCGCTGTTCGCGGGCGGGACGGATCGCGCGCATGTGCCCAGCCTGATCGCCGCGGCTGGCCTGCTGTTGCTGGCGGGGCTGATGTGGATCGCGGGGCTGCTGGGCGAACAGTTGCTCATCAACCGGCGCATGCTCCACGACCTGCAATTGCGCCTGCGCGACACCCGCACCGCCCGATATGACGTGATGAAGGATGGCAGCGCCCTATGACGGCGTCCCCGCGCGACCTGATGGCCCGGCATGCACTGGGTGAAATCCCGAAGATCCTGACTCTGCTGGACCGCACACCGGTCAGCCGGACCTATGGCTGCTTCGACCGCATCTACTGGCACTATCGGATGATCGACTTCCCATGCGGGATGAGCCAGGAATTCGTCTACCCGCTGGCGCTGGTCTGGTCGCTCGACATACCGGGCAACGTCTATCACCGCGCGCCCGCCATTCGGGACTTTGTGGAAGCAGGCATCCGCTTCGCCGCCCGCTCGGCGCATCCTGACGGGTCCTGCGACGATTATTACCCGTTCGAACGCGCGGCGGGCGCGGCGGCTTTCTCCCTGCTCGCCTGCCTTGAAGCCGCGTCGATCATCGGGCTTCAGGACGATCCTGAAATCCGCGACTTTTTCCGGCGACGGGCGAAATGGCTCGCGACCCATCAGGAATCGGGCCGCCTGTCCAATCATGAAGCGCTGATCGTCGCCAACCTCATCCGCATGTCAGCGCTGGACGGTCCCGAATGGGAAGCGCCCTTGCGCGAACGCGCCACGCGGCTGCTGTCCTGGCAGGATGAGGAAGGCTGGTTCGACGAATATGGCGGCGCTGACCCTGGCTATCTCAGCCTGACCATCGGACTTCTGGCCGAAAGCGACCGCCGCCGTCCCGACCTGGGCCTACGCCCCGCCTGTCAGCGCGCCATCCGCTTCTTCGCGCATTTCGTCCATCCCGACGGCACGGTCGGCGGCTCCTACACCAGCCGGGGCACGCAAAATTTCTTCCCGCATGGCTTTGAAATAGCTGGCGAATGGATGCCCGAAGCGATGACCGTGACGGATCGCGCCGCCGCACTGTTCGCAGGCGACGGCCCGCCCTGCTATTCCGACGATCACATCATCGGCCATCATCTATGGAGCTGGCTGCTATGCTGGTCGGAATGGCGCGAAGATCGGCCCCCGGCCCCGCCATCCGCACATTCTGCTTACTTCCCGCGTTCGGGAATGCTGGTCGACCGGAAAGCAGATCAGACCCTTTATTGCGGTCTGCGCCAGGGCGGGGCCTACCAATTGTTCGACGGCGACCGGATCGCCACCGCCGACAGCGGCATATCGATTCAGACGCATGACGGCAAAACCGCCGTGCAGCATCTGGCGGGCGACTATGACATCGCCCAGGGTCCCGAAGGGCTGTCGGTCATCGGACGCATGGCATGGGCCAAGGCAACGCTGCTGACGCCGGTCAAATCGGTCATCCTGCGCTGTATCATGATCGTCCTTGGCCGCTTCTTCCCCGACCTGATCCGGCGACTGCTTCAAAAAATCCTGGTGACTGGTCGCCGCGATGCGCCTTTCCGTTTCCATCGCGCGCTCCGCTGGGATGGCTCCGGCTGGACCGTCCGGGATGAGATCTTTGCCGACGCAGGCTGGCGCGACGTCGCGCGGATCGGCATCGCCGGATTCCAGACATCGTCCACCACCATCATGGCGCGGGTCTGGCAAGCGAACCACATCCAACCCTGGCAGGACCTGACCGACGCCATCGCCCATCTTGGCGATGCCGATCCCCTGATCATCGAACGGCGACTGCCCAGCGGGGGCGGCGCCTGATGCGCAAACTGCTCAGCCTCGCCATCAGCTTTGGCATATTGATCATCATCTGGCGCAGCGTCGACACCGCCCGCGTGCTGGCCGTATTTCGTGACGCGGACGGCATGTGGCTGACCGCCAGCCTGCTCGCCGCGGTGCCGCTGACGATAGCAACGGCCATCCGGTTCGCCATGCTCAGCCGGTCGCCCATTCCCTTCGGCGCGTCACTGCGCCTGATCCTGTCGGCATCGACGCTCAACGCCGTCCTCCCATCCAAGATGGGCGACATCGCCAAAAGCTGGGTCCTGGCCCAGAAATATGGTTTCCCCGCAGGCCGCGCCGTCTCCCTCGTCGTCTTTGAAAAGATGATGGACATGGCCGCGCTTCTGTTCTGGGGCATGTTCGCGCTGCTCTGGACCGCGGGCACCGACTGGCTCCTGTGGTTGTTCACCGCCGCCGTCGCCGGGCTGTTCCTGCTACTGGCCCTTATGATGGCCCCCTTCCCCCTCGCTCGAAAGCCGCTCAACTGGATTATCGCCCGCCTGCCGCGCAAGATTTCGGGAAAGCTGGCCGGGTTCATGGACGAATGGGTCACCATGACGGACTGGTTCTGGTCGCGCAGGGCGCGGGCGACGGCCACGCTCCTCTTTTCAATCGCCTTGTGGGGCGCGCATCTGTGCCAGTTCTGGCTGTTTACCAAGGCCGTGCACGCGACTGTCCCGCTGATCGACAATCTGGCATTCGCAACCCTGTCGATCCTGGCCGGGCTGGTGCCGCTGACCATGGCGGGCATCGGCACCAGGGACGCCGCCATCATCCACTTCTATCAGGGCTGGCTGTCCCCGGCGGCAGGCGCGGCCGTGGGCGTGCTCGCGACCTCTCGCTACATTCTTCCCGCCATCGCGGGCGCACCGTTCATGCGCGACTATTGGCATCGTCGTAATCAGGGAGCTGCGCTTGCCGACACGCCGGATTGACGCCGGGCTGACGCTTTTCGTCGGCCTGATCATCCTGACCATGGCCCGCTATGGGGTGGAAGCCTTCGCCGCCGGACCGTGGACGATGGCGGACGATGCGCGCCAGTTCCTCGCCTGGGGGGCAAGGATCGGCAACCCGGCCGCCATGCCCCATGATGTGCTGGCCGATTATTGGCAACATGCCGCGCCGCCGCTCTATCGTGCGCTGCTGTATGGCGCGAATGCGCTGGGCATCGGGACTGTCCAGATCGCCAGCCTGCTCGCCTTCCCCCTGATCGGGGTGAGCGCGCTCCTCACATGGCGGCTGGCCGGTTGCTTCACCGCCGACCGTTCGCGCCAGCTGATCGCGGCCCTCTGCGTCATGGCGGCGATCCTGCACAATGACTCCATCTTTTCAGGCACGCCCCGCGCCTTCGCCTCGCCCCTCATCCTGACGATGATGCTGGGCATGGCCACCCGCCGCCATGGCTTGACGCTGGCGGGCCTGCTGCTGTCCAGCCTCATCTATCCCGCTCCGGCGATCACTTGCCTTGGCATCTTCGCGCTACACCTTATGGACTGGCGCAAACCATGGCCGCCGCGCTGGCAGTCCGTGACGATGCTGGCGTTGGCCGGGATCATGGTCGTCGCGTCCGGCCTGTTCTTCAAGGCAGGCCTTGCCGATTGGGGACCGACCCTCCTCCTGGATGAAGCCCGCCACATTCCCAGCATCGCGGCGTTCGATGGCCGCAGCAGCATCGTCGACAAACATGGCGATATCGCCTGGCTCTGTTCGGCGCGGATCGGTTTCCTGCCCGCCATCGTCAATTGCCAGGGCAATGCCGACCCCCGCCTGATCCTGAACGCCTTGCTGAGCGTCCTGCCCATCATCGCCCTGTGGATCGTCGGAGGCCGCCGCGCCAAAGATGCCAGCCCCAACGCCGCCACCGCATGGCCGCTGCTGATCTACAGCCTGCTGTCATCGCTGATCTGCTACAGCCTCGCCGCGCTGGTGGCTTTCACATTCCATCTTCCCGCGCGCTATAGCCAGCCGGTTCTGCTGGTGATGGGCAGCCTCGCCTTTGGCCTGCTGATCGGCGGCTGGTGGTCGCGGGGCATGGATCGCCTCGCCCGGTCCCGCCCGACAGCCCGCACGGCGATTATCGGCATCGCCGCGCTGCTGGGCATGGCCGCCTTCGCCACGCCGAAGATGCGGCTGGTCCATCCAGCCAGCCCCGACCTGCTCGCGCTGGTCGCCAATACCCCAGGCGGCACGCGCATCGCGGGGATCGACGATGACCTGGCCATCGTCCCCGCGCGCACCGGGCGAACCGTGCTGGCGACGCCAGAACATGACATACCCTATCACCGCCGCTACCATCGGGAGCATCAGGCGCTCCTGCGCAGCTCCATGGCGATGGCTGAATTGCGCCAGCCCACCCTGACAGCCGAAGTCCGCCGACTGGACATCGACCTCCTCATTTTCGACCGGCATTTCCTGGAAAGCGGCATCCTGCCCGCCAGCTACAGCGCAGCCCTGCCCCCGCCACACCGCATCGCGCCATCGATCGACCGCATCGCCCCGTTGCGCGCCGCTTCGTGCCGGGTGATCGAAACGCCCCAGTGGGTGGCGATATTCACGTCCTGTCTCAAACAGCCCGCCCCATAACCCTTTGACGCATCAGGACACAAAGCGCCCCGCCTCCATCCACGACAAAATGGCCAGCGCCCCCCGTTCGGACGAAGATTGCGCGCCCGCCGACATGGTATAATCGAAAATCGACTGCTGCTGCGCACGATAATGCAGGCCACGTTCGCGATAGGCGGGCAACAGGGGGAAAAGCGCGTCCGCAGATCGCACCACATCCCCCGCGCTCCACGACAGATAGGGCAGCGCCTCATCCTGTGGGCGGCTATGCGTATCGATGAAGAAAGCGGGCCGGGGCCGGTAGAGAAATTCGTAAATCTGGCTGCTGACATCGCCGATATAGGCGTCACTACCCAGCGTATAGCTCATGTCGCAAAGACGCTCGCTGTCCACGTCGATATGGATGTTGGACAGGCCCCGCCAGCGCGGATCAAGGTCGGGCCGCCGCTTCATCACCCGATATTCCGGCGAGATATGCAGCTTCTTGCGGAACAGCATGATGTGCGGCGCGAATATCAGGTTGAAGTCGCGCCCCGCATTAAATGCAAACCAGTTGATGATGGCGTGGCCATGGCCATACCAGCTCGACAGATAGGGATCGAAATGGGGATTATATAAAAATGTCGGCCGGTCATCGCTGAAAAAGGACGGCCGCGCGTCCCTGTCGATCAGGTCGAACTTGGGATAACCGATGATGGCGATCGCATCCGGCCGCGCCAGCCCATGGCTCAGCATTTCGTCGGCGACCTTCTGGCCTGACACCAGCATCGCGTCGAAATGCGCCATGGCGGGATGATAGGTCACGGACCGGTCGCCCGCGCCATGGGGTATGAAGATGAACTGCGGACCGCCCCCCTTCCACTCCCGCTTCAGCAGCAGGCAAGTGCGTTCCGGGCTGACGATCACCGCCGCATTGCGCAGCGCGGCGGCATGCCGCTTCAACCGCTCCATCCGCTCGGTCGGGGCGATCCGGTTGATCATCCGCACAACTGGCCCGACCCGGCCAAGCCCCAGATCATACCAGATGATGCGCGAAGCGGCCTCTTCGCCGACAATGTCCCGGACACCCTGCCCGATGGCTTGCGTGCCGAAAGCACAGACCAGCGGAAAATCCAGGGGTTTGCCCGCCAGCGCGCGAACTATCCCGGCGGTGTGCGCCAGCTGATGCGTGGCATCATGATTGAACAGGAATATGACCGCTCCCGGCGGGATGGAATTGGGGTTAGCCCATTTCTGCATGCGGACATCTAGTAATGGCGAAGGCGACCACCGTCAAAGCAAGGCGGTTGAGGCAGCGTTATTTAAGGGCAAAGATCAGGAGTTTTCGGCGTCCAAGTTGGGCAGGTGCGACAAAACGATAATGGTCGCGCAGGGCCGACCACAATATTTTCCTCGTCACCATATTACTGCTGCTTGGCTTTGCTTCCGCGTCGGCGACGATGACGGAAGGACGCCGATCAAGCATCTCTTCCAACGCGTCGGGCACCGACACGCCCAGGGCGCTTGCTTCCTTGCGATGGCTCAGGTGACTTGGGAAGACAAAGCGTGTGCTGGTGCAGGCTCCCGTTAGGGAGTAAAGTATGGGTGGCCCCTCAAAGACGTGCAGGCATCCACCATTCAGATTTTTGGCCACAATTGACGATATTCGTTCGACCTGCTGCCGATTTCCTTCTTTCCTGAACTCGGAATAGACCTTTACGCCACCCGAAATTCCGCCTGTCAGCAGCAGCATGACGGCGAGAGGAGTGACCTTGCTGGATCTACCCAGAGCTGGTGAGGCCAGGACCGCGAGGGGCAGCAGGAGTGGCAAAACATAGTGATCATAGTAGCTGCCGAAAATCAGGTAACCCGCCGTTGCAGCAATGGTCCACATACGGACGAAGTACAGCTCGGCCCGCAATTGGCCGGTGGCGATTGCCGCTTTCCTGGTTACCACCACCGCCGCGATCCAGAACGGCGTCAGCAGAGCAACGCTGATCGCCAGGCGACGCCAGGCCTCCCAAAGCGGCTCTTGTCGACCAAAAACAGACAGGAAATTAGCTTGGATAAACGTGCCTGCTTCTCCCAGCGATGCGTAATAGGCCAACGCCGCGCCTGTGGGCAGCAGTGCGCATGACACCCAGGCGAGCGCATGCAGCACTAACGCAAGCCAGCTTGCGCGCTCCCGCCAGCATTGCCACATCAGGGCAAGGCCAATGAAAACCCCCTCGAAAACAACCGAATATTTGACCTGAATCGCGCTCCCCAGCAGCAGCATGATGCCCATGCCTTTCAGGAGCAGGGATCCTTCCTTCGGACCCGCTAAAACTCTCATCGTGCCCAGCACGGCGGCGATCACGATCAGATTGTAAAATACTGGTGATTGGCCTCCGACCCCGCGAAAAGTAAGCAGGAACAGCAAATAACCGACGCCGGCGACCGTTGCGCCGACAGGCTCCGAAATACGCAAGCAAACCCGGTAAACCATGAACGCGGTCGCCGCCGCGGCCACACAGGCGGCTAACTGATAGACATAAATGCTGCCGCCTAGCGTACTCGCCCAATAAATGACAAATAATCCTATGGGTTTGCGGTCCCATATGTCAATATGAGGGAGCATTCCCATGTGCATGCGCTGCCCGACCAGCAGATAGAATTGTTCATCAATGTGAATGACGGGATTGCCGAACATGGGTGAGCGCGACAACAGCGCCACGACAATGAACAGTAGCGCTGGCCAGAGCCAATCATTGCGCCAATGAACGGCGCGATACTCGCCCGTCACTTTCGACGCCAAGTGAAGAATGACGACGCTACGAAGTTCCAAACCGCACCGATGACCGCACCTGCAATTCCGGCAACCCACCAGCGCTCATTTCCAAGGTACAGAAATGATGCGGCCCCGACATTTGCAATCGCGCCGATACCACACACTGCGTAAAAGCTCAGAAGGCCTCCAAGCATTCGCCATCCCCGCAGCTGACGATCACGATATGTCAGAATATTGTTCAGGGTGAAATTGGACGCGATGGCAACCGCCACCGCCATTGATTGAGCTACGACGAAAGATGCATTCAAGGACAGCATCAATCGCAACAGCAACAAGTGAACCAACAGGCCGGAACCACCCACAGCTGCAAACAGAAAGAGGCGAGCGGGAATAAAGCGGCCCGTTTTCTTTTCCAGAAGCAACAACAGGAAATCGATGGAGACGTTGACGTCCAACTTACTCTCCCCGGCCGTTCGGCAACGGAAATGATAAGGGACCTCTGACACCTTCAGCCTGCCCGGACTGGACATCAATATGTCCAGGAGGATTTTGAAGCCGATTAGACTGAGCCGCGGCATCAGATCGACAACCAGTTCGCGCCGCACGGCGAGAAATCCACTCATCGGGTCGCTTACGGGATTCTTGTTGACGCGCGCTGCAACGGCCGTGGCAAAGCGGCTGATCAAGGCTCTGCTCTGCGCCCAGGACCCAAGGGAGCCATTGTGAGCGTAGCGTGTGCCAAGAGCCACATCAGCTCCATCTTCAACACATTGCAACAGCTTGGGGAGGGCATCCTCGTCATGCTGCATGTCCGCATCCATCACCGCCACGATAGGGGCAGCGGTGGCCATCATCCCTTCGACTGCCGCCGAAGATAGCCCTCGCCGACCGAAGCGGCGGATGAGCCGAACATTGAAATGTTGATCCATCAGCCGATAGATCGCCTCTGGCGTACCGTCTCGCGAATTATCATCGACGAATATGACTTCCCAACCTCGGTCGGGCATGACAGCCTGAATCTTCGCGAAAAGCGGCTCGACGTTATCTCGTTCCTCGAAGGTAGGGATGACTACGCAGTAACGGGGCGATGCCCATTCCTGCTCCGCAGAAGGAAGAGTGGTCTTGAGATTGTGCATATTTACCGCCGCTGACAGGACCGTCGCCCTAAGCGCTGCGCATCGCTAACACAATCCTTCTTTCCACCACCGAAACATCTAAAAGCAAAGTGTGCTACCGTTAAACCTGACAGTTGCTGTAGAAAAATCCCCTTCAAACGACCATCGTGGAAACCCACCATCCCGGCAGCGCCGCCGCGGCCAGGCATGTGCCCAACGGCACGCGGGTCTGCCGGTCCACCGCCCTTCCCAGCGCCAGGCTGGCCAGCACCGCCATCAATCCCAGGCTGGACGCCGCCAGCAATATGAAAGGCAGCGCCTGCCAGCCAAACCATGCGCCCAACGCGCCCAGCAGCTTGGCGTCGCCCAGCCCCAGCCCATCGCGCCCCCGCATCAGGCGATAGGCGACCGCGACGGCCAGCAGGCTAGCATAGCCCACCCCCGCCCCGATCAGCCGGTCGGTCAGGATCGGGCTGGTAATCCACAGCCCGACCGTCAATCCCAGGAACGCGAGCGGCAGGGTCAGCGCGTCGGGCAGCCAGAAATGCCGCCAGTCGAGCACCGCCAGCACCAGCAGCATCCATCCAAGCAACGCCCACCCCGCCCCGACCAGCCCCGGCGCAAAGCCAATCGCCAGCGCACCGATGATGGCGCATCCGGCTTCCACGCGCCCATGCAGCGGATCGATCGCCGCCCCGCAGGTCCGGCAACGCCCACGCTGCGCCAGCGCGCTCAGCAACGGCACCAGGTCCAATATGCTCAGCACCCGCCCGCATCCGTCACAGGCGGAACGCCCCCGCGCCACGCTGCGGCCATCGGGCCAGCGCAGGATCAGCGTCGCCAGGAAACTGCCCGCAATCGCCCCGGCGATCCCACCCAGGCAGGCGGCCAGCGGATCGATCACAGCGTCCCTTCGACCTTCAGCACGCGCGCTCCGCCCACGCCTGCAAATCCCGCCTTGGCCAGCGCGTCAGCCAGCGTCGCGTCCGCCGTCTCCACTCGCATCTCCGCCACATAGCGGCCCGACCGCCAGATGCGCAGGTTCAGCTTTTCCATGCCCGACTGACTGGCCAGCGGCAGCAGCAGCGCGTCGCCATCGCAACTCGCCGTCCCCGACAACCCCTGGCTCAGGTTCAGGCCGGGGAACTGCCCCGCCATCTGCGCCTTCACCCGCCCTTCGGCATGGCCGCACCGGTCGCCGGAGAAATAGGCGCTCACATCCTCCATCACCAGGCTGCCAATCGGCAAGGGCGTGAACGTCCGCCCCAGCGGCACCGCGCCGGTCACATCGTCCACGCCCGCGCGTCCGAACCCGACTGTCAGCGCACCGCTGATATCGTCCGCCGCGCCGCTGCGCCGCTCTATGTCGAACCGCGCTCGGCCCATCAGCAGCGACACCGGGGAAAGCGCCGCGCGCACCGACCCCAGCGGCATCGTCCCCAGCATCAATTGGTCGATCCGCCCGCTCCATATCGTGCCCCGCACATCCCGCGCCGCCACGCCGACCCGCTCCATCCCCGCAAGGCCCAGCGCAATCCGCATCGGCATGAACAGAATGAATCCCAACGCGAACAGCAGGATCAGCGCCAGCCGCGCCCGACGCGACAGATGAAGCCCCATCATTGCCCTGCCCCCCGCACCAGCACGGCCTGTACCGAAAGGCTGCCCTGCGTGGCGGAGGGCCGCGCGCTGATCGTATCGACCCGAACCCCCTGCGCCTCAAGCGCCGCCAGCCAGGAAAACAGCGCCACCGGCCGCACCGACGCCATGGCGATTTCCACCCGGTTCGCCCCCTGCGCCTGCGCGCGCTCCAGCGTCAGCCCCGCCTCGCCAGCCGCCTGCCCGATCAGCTGGTCGACCGGAGCCACCGCAGCGCTCGTCGCAGCATTGCGGGGCAACGACTTCAGCAGCTTAACCTTCGTCCTGATGTCGGCATTGCGGTCCGTCGCCTGCGCCAGCGCATCCCGCGCCGACCGCTGCCCCGCCTGAAGCGGCCACAGAACCCCAACCCACAGGATCACCACGGCCAGCATGGCGACCATGACGCCCAGCATCCATTGTTCGCGGGGCGACCGATCGGCCCACGACGCCTTCATCCGTTCCATCATGATTGCACCGTAATGTCCGCCAGCGTCCGCCCGCCCGGATCCTGGGATGGGGTCGCCGTTATCGTGAATCCCGCCGCCTGCAGGGCAATCAGCACCCGATTGATCTCATCCGCCTTCGCCGCAGCCATCGTCGCGCGGATCATGCCGTCGGGATCGCGCGACAATGCCGTCAAAGACACGCCCGGCTCGGCCTGGATCGCCGCCAGCAGCCCGGCGACCGGCGCGGTAAAGGCATAGGCACCCGCGCCCCGCTCGGCCAGCCGCCGGTCCATCTCCGCCTCGGCCACGTCCAGATTGTCGGCACCCGGCGCCACCTCCCGCGCCAGCGTCAGGCTTTCCGCATCCAACCGGCCCGCCGTCACATGCTCGCGCGCCATGCCGATCAGCGCGATCATCAGGCTAATGATCAGTATCAGCCCGCTCCACAACATGATCCGGCCCAGCGTCCGCTTGTCGACCGAACGGCGCACCCGCTTGGCAAAATCCCCCTGGCGCAGGTCCAGCGGCGGATCGGTCAGCGCGGCCGCCGCCGTCGCCATCACCTGTTCGGCAGGCACGTCGCGCACCGGCGCATCGCCGACAATCTGCGCCAAGGCAATGTCGCCGGGCAGCGCGAAATCCACCCCCCGCAACACCGTGTCGCCGCCAACCATGCCCCGGCTGAACCCTTCATCCGGTTCGGGCAGCAACAGGGCCGCAGGCACGATGATATCCGGGTCCAGCCCATGATGCTGCGCCCATAGCAGCCAATGCTGCAAATCGGCCCGCGCCGCCACCGCGACGATATGCGGGCAGGCGGGGTCCTCATTCCGGTCCGCGACAGCGAACAGTTGATCGGCGGGCACGATCCCCGCCGCCAGCGCCGCCAATCGCGCCGCGGCCCGGCCCTGACGCGGCGGCAGATCGGGATGACGGGTCCAGTGCAGCGTCACCAGCGCGGCGGGCGGCACCAGCATGACCACCGCGCCCTGCGGCAACTCCGTCAATCCGCATTCCGCCAGCCAGTTCGCGCCGGTCCCCTGCTGCACGACCGCGCCATCAGCCATGCGCATCCACAACGGTTCACCCTGTTCGGCCAGAAAGACGATCAGTCCATCGCGGACAATCATGCGCCCGCTCCCCAACTGCGGCGGATCAACCTTGCCGGATTTTCCCGCGCATCCACCAGCGCCTGTTCGACCACCTCTGTTCCCCCGACACCCACCGTCACTTCCACCCCGAAAAATCCTGTCGTCAATTTGACCTGCTGCCCGACTTCTTCCAGCGGATTGATCCCCTGGCGCGCCAATGGCGCCCAGAATTGCACCGTGCTGCCGTAACCCTCCACGGGCCGCCGCGCCAGTAGCTCGCGCGCCTGCCCAACGCTGATCTGCCCTTGCAACAACATCGCGAACAGGGGAGCCTGCGACGGCAACAGCGTATTGATGTTGATCGGCGACAACTCCGCCGTCGGCAATGCACAGACCCAGGGCCGCACCACATCATAAATGGCGGGCGTCACCCCCGCCACCGCCCGTAATTCGCTGGCATCGATCATGAACCGGTTGGCGGCGCGATAGGGTCGGACGGCCTGTGCATAGCTTTCATCCTCCGCCCCGCCCGGCTGTGGAACGCTGTCCGTATCGACCCAGTCACCCAGCGACGACGCCGCCACCTGCGCCTGTCGCGCGTCCACGCCCAACGTCTGCAACAACGCCTGAAACTGCAATATGCCGACCGGGCGGACCTTCAGATTGGCCTCATTCTCGCCCACCACCACGCTGTTCAGGTTGAAACAATTGCCGCCATCCGTCACCCGCGCCGTCGCCATCCCGCCGGGCACCGCAATGGGCTGCGCCGTGCCCATCCAGTTGCCCGCCAGCGTCGTCTTTCCCGGATTGGCCGCGACCAGATCGCCAATCCTGATCCGCGCAATCTCCACGCCCGCGTCGGCAAAGGCGCGCGCCTGATCGATCGACCCGCCATTGCCGGTCATGCGCGTCGCCAGCGCCAACCGCTCCAGCGCGGTGGCAGCGACCACCGCCATGACAGCGACCAGCAACAGGACCGTCAGCAACGCCGCGCCCCGCTCATTGGACGGGGGACCGTCAACCAACGGCTGCCTCCCCTTCCACCACGTGCTTTTCGGCTGGACCAGGTCCGACCAGGAACCGCAATGTCACCGGGGGTTCGCCCGTGCGCGTCACCGTCATTTCGACCGCGCGCGGCATCAGGTCGGGCTGGGTCGGCGTCCACTCCCCGCGCCATTCCCCCTGCGCATCGCGAAAACGCAGCGCCACATCATCGACATGGTCCAGCAGGACGGCAGGCTCATCGCCCGCAGCGCCATCGACCTGCACATAGGTGCGCCGCTCCAGCCGCCCCTGCCGCACCCAATATTCGACCTTCTGTAACGAAGGCCGCGGCATATCGCCCAGATTGTCCCAGCCGCCACGCACGAACTGCATGACCGGCACGGCCTCATCCTCTCGATGCGACCAAAAAGCGGGGGCCAGCGTCCCCGTTTCGGTGCGGCTGATGCGCGGCGCCGCCTGTCCCAGATCGGCGGCTAGCGCCCCACCGGCACGCTGCACCGCCGCCAGATCATCCAGCCTTGTCTTGATCTGCGCCTGCGCCGACACGCTGTTTCCCAACAGCAATACGCCCGCCGACGCCAGCATGGCAAAGATCATCAGCGCGACCAGCAGTTCGATCAGCGTAAAGCCGCCCTGCCCTTCCGCCAAAGTCGATCCGCTGGCATCGCCCCGCATCATGGCATCACCCGGACAAAGCTCAGCACGACGGGCGACGACCCGGCCTGCCCGTCCACCTTCAGGTCGACCTGCAACAGCCGCTTGTCGTCCATCGCCTTGACCTCGCGCTCCCAGCGCCAGCGACGGCCACCATTGTCCACTTCCCCCTCTTGGGTGCCCAGCGATGGCGGTGCGGGGTCGGTCTGCATATCCACCATCAGGTTGCGCGCGACGATCTGCCCCAGCGCCTTGCTGTCCAAATCCGCCGCCGTCCGCAAAGTCACCCCCTGCAACCGCACAAGCGCCAGCGCGGCCAGACTGAACACCGCCAACGCAACCAGCATCTCCAGCAGCGTAAACCCCGCGTCCTTCCCCCCCCCTGTTCCTGCGCAGGCAGGAACCCAGTCCCGACGGCACGGCTCGGCACGCCCAAGCGACCCTTGCTCAACCACCGACCATGACCTTCCCGGCCATATCGACCGTCACCGCCACCCGCTCCGCTTCCCGCGCCAGCGTCACGGTCATGGGGTCAGTGGGCAGGCCCGTTCCATCGAACCCGATCTGCTGCCGCCCGTCCTTCCCCACCAGCGCGCGCGTGCCGGGCTTCCAGTTGGCGCTGACAAATGGCTTGTCCTCCACAGCCACCCATTGCCGCCCCTCACGACGCTGAAAGCCATATCCCGACGCGGAAACCCACACGCCCATGGGGCGGGACGTGACGACCGCTTCATCGCGCGCGGCGGCGACGCGCGCCGCAAAGCGATCAGCATCGTCCACCACCCGCCCGCGCGGATCGGGCATGGCGATCACGACGGCAGCCGAAATGAAGCCGATGATCGTCAGCACGACCATCAACTCGATCAAGGTAAAGCCATTCCCCTTGGCCCGGCGAAGCCCTTCAACTTCGCTCAAGGCCAACGGAGGAACCGTCGGCTCAAAGCTCGCTGGAAAATATATCCGCATTCTCACTCTCGCCGCCCGGCTGGCCATCGGCGCCCAGCGAACTGATGTCGAACGCGCCCTTTCGTCCCGGCACCGCATAGCTGTAGGCGCGGCCCCACGGATCATCGGGCAGCTTCTTGATATAGCCACCCCGCCGATAACGCTGCGGCTGCGCCAGCGACGCCGGTGGGCTGATCAGCGCCTGCAAACCGTCGGTCTGTGCAGGGTAGCTCAGATTATCCAGCCGATACTGCTCCAGCGCCTGTTCGATCGTGGAAATGTCCGCCTTCGCCTTTTCAACGCGGGCTGTATCGGTGGCCGGAATGACGTTGATCGCAACAATCGTCGCCAACAGGCCGATGATCACGATGACCACCATCAACTCCACCAGGGTAAAGCCATTTTCCCCGCTGGGCACTTCGTGCTCCTGCGAAGGCAGGAGCCCAGTCCCACCATCCGAATAATCGCCCCGACGATCACCCAACTCGCACTCCTGCGAATGCAATCGAGCGAAACGGGTGCCTCGCGAAAGCCCAGTCCCACGCTCTGAACCAGGCTCCTGCCTGCGCAGGAGCACGTCGCTCACCAACTTCATCTGGATATTCATATAAACTCCTTCAGGCCCCCGTAAGGCTCTGCAATTGCAGGATGGGCAGCAGGATGGACAGGATGATGACGGCGACAATGCCGCCCATCAATATGATGATGACGGGTTCCAACATGGCCAGCGCGGCGGACGTGAAACTGTCAAACTCCCGCTCCAGATAATCGGCCGCGCGTTCCAGCATCGTGTCCAGCCGCCCGGCGCTCTCGCCACTCGCGGCCAGATAGACCAGCAACGGCGGGAATACCCCCGCCCGCCGCAGCGCCGCCGACAGGCTCCCGCCACCGCGAATGGACTCGACAATCTCCTCCGACGCCTGCCGCAGCACCCGGTTGTGCACCGTCTGCGTGGTCAGCACCAACCCCTCCATCAGGGGAAGTCGGCTCGCCACCATCGTCGACAATGTCCGCGCCATCCGAGCGGCATGCAGGTCACGGATCAAGCGGCCCAGCAAAGGCAGCCGCAGCATCATGCCATCGAACCGATAGCGAAAGCCCTCTACCTTCAACGCCCGCCAGAACCCGACCGCGCCAAGGACCATCAATATCGCAAGCAGCCACCAGTAACCGGCCAGAAAAGCCGAAAGCCCCATCACCATCCGCGTCAGCAACGGCAGGTCCTGCCCGACCGTATCGAATTGCTCCACGACCTTGGGCACGACAAAGATCATCAGCGCCGCGACAACGGCGACTGCGAAAACCGCCAGCACGCTGGGATAGGCGATGGCCGTCAGCACCTTCGACCGGATGACCGCCTGCCGTTCCATCAAGTCGGACAGCCGTTCCATGATGATAGGCAGGCTGCCAGAACTCTCGCCCGCCGAAATCATCGCGCGATACAGCGGCGGAAAGCTCCGTGGCTCCGCACCCAGCGCGTCGGCCAGCCTTCGGCCCTCCATCACGCCGGAATGCACCTTGCTCACAATGGCCTGGACATGCCCATGTTCGCTCTGCCGCCCGATGGTGCGCAGCGCCTCTTCCAGCGGACTGACTTCGATCAGCGTCGCCAGTTGCCGGGTGAACAGCGTCAATTCTTTCCCCGACAGCCGGGGCGCGCGCAGCGACAGCCCGGCCCGCTTGCGCGCAACCTCTGCGGCGCCCGCTTCCAGCCGTACGACGAACAGCTTGCGCGCATCCAGCCGCGCGCGGGCGTCGTCGATCGTCGCCGCCTTGACCGATCCCTTGCGTTCCTTCCCCGCCGGATCGATGGCGATATAATCATATTCAGCCATCGCCGATGGTTTCCACCTCGGCGGCGTCGCGACGCGACACCCGGATCGCTTCTTCCGCCGTGGTCTGCCCATCGCGCACCAAAGCCCGCGCCGCCGAACCCAGATTGGGCGCGTTCAGGAAAGCATGGCGCGCGATCAGCGATTCATCGCCGCCATCGTTGATCAGGCGGCGGATGGTGTCATCCACACGGATCGCCTCGAACACGCCGATCCGGCCCTTGTAGCCCGTGCCGTTGCACTCGTCGCATCCGCGCGCGCGATAGATGATCGTTCCGGGGTCGAAACCAAGCAGCGCGCTGGCCGACTTGTCCGCCTGCACCGGCTCCCGGCAATGCTGGCACAGCCGCCGCACCAGCCGCTGGGCGACGACAGCGCGCAGGGTCGACGCCAGCAGGAACGGTTCGACCCGCATGTCCCGCATCCGCGTGATCGCACCCACCGCATCGTTCGTGTGCACGGTCGACAGCACCAGATGGCCCGTCAACGAAGCCTGCACAGCGATCTCCGCCGTCTCACGGTCGCGGATTTCGCCCACCATCACCACGTCGGGGTCCTGCCGCAGAATGGCGCGCAAGCCCGCCGCGAACGTCAGCCCGACCTTCGCATTCACCTGCGTCTGGCCAACGCCCTCCATCGCATATTCAACCGGGTCCTCGACCGTCAATATGTTGCGCGACCCATCATTCAGCGTGCGCAGCCCGGCATAAAGCGTCGTCGTCTTCCCCGACCCGGTCGGCCCGGTAACCAGGATGATGCCATTCGGTTCTTGCAGTCCCTCGCGAAAAATCCGGTCCGCCGCCCCCGCCATGCCCAGCAGGTCCAGGTTCATGCCCACATTTTCCTTGTCCAGGATACGCAGCACCACCCGCTCGCCCGCCCTGCTGGGCAGGGTCGACACGCGCACGTCCAACAGCTTGCCGCCCAGCGTCAGGCCAATGCGGCCATCCTGCGGCACGCGCCGCTCGGCAATGTCCAGCCGGGCCATGACCTTGATGCGGCTGACGACCACCGGCGCGACATGCGGCGGCATGCGCAACGTTTCGCGCAGCACGCCATCGACGCGCATCCGCACGATCAGCCCCGTTTCATATGGCTCGATATGAATGTCCGAAACACCCTGCCGCGCCGCTTCGGCGATGATGCCGTTGATCAGGCGGATGGCGGGCGCATCGTCCGCGCTGTCTAGCAAGTCGTCCGCCGTCGGAATATCCGCCGCCAATATGTCCAGTTCGTCCGCGCCGACGTCCAGCGACCCTGCCATGGCGGCGGCGCTTCCTTCCATCGCATAATGGTCGGACAGGTGCCGATCGAACTGCGGTCCATCGACAAAGCGCACGTCAAAGCTGCGCGCCAGATGCCGCCGCACCTCCAGCAGCACGCGCGGATCGCTCCCTTCGCGCACCGCTATGGTCAGCCGATCGCCTTCAGGCGGCAGCATCACCACGCCATGTTTGCGCGCAAAGACATAGGGTATGTCGACAGCGCGCGGCGCGGCGTTGATGTCGGTTTCGGCTTCGCTCACCGCTGCCCCCCACTTGCCGGAATATCCACCGGCCGCACCACGCCGCTCGACTGCCGCATCGTCGGCTCGATCACTTGCGCCGGGGCAGCAGCCGCCGCGGCAGGCTCCACCACCGCATCGCCCGGCTGCATCGGAGCCGGCGGGGTCGCGCCCATATAGTCGCGCACCAATTCATCGATGCCCGGTTCGGCATCCGGGTTGCGCGCCAACTGCATGCCCCGGACATAGCCGTAGCGCTGCTGCGTCAGCTTTTGCGCATCCTCCTTTGACCGCAGGATCGTCGGACGGATAAACACCATCAGGTTTGTTTTCGTCCGGCTCTTGCTGCGCGACTTGAACAGCTCGCCCAGCCCCGGAATGTCGGACAGCAGCGGGATACGCTCGATCGTCTTGCGCTCATTGTCGTCCAGCAACCCGCCCAGCGCCAATATCTCGCCATCGTCCACCGTCACCATCGTTTCGATTTCGCGCTTGTTGATGATGAGGTCGCTATTATTGTTGCTGACCGGCCCGGCGACGCTGGACACTTCCTGATGCAGGAACAGCTTGATCGCGCCGCCCGTATTGATCTGCGGCTTCACCTCCAGCTTGATGCCGACATCCTGCCGCTGGACCGTTCGGAACTGATTATCGAAATTCTGCGACAGCGCCTCGCCGGTGGTGATCGGCACCTGCTGCCCGACCAGGATCGACGCCTTCTGGTTGTCCATCGTCATGACGGACGGCGTGGACAGGATATTGCTGTCCGTATCCGACCTCACCGCATTGATGATCGCGCCGAAAATGCCGTTGCTGCCCAGCCGCGTGGCGACCCCGCCAAAACCGCCGGTCGCGTTCATCAGGGTATCGACCGCCGCCTGCTGCAACGTCCCGGCCAGCGCGCTATTCTCGGTCGTGGTCGTGGTCGTCGTCACCCCGCCATTGACGACGGTGGTCGTCGACTTGCCCAGCTCATTGGCCCCGATCGCGCCTGCAATAGTCAGCAAATTGGGCGATGCGTTGGAATAGTTGGTCGCGGCAAAGCCCGTCTTTGTGCTGCCGATCAGGAATTGCACGCCCAGCTTCCTGGCCGCCGCGTCGCTGATCTCGACGATGATCGCCTCCACCAGAACCTGCTCGCGCCGGGTGTCGATCTGGCGGATCGTTTCGCCCAGCATGCGCTGCACATCGTTGTTCGCGGCGACGATGATGGCGTTCGCACCTTCATAGCGCGTGACAATGGCTGGCCCCCGCGTGGAAATCCCGTTGCCACCCGATCCGCTACCTGACACGCCGATAGCGGCGGCTGGCGCGGGTGCCGCCCCATCCCCGCCCGCAGGCGCGACCGCCGTCACCGGCTGGCTGGTGGATTGCCCGACCAGTTGCTGCAACACCGGCAACAATTTTTCGGCGTCGGCATGTTCCAGCCAATAAACACGTATCTCGGTCCCGCTCGCCGCCTGCCGGTCAAGGTCGCGCGCCATTTGCGCCAGCCGCGTGACGGTCCCGGCGTCACCCCGGATAGCCACGGCGTTGCTGCTGTCGATCGGCACGATCGTGGCGGCGCGCACGGCCCCTTCGCCGCTGCCGCTGTGCACCAGCGCCTGAAGCGATGTCGCAATCTCGCGCGCGCCCGCATTACGCAACAGCACCGTCTGGGTCGCTGCCGTGTCCCGATCGATGCGCGCGATCACCTGCCTTATGCGCCCGATATTGTCGGCATAGTCCGCCACGACGACGCTGTTGCCAGCGCGATTGGCCGTCACCGATCCATCCTTGCTGACCAATGGCCGCAGCGTTTCCAGCGCACTGGCCGCATCGATGGAGCGCAGGCGGAAAACTTCCGTCACGAACTGATTGCGACTGCTCGACCGCCCGACAAGGCCGGGCTGTCCGGCCGCTCCATCGGCGGGCTGAATGCGGTAGGCCCCACCCGGCCCCGGCACGGCGACCAGTCCATTGGCGCGCAGGGTCGACAGGAAAATCTCGAAATATTCCGATCTCGACAATGGCCGGTCGGTCACGACCGACACTTTTCCCTGCACGCGATTGTCGATGATGAATGTTCGCCCGGTGACGCGCGCTGCGTCCTGGATGAAGGCGCGAATATCGGCGTCCCGCACGTTCAACGTTTGCTGGGCCATGGCTGGCGGCATGATCGGCGCGGCCAGCACCATGGCGAGCGCGGCGGAAATAAGGAGTTTTCTGGTCATTGGCCCTGCAGGATCAGGTTGATCGTAGCGAGGCCAGCGCCTCGTTCTACGGTTAGGGAAATGCGCGCGCCCGGCATGATCTTGCCTTGCAACGCCTGCAGATCACTGGCCGAACCCACCGGCTGGCCATCAATCTGGGTGACGACATCGCCGGGCTGGAAACCGGCATTCTGGAACGACGGCCCCTTCGCGGACAGGATCAGTCCGGTGACGCGCCCATTTTGCAATCGGGGCGTGAACCCAATGTCACGCTTCAGGCCGTCCGCGCCCGGATTGTCGATCCCCGCCGCGCTGGCCGGACCTTCACCATCCGCCGATCCGGGGACAGGAGCAGCAGGCGCGGGCTGCGACTGGTCCAGGAAGACCTGTTCCTCCGCCCCGCCCCGATCGATGATGATATGGTCGAACGCCACGCCTTTCAGCACGACCCCCGGCATGATCTCGTCCCCGATCGCATAGCTGTTCTGCACGTCGTCAGGGCCAGCAACGATGGCGGAGCCAAGCCCCGATCCTTCGTTCAGGCGGATGCCATAGACCTTCAGCGCCAGGGATGTGACGACACCCCCATTGGCCGCTTGCGCCGGGACACCGCGATTGAACGGATCAAATGTGGAAAACAGCGCCTGCCGCGCTTCGACGCCGGGAAATTGCGCCTGCCGTCCCGCCCAGGGACCAAAGCTGCCGACCGGCGTCAGCACGGCCAGCACCAGCCTTGCACATTGCAGCGCAACAAGCGCCAGCAACAGCTTCTCAGCCACGGCCAACCAGTCGACAGGTTTCAGGCGGCGGCCCCAACCCCCTATATTGTCGGTGAATGGCACCCGCATCGGCCTGCTAGTCCCCCCTAGTTACCCCCGCCTGCTAGAAACTTGTTCTTACGGCTGAATGACAGTCATGTGACGTGAATGTGACAGGGCGCAAATGGCCAGCGACGATGCTTGCTTTTCCAGCGTCGAACGATAGCGTGGCCCAGATTTTCCTTCATTTCCACCTTTTGACGGACTCTTCATGCCTTCCGATCATCCGCCCACGGCGCCCGACGCAGACCCCGCGCGGATCGCGGCCCTTCCACGCGTTCAGCGTGTGCCCAGCCGTGACCTGACGCTCTTCATCCAACGCGATTTTCTGGCTCCTTCGGAATGCGCCGCCTTGATCGACCGGATCGAACACAGGCGGCGGCCTTCCGCCATCGCCGACGCCAACGGGGACACTGTTTTCCGCACCAGCGAAACCTGCGACCTTGATATGGCGGACCCTTTGGTGGCGCAGATCGACGCAAGGCTGGCCGCCTTCGCCGGGATCGACCCGGCCTATGGCGAACCGATCCAGGGCCAACGCTATACGGTCGGTCAGGAATTCAAGGCGCACACCGACTTTTTCGATCCCCACGGTGCCGATTACCCGCGCTACTGTTCAGTATCGGGCAACCGCACCTGGACACTGATGGTCTATCTCAACCAGCCGCACGCAGGAGGCGCGACCCGCTTTGTAAAGATCGGCAAGACGGTGCAGCCCGAAACCGGCAAGCTGCTCGCCTGGAATAATCGCAACGACGCCGGACGTTGCAACGACGCCAGCCTGCACCACGGCATGAAGGTACGCAGCGGCGTCAAACATATCATCACCAAATGGTATCGCGAACGCCCCTGGGGCTAGGGCCTTCGCATCGCTTTTCCCGGAAAACCGGTTCCCACTTTTCCGCGCGATGCTGTATATCTCAACCCCAGAAAGGCTTGGCATCCGCCAGATCGGCGTGCGCCCTCGCGGCCCCGGCGATCAACTTCTTCCTGCCCTTGCCGCCCAATGCGTCTGACTGTTTGCTGATGTCGATACTGTAACGCCTTAACAGGTCCGGCCAGCTGACCCTGTCGTTCAGCGCGCCCAATTTGTCCTGAAGCGCCTCCAACGCATCGATGAAGCTCGCGTGACGTTTGCGATTCTTCTTCGTCCCACTGAACAGTCCCTCGAAAAATTCCGAAGCGTAGCGCAGCTTCTTGGCCTTCTTGCGCACGGCGTGCCGATGTTCGTCATCCAATTTGGCCATGTGGCGGCCATGCTTCACCACCCATCGGTGGAAATGCTGTAGCCGGTCCGCCGCGAACGCCTCCACCGATAGCCTGCCTGACTCCCGCACGACATCCAGTGCCAGCCATTCCACCAGGTCAATCATCAACGCCCGCGCACGGCGCGAACCCAGCGCCTCAAGCACGTCGGCATGCACCCGTTCGCGAACGCCCTCTATCTGTTCATGCAGGTCGCCAGGCTCGACCCCTGCGATCAATACGTCCAGATCACGCGCTTCACCCATCATCTGCGCCAGCCAGCGCAACTCATCCTGAAAATGAACAGCCCGCCGCGCCTCGATCATCGGCTTGAACAGGGTGATCGCCGACCGAAGACGCCTGATCGCGACCCGCGCCTGATGCAGCGCATGCGGATCATAATGATCGATCAGCAGAGCTTCATTCAGCCGATAATGGCGCACACAGGCGCGCGCGATGCTCTTGAAAGCCTGGCCGGGGTCGCTGCCCGGCTCCAGGTCGACAGGTTCCGCCTTGAACGAAACGGGCGCGGCGTCCAGCAGGCGATAACCCCGTTCGGCCTTCGCGGCGATGCCCAGCCGGACAGGCGCGACCGCATCGATCCGGCGCGCCATCGCGAACAATGCGGACGGGTCGCCCGCTTTCAGTTCCAGCTCGATCTCGCAGATCGACGCCTCGCGCTCGCCCGCCCGGACACAGCCCTTATCCAGAACCATTTCGACCCGGTCGGACTGTTCCTCCAATATCCAGGCCTGTCGTTCGACATCGACATGAAAGACTGGCTCAATCGATTCCGCCGCATCGCCTAATGCCGCCGCCAGCGGCGTGCGCGTGTCGATCACCGGCCTGTCGTCCGCCACCGGCATTTCCCATTCGCCGCGCGCGAACAGCCCGCCGCCACTCTCCCCATGATCGGCTTTCACCGTCTGCACCCGCTTGTCGCCGCACCGGCGGATGCGCAGGCTATAGCCCTGGTCACGCAATTGCCGGTCGGGCGTATCGAAATAGATTGCGCTCAATTCAGCCCGATCGCCACCGTCGGGGATCAGCGACGACTGCTCAAAGGCGCCCACGGCCTCCTGCGGCAGTTCCAGCTTCAGCTCAATTTCCCGGTTCACGGCCTGGCTCCGCACATGCGCAGCTACCTAGCACGGCGAAGCAGAACGCGCGAATCCCGGACATGGCAAAGCGGCCGACCCGCACTGGACGGATCGGCCGCTTCCTCACGCCTCTAACGCCCCTAACGCCAGGTCAGAAGGCTACGGTCATCGAAGCCGCAATCGTCGTTCCGATCTTGTAGCGGTTGTAGAACACCTTATTCCCTCCCGCTTCCTGGAACTCCTGGAACTTGCGCCCTGTGATGTTGCGCGCCTCGAACTTGAACTCGCTGTTGATCCCGCCGGGCAACAGCACCGCCTGCCGCGCAACGAAGTCCAGCGTCAGGCCGGGCTTTTCCTTGATGTCGGGCTGCAGGTTGGGACCACGGCTGGTGACACGCGGGCTGGCATAGGTCAGCAACAGCGTCTGCTGCGACAGCCTGTCCATATCCTCCAGGCCGATCTGGAAATTCACCAGATGATCCGACTGCCCCGTCAGCGGAGCGCCATCCTGGAAATAGTCCGACGCCGCGGGCAGAGGGCCTGTGGTGTAGCTATAAGGGATGGTCGTATCGCCAGCGCTCACCTTCAGCTTCGACTGGGTATAGGTATAGTTGCCGATCAGCGCGATACGGCGGCTCTGCAGGAACGGCGAGTCCGTCCACCGATCCAGCGGCAGATATTTCTGCGCCTCGAACTCCGCGCCATATAGCTGTGCTTCGGGCGCGTTGGCAAAGCTCGTCGTCACCGCATAGGTGTCGGTGATCGTGGTAAAGGTTTCGATCGGATTCTTGATCTTCTTGTAGAAAGCCGCGGCAATCAGCCGTTCGTCACGCCCCATATACCATTCGGCGCGCAGGTCGGCGTTCCACAATTCGCTGTCCTGCAGGAACGGGTTGCCCCGATAGAAGCGGTTGGATTCCGTATCCAGATAGGGCTGCGCAATCAGCTCGCGGAATTGCGGGCGGGCGATGGTCTTCGACCCGCTGGCCCGGAACTGCAATCCCTTTGCCGCTTCGACCGTAATCGTCACGGCGGGCAGCCAATAGTCCTTGCGGATCTGGTTGAACGGCGTCACGCCCGTGTCATAGACATCGATGCCCGTGACCGACTGTCGGCCCTTTTCATACCTGACCCCTGCGTCGAACGACACGCCCGGCAGCACCGACGCCTTGACCTGAGCATAACCCGCATGGGTCCGCATCGCCGCTTCATAGACCGGATAATTGCCCGAAAATTCCAGCAGGCTGATATCGAACAGCTGGATCGACGCATCCGACAACAGATAGTCGGGGCGCAACTGCTGCACCGGCACCGGCAGGTTGGTCGCATCGAAATGCAGTTCGTAGCGGGAAGACGTCCGCTTCGTGTCGCTGAACGCATAGCCAATCGTCGCTGACAGATCGCGTGAGAATTTATAGCTCAAATCCCAGCCCGCCGACCATAGATCCTCATTCAGGTCGCTGAAGGTGATCGAAGCATCGCCGCGCTGGCGGTTCAGCGCGTTGACAAAGCGATCCCCCACCGGGTCGGTCGCCAGGTCGCGGTTGGTGCGGACATAGACGAACTCACGCTCATAGGGCGCTTCCCGCTGCGAATTGGCATAGCCGCCGCGCACATCCAGGCTGATCGCCTCGCCCAGCTTGAACTCGCCCACCATCTGCGTGTCGATCAACTGCCGTTCGTACCAGCCGGTCTGCTGGGTCAGATAGTCCGCGCCCTGAATCTGGCCGTCATTCTGGCCGATGGCGATGGCGCTCCGCTTCAACGTGTCGCGGATATACAGGTTGGTCCAGCGCATCTTCTGGTCGCCCAGTTCCAGGCCGACGCCCAGCAGGCCGTTCACCGTCACCTCATTTTCGGTGCTGATCTGCTGGTTATTCCTGCCTGCACCCGCGCCGACATCCAGCGACGCCTGCTGCAACGTATCGCGCGTGCGCCATTTGTTGCTGTAGGAAGCGGTGGCCAATATCCCCAACCGCCCATCATCGCCCACATCGACCGCGGTGCCGCCATTGAGCGACCCGGAAAAGTTGAACGGCAGGCTGTTGGTGCGCTGAACCACCGAAGTGTCGGCATTCTGGAACTGCATCGCAATGGCGCGCAAGTCGGCGCGGGGCATGTTCGGAAATGGCGTGCCGCTGCCGATGGCATTGCTCAGCAACGGCGGCAGGTCGCGCGTCCCGTCGTCAAAGCCGGTCCAGTCCGACTTGCTGCCATAATGGGTATAGCCCAGCTGGCCCGAAGTTTCGGTATTGGCCGAACTGCCCAGCGTGACTTCCAGAAAGCTTTCAACCGGGATCGCCTTGGTCGTCAGGTTGATGACGCCGCCGCCGAACTCACCGGGAAAGTTCGCTGAAAAGCTCTTTTGCACCATGGTCGATGCGATGACGCTGGTCGGGAACAGGTCTAGCGGCACGACCCGCTTCAACGGTTCCGGGCTGGGCAGCGGTGATCCGTTGAGCAGCGCCAGCGAATAACGGTCGCCCAGGCCGCGAACATAGACAAATCCGCCGGACACGACCGACAGGCCGGTCACGCGCTGCAGCGAACCGGCGATGTCGCCTTCGCCCGTGCGCTTGATGTCGGCGGCGGACAGCACGTTCACCACCTGCGGCGCGGCCTGCGACACGTTGCTGGTGCGGCGGCCAGTCACGATGATGTCGGAACCGGGGACGGAAATGTCCACATTGCCGGTCTGTGCGTCGGCTTCTTCCGATGCGGTCGGAACGCCGGCTGCCGGTGCGGCATCGGTCGCGGTCTGCGCCATCGCCGCCGGAGCGGACAGCGCGGTTGAAATCAGGAGCATGCGCGCCAGGCTGAGCGGCTTCGACATGGCTTAAAGTCCCCCTTGGGAAAATTCTTGTGCAAACAAGGCGGGGAAGCGTCGATCCAACGCTCCCCCGCCCCTGTTGAGGTCAGTCGATCAGGTCGTCGGGATGGCGGTGCAGTCGCCGCTGGCGGAACCAAAGCTCGCCGTTACGGAATTGCAGGTCCAACCGGCATACCAATTGTCGCTGCTATCCTTCACCGCGCCGACATAGTTGGTGGTGTCGAACGCCGCGTCGATCGTCTTGGGATCGGTCGCCGTCAGGGCGGTTTCGGTCGCCCCGTTGATGAACAGGCTGGTCAGCGACGGATTATAGCTGATCGTGCTGTTCGCACCGGCTTCGAAAATCGACTGGACCGCCGTCGCATCCACGCCACGGCTGCCCTTGTACGGCGTGCCGTTGCACTGCATCGCCACCGAAATATAGCGGGGCTTGCCAGCATCCTGCAGCGCCGGGTCGGCGTCGCGCACCGTGGTGGTGCTGTCGATACGCAGGCAGCTGTTGGTCGGCGCGACGATCAGGCCGTTGACCAGCGTCAGGTCCGCGCCGCCGCGCAGCAGCATGGCCGAACCATTGCTGCCCGTCGTCGACCGATGGATGTAGGTGAAATTGGCCATCTTCAGATATTGGCGGGGCAGCGCGTCCTCGCCATTATTCGCGGCCGAACCACCGTTGGAGTCGGTTTCCAGGAAGCCGTCGCCAATGTCGTTGCCGCCGCGCTGGGCGCTGATGACATATTGCACCGTGCCGCGATAACCGACGTCGGAATCGAAATTGTCGTCTTCGTTGCCGGTCAGGACCAGTCGACGGAAATTCGGCGTCCCGCCAAAGGTTTCGATACCATCGTCGGAGCTGTTGTGGACCTGGATATGGTCGATCTGCGTGCCGCTGCCGACGCCTGACGGGGTCAGGCCCTGCAATTCGCTACCGCCCGACAGGACAAAGCCCGAATAGCGGATCTGGACATAGCTCATCCGGCCCGAATTGTCGGCGTCATTGGCGCCGCCATATAGCGCGCCGCTCGCGCCTTCCGTGTCACGCTCGCACGCCGTCGTGCCTGCGGCAGCGGCGGGCGCCAGACAGTCGGTGATCTTCGCGCGGCCCAGCAGCACGACGCCGCCCCATTGGCCCGACGACTGATCGGTCGCGGTGCCCAGCACATTTTCACGGCTGGTAAAGATGATCGGCTGGGAAGCGGTGCCAACGGCGTTGATCTTGTTGCCGCGATTGACCGCCAGGAATGTGTTGCCGGTGCCAGCGAAGATCACCACGCCCGGATCGATGGTCAGGGTTACGTCGGTGTTGGTGCTTGCTGCGCCCTGATCGGTGCCGACATCGACACGACCCGGCATGGAATAAAGCACGCCCGCCGTCTTGGGGATCGCGGTCGAGCTGTTGAAGCGCGCGGGGAAGCCGCAATTGCGCCAGCTGCTCGTGCCATTGGAAATGGTGCCAAGGTCAGTCAACTGGTCGGCGCCCGCGATGGTCGGACAATCCGCCGCCGGAGTCACGACGCCCGGCGTCGGGGTCGGCGTTCCGGGAGTAGGAGTCGGCGTGGGCGCCGGGATAACGACCGCGCCTTCGCCCGGCGAAGCGATGTCGTCCGCCCCGCAAGCGCTTAGCGCCGCGCAGGCAACGCCCGCCATCAATATGGTTTGAATGCGATTAATCTTGGCCATGTCGTCTCCGCTCCGGAATTTTCCGGCTGTTGTTGGAACGCGGAGCGAAGGGGATCTCGAATCGGACAACGCCCCCTGTCGCCCTCCGGTGCAGCAGCTAGGCGCGGCAGATGACAGGCACGTTTTGCTTCCGTGACGGATTGGCGACGGTAAAATGACAGTTCGAAGACTATTTTGTCAGTTCGATGAATCAGGGCTGGCATGGAAAAGGGCGCCGTCCACCGGACGACGCCCCCAAAAGCAATTTACGATAGCAGGATCAACGCATCGCGTAGCTGGTCTCCAACCGCCCCATGGCGACACGGGCGATGTCACGCGAAGACGATTCCTGGCCGTTGGCGAGCGTCAGCGTCATTTCAGGCGCAAATCGCGCGGAACGATATGCCTTATGAGCATCCTGCATACGGCCGAGGCCCGCATAGGCATTCCCCAGATTGATCAACCGGGCCGGATCATTCGCCTCATCCGGTCGCGGAGCCGCAAGACGGCGCGCCGCATTTTCATAGTCGCGGGACATCAGCGATGCTGCGGCCAGCCCGCCGTCGGGAACACCGACCACCACGACTTCGTCAGCTTCGGCCCAGGCCGCCGCCGGAGCCATGGATGCGACCGCAACCCCCAAAACCGCCACCAGCTTGATCATCGCATCTCTCCTGACAAAACTTTCTAATATAGTCAGGATTATTTCACTTCGGTGACAAGGGGGCAAGCCGCTACAGAGTGTCACAAAAGCATTTTCTTTTGTGATATTTCAATATCTTATGACTTTTTCTTCAAACTGTCATAAAAGTGCAATCGAACTGAAAAATCTTTTCCTCGCCGAGTCGGGCGGCGAAAATCCCGGCACCGGCGCCCTGCGCCGCCTTTGGCCCAAGCCTGGCCTGACTTGCTGATCTGAAAGGAAAAGGTCCGGAGGGTTCTGTTGCCCGGCCCCTCCGGCAGCCGCTGAATTCCCTTCTGTTGCCCGGTGGGTTCAACCGCGTTCTATTTGGGTAATGTCAGGCCGTGAGGCCATCAATTACGCAGCAAGAGCAAGAGCCTCGTTATCGTTGGCACTTACGTGTTTTGAACATTTTTACGGCTTACTCAGGCCGGGTGAAGACATCGCCTTTCAACACACGTCGATCCTAGTTCGGCCCCGTCAATCACCCCGCGGACGCGGGACAAATGGTGGAGCCGCCGGGTACTGCCCCCGGGTCCGCTGCGCCTATTGCACGACACGATTTATCACCATAGCCGGGCGAACCCGGCACCTCGCGATATGGGACAATCAGCGGGCTTTTTCAACCTCTGTGGTCACGCGGCGATCAAATGGACGGCTCTTGGCTCTGCGATGGGCAATCCGCCCGCCTTCGCCTGAGCCATCAGATCCTCTTTCCGCGCCATCATCCGGTCGCGCAGTTCGACCAGATCGACATCCGCCTTGCGGCATTGGGCGAACATGCCATCGGACTGCCGCTCCTCCTCCTTGACATGATGCTTGATCTCCTCCGACAGCACCTTGACCTTGGCGTCGTAGAAATCATCATCGGGCGACCCGGCCTCGATATCGTTGATCAGCACCTTGGCCCCGTCATGCTCGACATAGGCCTCGTCCAGCGTGTCATCCTCTATCCTGCCGCGAAATGCGGGATAAAAGATTTCCTCTTCGATCATGGTGTGGATCTTCAATTCCGTGCAGATCTGCCGGGCGATATCCTGCTTGCGCCCGCCGCTTCTGGCCTTCTCAAACTGTTCGAACAGGTCCTCGACCTTGCGGTGGTCAGCCTTCAACAGAGCGATCGCATCGGTAAATTCGGCCTTGGCCATGTCATGTCCTCCTCGTGAACAATCTGGGCATGAAGCGGCTGAAACGGGGCTGGGTTCCATTCGCCCGCAACCGCCATTTCACTTTCGCTCTCATTCATGTCCCAGGTCATGACCATGCGGCTTGGCATGTCCCCCGGTGCGCAGATAACGCCGGTCGATTTCCTCGATCAGGCCTTCGGCATCCCTGCCTCCGGTGATCTTCAACAGTTCATCGACCTTGGCCTCCAGCCTGTCGTCATTCTCCTTCGATGCGGGGGACCCTACGTACAGAAAATAGGCCAGCCCAACGACCTGCCAGATCAGCTGCAGGAATTCCGACTGCCAGTTTTCAAAAGTATCGCGCCCCATCTCTATGGCATAGGCGGCCAGTTCCGGCGCCTGATGGTGGGATTGAGCCTCATCCACATAGGCCCACCAGCCGAACAACCAGTGCAGCGCGATCGACACAAGAAAGAACAGGGCCGTTATCCAGCCATATGCATAGCGTTTCATGCCATCCTTCCTCTCGGTTATTTCGGATGGCGAACGCATCGCGGGCTGGCAGGTTCACGGGGCCGCCGATTCCGATTGGCCCGGCGCGCCTGGCGCATTATAGCCTTGGTCCCATGATCCTCGTCATCGACAATTATGACAGCTTCACCTGGAACCTGGTCCATTATCTGATGGAGCTGGGGGCAGAGGTCGAAGTCGTGCGCAACGACGCCATCTCCACGGGCCAGGCGCTGTCCAGCGGCGCCAGCGCCTTCCTCCTGTCACCCGGTCCCTGCACGCCCAATGAGGCCGGGGTCAGCCTGGACCTGGTCGCTGCCTGCGCCGACGCTGGCGCGCCGTTGCTGGGCGTGTGCCTGGGCCATCAGGCTATCGGCCAGCATTTCGGCGGCCATGTCGTGCGCGGCGGGCTGATGCATGGAAAGACATCGCCGGTGACCCATGACGGGACCGGCCTGTTCGAAGGACTGCCGTCCCCTTTCACCGCGACCCGCTATCACTCGCTGATCGTGGAGGACATCCCGGAATGCCTTGTCGTCAATGCGACCAGCGACGACGGGTCGGTCATGGGCTTCCGTCACGAAAGCCTGCCGATCCACTCGGTCCAGTTCCACCCCGAAAGCATCGCGACGGAATATGGGCACGAAATGCTGGCAAACTTCCTGCGCATAGCGGGCCTCCCGGTCCGGGGACCCGTCCCGGCCTGACCTGACCTCCCTCACCCAAACATTCCCACAATATTATGACTCCTTCGCGGGATTCTTTCTAATGACGCCAAAATCCGTCCAAAAAAATCCCCATTTTCCCTAAAAATCCGATCTCGCCCGACAATAGTTTCCCTGTCCCACTCTCGACTCCAGCGCAGCAGCATGATTAAGGCAAAGGCGATGATCAGCCTGCCCGATCCCGCAGCGCCGCTAAGCGCCGATGATGCTGCCCTAGCCTTCGACCTGCTGTTCGACGGCGACCTTCCCGAAACGAAGATCGCGGACTTCCTCATCACCATGGCAAGGCGCGGCGAAACCGCTGTGGAAATCGCCGCAGCCGCGCGAGCGATGCGGACACGCATGATTTCCGTCAACGCTCCGCACGGCGCAATCGACGTGTGCGGCACTGGGGGCGATGGTCATCATACGCTGAACGTATCTACAGCGGTCAGCCTAGTGGTGGCGGCCGCTGGCGTCCCGGTCGCCAAGCATGGCAACCGGGCCGCTTCGTCCAAAGCAGGCGCAGCCGATACGCTGGAGGCGCTTGGCCTTGACCTCGACCGAGCGGCACAAACTGCCGAAGCGACCTTGGCTGACCTTGGCATCTGCTTCCTCTTCGCGCAAAATTATCACCCCGCACTCAAACGCCTTGCCCCCATCCGCAGGGCGATAGGCGAACGCACCATCTTCAATTTGATGGGGCCACTCGCCAATCCCGCCCGCGTGCGCCGCCAATTGGTGGGCATCGCTCGGCCAGCCTATGTCCCGATCTATGCCGCAGCACTGGCGGAACTGGGCGTTGATCGCGCGTTGGTCATTTCCGGCGACGAAGGCCTTGATGAACTGTCATTGGCAGGCGGCAACGACATGGCGGAAGTGAAGGGCCATAGCCTTGCCGCGATGCACCGCATTACCGCTGCCGAACTTGGCCTTTCGACCCATCCGGTCGATGCAATCAGGGGTGGTGGCCCGGCCCATAACGCTTCGGCGCTCCGCGCTCTGCTACAGGGCGAGCCCGGTCCCTACCGCGATGCCGTGCTGTTGAACGCCGCCGCCGCCCTGATGGTCGCCGACGCAGTGACGAACCTTCGCGAAGGCGTGGAAGAAGCAGCTGAAACAATCGATCGAGGGCTTGCGAACGCCCTGCTCCAATGCTGGATTGCCTATAAATGACGAACAAGCTGATCGAAATCTGTGACACAAAACGGGAAGAAGTCGCTCGCCGGAAAGCCGTGACGACCGTCGCGGACCTGCAATCCCGCGCCACTGAACAAACCCCGCCACGCGGCTTCAGGATAGCGTTGGACACGGCTGCACGCACCGGTTTTGGTCTCATCGCTGAGGTCAAGAAAGCAAGTCCTTCCAAGGGTCTCATCCGTCCCGATTTCGATCCACCAGCCCACGCCCGGTCCTATGCCGCAGCTGGCGCTGCTTGTCTCTCAGTCCTTACGGACGAGCTCTATTTTCAAGGGCATGACGACTATTTGATCGCGGCCCGTTCAGCCTGCACCTTGCCCGTTTTGCGCAAGGATTTCCTGGTCGATCCTTGGCAGGTACTTGAAAGCCGTTCGCTGGGTGCGGATGCCATCCTCGTCATCGTGGCGGCGCTCGACGATGTGCAGATGGCGGAAATTGAGGACGCTGCGCTAGGCCTGGGTATGGACGCCCTGATCGAAGTTCACGACATCCATGAACTCGAACGCGCGATGAAGCTGCGGTCTCGCCTCATCGGTGTTAATAACCGTGATCTGCGTGACTTCAGCGTTGATTTCGCCCGAACTTACGAATTGGTCGGCCAAGCCCCACAAGGCTGCACATTCGTCGCGGAAAGCGGCCTTGGCAGTCACGCGGACCTGATCGCCATGTCACACCATGGCGTGAGGTGCTTCCTCGTTGGCGAATCGTTGATGCGCCAGGCGGATGTCGAGGGAGCAACGCGCGCGCTGCTCACCGGCGCATGAATGGTCTCACCCATTTGGGAGATGACGGATCAGCGCGGATGGTCGACGTCTCGGGCAAGGCGGTGACGTCTCGTGAGGCAGTGGCTACGGGCCACATCGCGATGAGCGAAGAAGCAGCGAGTGCGATCGCTCAAGGCCTGGTCAAAAAGGGAGACGTACTCGCCGTGGCGCGGGTGGCGGGCATCATGGCGGCAAAGCGCACGGCTGAACTCATTCCGCTCTGCCATCCAATCGCGCTAACATCGGTGACCGTCGATTTTGGCCTTGAGGCATTAGGTGTCACCGTAAAGGCGACAGCGAAGACCGCCGGTCAAACAGGTGTTGAGATGGAGGCGCTGACCGCCGCATCTACTGCGCTATTGACGATTTACGACATGGCCAAGGCGATCGACAGGGCGATGGTCATAAACGGGGTTCGCCTTCTGACCAAGACTGGCGGCAAGTCCGGCGACTGGCACGCCCTTTGAGCCTGCTACCAGTCGCGGATGCACAGGCCCGGCTACTGGCTCTGGCCACTCGGCGTCCCGCCGAACAATTGCCCATATCCCATTGTGCGGGTCGCTGGCTTGCAGACGATATCATGGCGCTGCGCAGCCAGCCTTGGGCAGATCTTTCGGCAATGGACGGCTACGCCATCCGCGGAGGGGAATGGCCCGGACCTTGGTCCATAACGGCGGAAAGCATGGCTGGCGGTGTTGTCCCCCCTCCCCTTATGCCCGGCGAAAGTTGCCGCATTTTTACCGGCGCCCCGCTGCCACTCGGCGCGGACACGGTACTTATTCAAGAGGATGCAGCCGTCCTCAATGATGTGCTGCGTCCCAGAGGGCCAAAACCCATCATGGGTCGCAACGTGCGAATGGCGGGGTCGGACTTTCACGTGGGGCAGCGCCTACTGGTCGCGGGAACGGCTTTGGGTCCCGCACAGATTGCGCTCGCCGTGCTCGGGGGCCATGGCGCGCTTCCGGTCGGCGGCCGCCTGCGGATAGCATTGATCTCCACGGGAAATGAGTTGGTTGCCCCCGGTGAGCCAGCGCCGCCCGGTGCCTTGCCTTCGTCAAACGCCCCGATGATCGCTGCGCTGCTCAACAGCTTGCCATGCGACGTGATGGACATGGGAATCGTGCCCGATACTCTCCGCGCGATGACCAAAGCCCTGGAACGCTGCGCCGGGGCCGACATTATCGTTTCGACCGGCGGCGCGTCCGTGGGCGATCACGACTTTGTGCGACCGGCATTCACCCGTGCTGGCGGCAACTTGGAGTTTTGGAAAATCCGCATGCGTCCTGGTAAGCCGATGATGGCAGGCACATTGGGGAGCGCAGTATTTCTTGGGTTACCAGGAAATCCGGGTTCGGCGTTTGTCACGGCGCTCTTGTTCCTGTCCCCGCTGGTCCGACATATGGCAGGAGCGTCTGATCCATTTCCTCGGACATCTACGGCGCTACTCGCCAAGCCGCTTCCTGCAACGGGACAACGCGATGAGTATTTGCGCGCCTATCGCGATGCTGCAGGGGTGACGTGCCTTTCTTCACAAGACAGCGCGGCGGCCTCTTCGCTTGCCCAAGCCGATTGCCTGATTCTGCGCGCTGCTGCATCGGCGCCTGCGACAGCAGGTGAACAGGTAGTAATCCTTCCATTATGATGGAAGAAGGGGCCGCAGCGCGGCCCCTCCATTAGACGATCATCAGACGACCTAGCGCTGTTGCTTGTCTTGGCCGCTCTTATTCTTTCCGCGGTCTTGGCCCATCTGGCCTTGCCGGTTTTCCTGCTGGTGTTGACGCCCGCCCTCGCTGGAGCGGTCCCCACCCTGCTGGCGGCGCTGGTCGCTACCCTGTTTATCTTGGTTCGCCATTCTCTCTCTCCTATTTCACGCCTTGGGAAAGGCAGTCATGAAACGGCTACAACATCGCTACGTTCCCATCGTTACGCTTAACGCTCGGCCCGCTTGACTTGGCTCCTTACGTTTCCTATGCGTTCCCCATCCGTTCCATAGAGGGTAAGCAGGCATGCTGACGCCAAAACAACAGGAATTGCTCAGCTTCATTCAAAATCGGCTGGACGAAGGCGGAGTTTCGCCTTCGTTTGAGGAAATGAAGGAAGCGCTCGATCTGCGATCCAAATCTGGCATTCACAGGCTCATCAATGCGCTTGAAGAGCGGGGCTTCATTCGCCGATTGCCCAACCGGGCGCGGGCGCTGGAAGTTTTAAAACTGCCCGAAGCGATGCATCGTGCGCCAAAGGCGGCCCCTCCCAAGCCGCAACTCGTTGCCAAAGCGCCGATTGCAGCCAACGATGTGATCGACATTCCACTACATGGTCGTATCGCCGCAGGCGTACCGATCGAGGCGCTGGAAGGGCAGAACATGCTGTCCGTGCCTGCGGCGCTGCTGGGATCAGGTGATCATTATGCGCTGGAGGTTTCAGGTGACTCAATGGCCGAGGCAGGCATATTGGATGGCGATTTCGCATTGATCCAGCGTACCGAAGTGGCGCGTGAAGGGCAGATCGTCGTTGCGCTGATCGACGAGATCGAAGCGACGCTCAAATATTTTCATCGCGAAGGTCTCAACGTGCGGCTTGATCCGGCTAACGCAGCTTATGCTCCACAAGTCTATGATCCACGTCAGGTACGAATTCAGGGCAAGCTGGCCGGACTTCTGCGGCGCTATAACTGACCGTCCGCCCTTGGTCGACGATTTCTGACGGGCTGGACGATCCAGGGGTGCGCATCGCCCGCTATTTTCGTGCTGTGCACCAGGCGCTGGTCCAGGTCTATGGCTAACCCTCCTGTCCGTGTCAGCAGTTGCCGGTCTGCTTTCAGCCAGCGCGGTCGGCACCATGTCGGAAGGCGGCGATCGGCGACGACAATGTCGGCACCGGCGCAATCGCGTTCGAATACGGCTTTATCGACTAGCACGTTGCTTCGCGTCAGTAGTAATCGCCATGACCGCCCGCCTCCTTCCACCTGAACCGCACACAGGTCCGTTGAGCAACGCGCTTCCGGCAAATCGGCCAAGGCTCCCATGACACCGCTGGAGCCAGCACTTTCCGCCATCATGTCACGCACATAATTTCCCGCCCGCTCGCGAAGCAGGGTCATCTCTCCACCGGATGAACGCAGGGCAACATGGCGGCCATCGCTGGTGATCAATATTTCAGGCGGTGAAACCATGAGCATCGCGGCGGCGCCGAGGGTGACTGGAACCAGCCCCGCCCAACGCCACCGACCCCGCCACAACAGGCACCACAGCCCGCCCAGGATGATAGCGCCGAATATGCCGACCGGCATCGTGGGGGTCATCACGACGGCCCAAGGGCTCGCCGCAACCCCATGGGCAATGGCCAGCAGCAGTTCGAGCGCATGTCCCGTGAGCCACCAGAAAGGCCCGCCCGCGCCCGCCACGTCGAACAACAAAGCCAATGCCTCCAAAGGCATCACCACGAAAGTGGTTAACGGAATGGCCAGCAAATTGGCAAAGGCACCAAGCATCCCCGCCTTATGAAAATGCAACAACGCAATCGGCGCCAGCACCAACTCAATGGCAAAACCTGTGAGCAGCATCGCGCCGAGGCTTCGAACCAACCGCCGCGACATACCTTCGTCACGAGCTGCGACGAAATTTCGAAATCCGGGATGCTCACCTAAGGCCACGAGCGCCACCACAGCAGCAAAGCTCATCTGGAAGCTCGGCCCCATCAGCGCTTCGGGCCAGAGCATCAGCACCAGTAGGGCTCCAGTTGCCACCAGGCGCAGGGTAATAGCATCCCGCCCGAGCGCCAGCCCGCCCAACACCAGCAACGCCGCAACGCATGACCGCACGGTGGGCACTTCCGCCCCGGTCAGCAATGTATAGCTAATCCCCGCCAACGCTCCACCGGCCGCAGCGATCAACATCAGCGGCCAATCTAGCGCTGCACGTCGGCTGAGCGCCATCAACCGCATCAGCAGAAAAATTACTGCCCCGACCAGCGCCGTGACGTGCAGGCCGCTGATAGACAGCAGGTGAGCAAGTCCACTGTTCCGCATCGCTTCCGCATCGTCTTCCGGGATCGCACCTTGATCGCCGGTGGCGAGAGCTGCGGCGATACCCGCCCCCGGTCCGCTGACGCGCCCATTAATATGTGCGAACAGACGCGCCCGCAGAGGACGTTCGCTGACCGACGGCCGAAGCACCGTCAGCGGCTTTAGCGCTCTCCCCGTTGCACCAATGCCTTGAAAATAGGCACGGCGTGCGAAATCATATCCTCCCGGCAGGCTGGCCGCGGCTGGGGGCATCAATCGCACACGAAAGCGGATAATCGCTCCTTCCCCCACATCTTGGGGCATATCGCCTTCGTCGATGTTCACCCGAATAAGCCGTGGCAATGAAGGCGCCGCGAGGGGCTGCAGCAATATCCGACTCATCTGCTGCGCGGGAATCGCGTTCACTGCCTTCACTTCGCCCGTCACTTCCATGAAGACAGGTCGCGCCAGCGGCGGCGTTCCCACAGTCACCGCTTTGCCCCAGATTAGTACGCATCCCGCACATGCCAGGACGCCACCCATGACCAAGACCTGCTGCATCCGTCCGCCCGTCGGCAGAGCAAGGCCAACACTCGCAATGGCCAAGGAAACGCAGCAGAATCCAAGCCATTCCGATCGGTTGGGCAATAGAAACCACGCGACAATACCGATGCCGATCGCCACAGGAACCCACAGGGCCAGTTGTTCCCGCTCCTCCTCCAGTCCTTCTTCCAAACGAGCAAAAACCCGCGCGACCCGTTGACGGATGTTCCCGCCAACGGAGGTTTGTCGTGGCTCAAAAGCCATGCTAGGGGGCGTCGCGTTCATGAATGAGCAAGGCGCATGTCAGGGAATTTCGCGGTGAGTGCAACGGGTTTGAACAAGCAGGTCGTAACCCGTTTTGCGCCGTCGCCAACCGGATTTCTTCATATTGGCGGCGCACGCACTGCGCTCTTCAACTGGCTGTTCGCTCGTCACCATGGCGGCAAGTTCTTGCTACGGGTCGAAGATACGGATCGCGCACGTTCGACTGAGGATGCCGTCGCTGCAATATTCGACGGCTTGGACTGGCTCGGCCTGGGGGGCGACGAGCCTGCCGTTTTCCAGTTCGAGCGATCGGCCCGCCATGCCGAAGTGGCCGACCAGCTGCTGGCCCAAGGCGACGCCTATCGTTGCTACGCGACCCAGGAGGAACTGGCCGAATTGCGCGAGCAACAGCGGGCGGCGAAGCAACCGATGCGCTACGACGGCCGCTGGCGTGACCGCGACCAGTCTGACGCTCCAGCCAGTGCGCCTTATGTCATTCGGCTGAAAGCTCCGCGCGAAGGCGAAACAGTGATCGAAGACGCCGTTCAGGGCCGCGTTGTCGTGCAGAATGCTGAGCTGGACGATATGATCCTGCTGCGTTCGGACGGCACGCCTACCTATATGCTGGCGGTGGTCGTCGATGACCATGATATGGGCGTGACCCATGTGATCCGTGGTGACGACCATCTCAACAATGCCTTTCGTCAACTCGGCATCATCAAGGCGATGGGTTGGGAAGAACCTATCTATGCGCACATCCCGCTGATCCACGGATCGGATGGCGCAAAGCTGTCGAAGCGCCACGGCGCGTTGGGCGTCGACGCTTATCGCGACGAAATGGGGATGCTGCCCGAAGCGGTGTTGAATTATCTCCTGAGATTGGGTTGGGGATATGGGGATGAGGAAATTATTTCCCGTGAACGAGCCATCGATTTGTTTGACATTTCTGGCGTGGGGAAATCGCCTTCCCGGTTCGATATCAAGAAGCTGGAGAATCTGAACGCCCATTACCTTCGGGAAGCGGATGATGCGCGGCTGGCGGGGTTGGCCGCGCCGCGGGTGGCTGCGCGGTTGGGGATGGCTCAATTGCCCGCCGGGGCCGACGAATTGCTGACCCAGGCGATGCCTTCGTTAAAGCCGCGGGCCAAGACGCTTAACGAAATTGCGGAGGGCGCGGAATTTCTGTTCAAAAGTTGCCCGCTGGATTTTGACGACAAGGCGCTTGCTCTGCTAGACGACTCGGCGCGCGCGCTGCTGGGCAAGACAGCCGACGCTCTTGGCTCTGTTCAGGACTGGACGGTCGAAGCGATCGATGAAGCGATACGTCGCGTGGCGGAGGAAGCCGATCTGGGACTGGGCAAGGTTGCCCAGCCTCTGCGTGCGGCGCTGACCGGTCGTACGGTTTCGCCGGGCATTTTTGATGTCCTTTTCCTGCTTGGGAAAGTGGAGAGCTTAAAGCGACTGAACGATGTCGGGTACACATCGGCTGGCCGCAGCAATTGAGGAGAACATGATGTCGGATAACAGCGCCACTTTGACCGTTGACGGCAATGCCAAGGATTATGGCATTTTGAGTGGCACGGTCGGCCCCAAGGTCGTCGATGTTCGCAAGCTATACGCCAACACCGGCATGTTCACCTATGACCCCGGCTTCACATCGACGGCGAGCTGCGATTCCGGCCTGACCTACATCGATGGCGACGCGGGCATCCTGCTGCATCGCGGCTATCCGATCGACCAGCTGGCCGAACAGTCCAGCTTCATGGAAGTCAGCTACCTGCTGCTGAACGGCGAACTGCCGTCCAAGACCGAGCTGGAAGACTTCACCCGCACGATCACGCTGCACACCATGGTGCATGAGCAGCTGACCACATTCTACCGCGGTTTCCGCCGCGACGCGCACCCGATGGCGATCATGTGCGGCGTGGTCGGCGCGCTGTCGGCATTTTACCATGACTCGACCGACATCAGCGATCCTAAACAGCGCAAGATCGCCAGCCACCGGCTGATCGCCAAGATGCCGACGATCGCGGCGATGGCGTATAAATATTCGGCGGGCCAGCCCTTTGTCTATCCGCGCAATGACCTGAGCTACACGGCCAATTTCCTGCGCATGACCTTTTCGGTCCCGGCCGAGGAATATGAGCCCGATCCGGTCGTCGTGGACGCGATGGACAAGATTTTCATCCTGCATGCCGACCATGAGCAGAATGCGTCGACGTCGACCGTGCGCCTGGCCGGTTCGTCGGGGGCCAACCCCTTCGCCTGCATCGCGGCGGGCATCGCCTGCCTGTGGGGCCCGGCCCATGGCGGCGCGAATGAAGCGGCGCTCAACATGCTGCGCGAGATCGGCACGGTCGACCGCATCCCGGAATATATCGCCCGCGCCAAGAACAAGGATGATCCGTTCCGCCTGATGGGCTTTGGCCACCGCGTGTACAAAAATTACGATCCTCGCGCGACCGTCATGCAGAAGACCGCGAAGGACGTTCTGGAAAAGCTGGGCGTCAATGATCCGATCTTTGACGTTGCCAAGGAGCTGGAGCAGATCGCCCTTAACGATCCCTATTTCATCGAAAAGAAGCTCTACCCGAATGTGGACTTCTATTCGGGCGTGATCCTGTCGGCGATCGGCTTCCCGACCGAAATGTTCACCGTGCTGTTCGCCCTGGCCCGCACCGTGGGCTGGGTTGCCCAGTGGAACGAAATGATTTCCGATCCAGCACAGAAGATCGGCCGCCCGCGCCAGCTTTATACCGGCCCGGCAGAACGCGACTATGTGCCGGTCAGCCAGCGCTGAACCGGTCGGGTTTGAGAGATAAGGAAGCGGCGCCTTTAGGGCGCCGTTTTTTTTGGGGGCTGGGCGCAGGAAGGCGGGGCGGTGTTTGTTATTGGCGAGTACGTGAGACGCCTAACAATCAGTGGTAGCCTGCTCCATCGTCGCGGCATGATCCTCCATCATCTCGTGCATAGCGCCATGCAAGCGAGTGGGGCGGCAGCTCGCGCCACCACCCCATCCCCTTGCAATCAATGGTTCTGGTGCGGGTTAGTCTGGCCTGGTGTCGCTTGCGGAGCCGGTTCCTTGTCCGCCGCCATCTTCTCGCAGCAGTCCATGCGACCATCGCCGTTCTTGTCGGCACAGCACCCGCCCATTGCGTGGCCCTTGTGCTCGTCGTGCTGACTGCCTGTCGGCATCTGGTGTCCGGCGTGATCGCCGTGTTCGGCTTGGCCGGAAGTCCCCCGCTGTTGGGAGTGAACGGCCGGTGCTGCTTGGGCCGCAGCTGGCACAGCGAAGGCAAGCGCGATTACGCTGATGAGGATCTTCATTTCAAACTCTCCTGGGAACTCGGAAGTCAATACTGTCGAACCGAAACTCAGGCGGGTCGAGGAGGAGGGTCACTTGCTTCTGGAGGAACACCACGCAAGGGGCTTGCGAGCGGCAGTGCGTGTGCGATGCGAGGCACAAGGACGGGGTGCGCTATCGCATTGCTGAAGGCTGGGATTGCCGAACAAGTGATGGCGCAGTCGGTCAGGCAATCGACGAGAGAGGGATCACTAGACCTATCCTGAGTCTCACCGCTCATTTCAGTGCAAGGAGCGGACTGACCCGGCGACTGCTCATGGTGCGATGCCGAGGCCGAAGGTTGGGCCATCGCCACATATCCGCCGATCATGCTCACCGGCCCGAAAAGCAGAGCAAGCATGGCCAGGATTGCAGCGATGCGAGTTGCGAACATGTGCGCAAGATAAGCGGCCCGGAAGCGACTTGCAATCACGACACTTGCTCCCAGGCCCGAGCCTCAACCAACGTGCCCACCGCCGGTTAAGACCCCCGTCGCTGCCAGCGCCATCCAGACAGCCATAGCGATCATCATCAGGTTCTCGGTGAGGGAGACAAAGCCCAAGGGCACGTTGCTCGACCCGCCGACACAGGCGCACTTGAGCTCGCGCATATCGATGTAGACAGCCTTGAACACCGACACAGCGCCAATTGTGCCTATGAACAGCGCAAGGGGGACTGAAAGCCAAGTAAGCGCTCCAGCGGCCATCAGAACTCCAGCACCCCCTTCTGCAAATGGATAGATGTAGCTGTAGGGCACCCACCGCTTGGCGAGCAGATCATAGTTCAGGAACATCGTTGCGAAGCTCTCGACGTTCTGAAGTTTGAGCAACGCCAGCACGATCATCGAGAAGGCAATGAACCACTCAGCCGCGAGGATGGTGAGTGGGCTGCCGCTCACCGCATAGCTCGCGGCGAGCGCCATCAAACCGGTCATCGTGAACAAGGCGATAACCGGGCGGTAAGTGGTAGCCTTCGGATCGGCTACTGATTTGCCGAGAAACCGGCGGAGATCGTCGTGGCCGCCGACGCGCGCGCCGCCAATGAACACTTGGGGCGTCGTCTCGACATGGTGTTCAGCCTTGAACGCGTCCGTCTGCTCGCGGGTGGTGAGGTGGTAATCCTCGACTTCATATCCTGCTCGCTTAAGCAGATGCAGGGCCTTCAAGCCATACGGACAGGTGTGGTTGGGCATCACCATGCGGTAGATCACCGCCTTCCTGCTGGGGACCGGTCGCTTGCTCAAGTCCGACATTTCACGTCTCCTTGTGATCTTGTCGGAAGGGATATAGGGTCTGTACTATGGTACAGAGTCAAGGGTATTCTTCCCTCACGATCGGCCAGCTTGCCGCTAGCGGAAAAGTTGGAGTCGAGACCATCCGGTTCTATCAACGCAAGGGCTTGCTCGAGACACCAACGCGAGAAAGCGGCATCAGGCGCTACGGGTCTGAAGATTTAAGGCGCCTCCGGTTTATAAAGCAGGCGCAGGTAGCCGGGTTTACGCTGGAGGAGATCAAAGAGCTGCTGACGCTGGATGCTGGCGAGGACCGGAAGCGTGCGCGCGAGTTGGCGAAGCATCGCATCACAGCGCTTAATGCGAAGATTAGCGCCCTGAAGGATGCTCTCGACGCCCTTCAGCGGCTCGCAAAGGAGTGCGGAACTGGAAGCGAAGGGCCCTGTCCCATCCTCGCTTCGTTCGGAGTCTGAGCGTCCCAACAGCCAGTGGGCATAGATCCTCGATATGAAGATCAAAGTCCGCATTGCCGCTTTCGCCTGCGGAAGCAGACAGTCCGCTGACGGCCAAAAATGATCACCCCCCCGCTCATTCAGTTTTGCCATCTGCAGGTTGCTCTGGATTGAGGGACCGTCCTACTCCTGCGCACACAGGCGTCCAGTTTATAGGGTAAGACCGGGCTCCCGCCTGCGCAGGAGCACGTGATCTTTTGCGGGAGCGCGTGATCCTTCTGGGGCCGGGATTGGTTGCGGCCGTTCGGTCAGCTTTGCCGTTTGGGGGCTGCTTTCACCTGATATTTTGGGGCCGCTTTTGATCGGGTCTGGGATGGCAGGCTTCGGGTGATCGGGCGGACAACCCTCGCCGCTTCAGCCTGCGACCGGCAAGAACAGGGTGAAGCGTGCGCCGCCGTCTGGGGCATCGTCCACTTCGATATCGCCGCCCATTGCGCGGGCCAGTCTGCGGGAAATATATAGGCCCAGGCCACTGCCGCCCGGATCGCTGCGGCCCAGCCGTTCGAACTTGTTGAAGATGCGTTCGCGGCTGTCTGCGGGGACGCCTGCGCCCTGATCCATCACCGCGATCCATGCTCGACCGTCTTCGACGCCGGTATCGATGCGGACTTCGGTGCCGTCGGGGCTGTATCGCACAGCATTGCCGACGAGGTTCATCAATATCTGCAAGGCGCGGCGAAACTCGCCTGCGGCTACCGCCGACTGTGGGGCGTCTGGTGCGATCAGGCGGATCTGGCGATCCAGCGCCTTGACCACGAACAGGCCAGCGGCGCGGCGTCCGATGTCGGCAAGGTCGACGTCTTCGGTCGCTACGGTAAAGTCCAGTCGATCGATCGCTTGCAGGTCGGCAAGATCGTCGATCAGGGCCATCAGATGCCGTCCCGCCGCCGCTATGTCGGTCGCATAGCCTGCATAGTCGGGGCGCAGCGGTCCATCGATCTGCGCATTGATCGAATCCGCGTTGGCGATGATGCGGCCAAGCGGCTGGCGCAGCGAACGGTCGAGACGCCTGCCGAACTCCGCCGGATAGATGATGACGCCCGGCGCAGGGGGCACATGCGGGGCGAGGATGGCGCGGTCGACCGGGAACGCCTTTCCACGATAGCCCAATAGCTGGCCCGAAATGTCGAACATGGGAAAGCCGGACAGGCTGAACTGCCGTTCGGGTTCCGCGATTAAGGTGGCGACCTGGTCCCGGAACGCGCGCCGCTGCGCAAAGCCGCGCAGGATGGCGAGGTCGCCATCTTCGTCGGGCTGAAGCTGAAAATAGCTGGTGAAGGCGCTGCCGGGCGTGGGCTGGGCTGTGGGCAAGGCGCTTTCCTGCCCCTGCCCTTCCAGCACCATCTGGAAGCGCAACTGGGTGTCGATCTGCCAGGTCCACCCCTCCGCAACGGCGGCGATGTCGGCTTCGCGGCGGATATTGTCGACGGGCATGATGGCGGCGGGCCGCTCACTCCATTCGATGACGCTGATCTGCACGCCGTCCGCTTCGGGCTTGGCCCGCACCCACATGTCGATGTCGCCCCGTTCGGCGGCGGCGGTGACGGGCCGGGATATGGTGACGCCCAGACGCAGGGACAGCCGCACGATGCCCGCAAGCTGGGGGATGGCGAGCAGCGCCCCGACATCGGCCCCGGCCTCCCTTTGCAGGGCCAATAGTGGCGGGTCGGCGCTGAGCAGCAGGCCGTTGGCCGCCACCATCGCGCGCACGACGGCGGGATGGGCTGACATATTCATCGCAATGCGACCCGGTGCAGATGTTCGAACTTGGCGCGCAACGCGGCGGGGACCCGTAGCGCGCTGACCGCCGCGTCGGCTTGCGCTTCGGTCAGGGCCTGATAGCGGTCGGCCTCTCCAATGATGGCTGCGTCCGACAGCGAGGGGCGCACGGGCCGCAGGGCGAGCAACAAAAGGCGATAGTCCACATCCGATCCGCCCAAGGCGCGGCACAGGGACGCCAGTTCGCTGACCGCGCCCAGCACCATGATGTCGGCGACATGGGCGCAATCCATCCCCAGCCGCCGCGCCGCGAGGGCCGCGAACAGGAGGAAGCGGCGTTGCCCCAGCGCTGCGCCCAGCAGGTCGGCGGCATCGGCGCGCTCGCCCAATTGGCGCACCAGCCGGGCGGCGATGGCGATCGGCCCCTTTGCTTCGTCATGTGTGGCGAGCAGATTGTGGCCGGCCCTTTCGAACAGGGGCAGGATCGTTTCCGCTTCGTGGGCGCCCGCGCGTTGCACGACTGCAGCCATGCAGGCGGCGGCGGTCCACAGCAGTTCGGCGAAATGTTCGACGGGCAGGTCGGCGGACATCGGATCATCCTCCGCCCCGACGGCGAGCCAGCGTCCTTCGGCCACGGCCAGCGCGGCGAGCGTTTCATTGACGGCCGGGTCGCCGGTTGACAGCAAGGCGTCCGCTTCCGCTTCATCGAACTGCCCGTCCGGCTGGCCGAACTGGCGCAGCATCAGTGTGACGCCCGCGCGCATCTGCATATGGGCGAGCAATGCGGGACCCAGCAGAGTGGGTTGAGCGCAGACGGTGGGCCAGCATATGGCGTCGGGATGCTGTGCGAGGACAGCGGCAATTTCCGGGCGGTCGCTCAGCGCGATTCGCAGGGCGGCCTCTATGCCGGTCAGGCATGCGCCCAGATGCCGACGCGTTTCCGCGATCAGGGCATCGTGCCGCTCCCTTTCCGCGTCGGGAAAGAAAAAGGCCAGATCAATGGCATGGCCGACAGGTACGGCGGACATGCCCGCCATGACTCGCGCCATGGGCCAGATGTCCGTCACCATAGGCCCGGAAGGGAACGAAAAGGCGCTCATGCCGGGCAGCATAGCCACGCGTCCTTAAAATGCACTAAACCCTGAGAAGGAATTTTTTCAGTCGCGTTTCAGCAGGATGATGGCGCCCACCGACGCTATCGCGCACAGCATCGACACGACATAGCCCAGCGAAAATGCCCCCACCATGGTGGTCAGCAGCAGGACCAGCAGGGCCGTCGCTGGCGTGAAGATCATCCATGGCCGGGCCGATCCGGTCCTGCGCCACCGGTCGGCGACCTGAATGATGGCGAGCAGCAGCGCCAAGCATGTGGCGATGACGCCCGCCCCGGCCAGCGAAATACCGCCGACGGCAAAGAAGGGCGCGACAAAGGCGGTCCATCCCCCCGGCGGCGACCGCAGCGCTAGTTCGTCCAGGCGGTCGGCGATTTCGGCCAGTAGCAACGCCAGCAACAACAGGACAAAGCCGGTCGCGGGCCAGAGCAACTCCACCGGCACGAGCGCAATCGCGCCCAGCGCCATCCCGGCAATCCGCACCTGGGTCGCGGGGACCTGCGTCCGCATCAGGGCGGGGCTGGCCAGCCGGGCGAGCGGGGCAAGCAGATAATGTTCGGCCCCGCCCCTCACCCGCGTGGTGCGCGATCCCGACGACATGACGCTTTGCGCCGCGACGTCGGCCTGGCCCTGCGTTTCGACCAGGGCGACGCGGCCCGTCAGCAGATCGTCCTGCGGCACGGTCACGCGGCGGGCGCCGCTCTGCACGGCGGCGCGAACCAGGGTCAGCGACAGGTCCCAGTCGCCGATCATGTCGAGCGTCCCGAACAGGAGGTCGGGGCTGATTCGCGCCAGGCCGGCCCAGCGCTGCCCCGCGTCGATCCGTTCGAACGGCGCGCTGGCACGGCTGTCGTCGGTCACCAGCAGGGCGTTGCCCTGTTGATCGGCGATGGATTCGAAATGGCTTTGGGCGACGATGATGCCGTCCGCGACCAGCAGGACATCGGTATCGCGCGGGGCATCGCGCACCATCGACACCATGTCGCGGACCAGAGCGACGGGAATGCCGTCCGCACTCAGCCGGTCGACGGCCTGCGACAAGGCAGGCGTGATCACGCTGACCAGGATCATGATCCTGTCCGCGCCCGCCCGCGCCGCCTGCCGCGCCTGATATTCGACCAGCGTCTGGCCCGCGAAAAGCAGGCTGGCGCGCAACGACCCGCTGGGGTCGCCAGACGTCCGGCTGGCGCTGAGAATAGCCGCAAATGTCATGCTGCGATGGAACCGACCCGTTTTTGTAAGGTCCGCCTTTTCGCAAGGAGGAAGCGTTCGTGCAAGCGCGCTGCGCGTCAGCCGTTGCGAAGCCGGTCCAGCGTCATGCGTATCTGGCGCAAAATGCGTGGATCGCCCGGCGCGCTGCTGGCTGCTTCGTCGGCTATCGCCATCAGGCTGGTCAGCCCGAAACTGGCCGCCAGCCCCTTCAGCCGCCAGGCGGCCAGTTCCCAATTCGCATCGCAACGGGCGCGGCTGAGCAGGTCCAGTTGGCGATCGGCGCTTTCCAGAAAGGCCACACGCAGGTCTGCGATCAGTGCGATATCTTCGCCGACAGCAGCGGCAAGTGCGGCATTCAGGGCGCCAGGATCATAGGACATGGGGTCAACGCTATCTGGCTTGCGTTAAGTTTTGGTAACAGGGCATTTTGTTGCGCTGAAAAGATGATAGGATGGGTCCATGACCGGGGGCAGCACAATCGTCGAATTCTGGCGAAACAAGAGTATCGCGACCGCAAGCGAGTCGCGGGCGGGGGATGATCTGCAATCAAGGCAGATCCTCCAGGACCTGGAAGCGGAAAGCGAGGCCAGCGCGAAGGATGAGCGCGCTGCCCGGCGAACCGGGCTGGCATTTGCGGCGATGGGCCTGCTGTGGCTGGGCTTTGCAGGCTGGGCCACCGCGATTTCGGGACAATGGCGCGCTGGGCCCGCCGCGTGGCCGGGCATGGTGGCGACGATATTGGTTCCCATCGTGCTGCTGGGCGTGTGCTACCTTGTCCTGACCCGCAACAGTCGCGCCGAATCGCGCCGCTACCTGAACACCGCCCGCGCCCTGCGCACCGAGGCGGAAATGCTGGAGCTGCGGCTGGCGCGGATCAACGGGCAACTGACCAGCGCGCGGCAAGCGATGCAGGATCAGGCGGAGCTGCTGGACAGCTATGGCGCAGCCGCCAGCAGCAATATGGAAGCGTCGGCGGAACTGATCGCCAGCCGGGCGAACAGCACCACGGAAAAGGCGGAGGCCGCCGAGCGCGCTGGCATGGCGTTGGCCGCGAAGATGGACGCCCTGATCGCGTCCATGCCCGACCTGGAGGAGCGCGCCATCCGCATGGCCGCCCAGATCAACGACAATGGCCACGCGCTCGCCGAACGGATCGACATGCTCGAAGCCCGTCTGCACGCGATCGGCGAACTGTCGGATGATGCACGCGCGCGGACCCTGTCGGCGACCAAGAGCCTGTCGACCCAGATCAATCAGCTGCGCGAAGCGACCCATTCCGCCAATGAAGAGGTCAACGGCCTGGCCGATGTCGCGTCCGGGCGTATCGACGCCACGGCGCAGAGCGCGCGCAAGGCAATGGAGGAAAGCTGGCAGAATCTGGATCAGAAGGCGGCGATGATCGACGCGCTGATGGGACGGACCAGAGACAATCTGGCCGAAACAACCGAGGCCGCCGCGACATTGCTGACCGAGAAGCTGGAAACGGCGGAAGCCGATGTGCGGCAGCGCCTGGAAACCGCGCTGGCCCATGCCCGCGATGTCATGGCGAGCGCCGACCAGGAGCTGACCACGCAGGCAGGCGCGCTCCGATCGCTGGTCGAAACCGCGCAGGCGGGAATTTCGGCCACCAGCCAGAACGCCGTCGCCGCGCTGGCGCAGGACGCCGAACGGATCGAAGCGGAGTATCGCGACCGTATCGACGCGGCCCTTGCCCGCGCGCGCGAAGGGATGGCGGCGACCGATGACGGCCTGATCCGGCAGGCGGAAGCCGTCGATGCCCTTATCGTTCGTTCGCGTTCAAGCATCGACAGCATCAGCGACGAAACCATGTCCGGCCTGTCCGATCATATGGGTGAGATCGAGGGCCGCCTTCACCAGATCAACGATCTGGTCGAAGGCCAAAGGACGCTGGTGGCCGGGCTGCAGGCGACATTGGGCGAATCGATCGATAGCGCCCAGGCGCGTTTTGCCGCTCTTGAAGACGCCGCCCTGTCGCGTAACGAACGGCTGACCGACGCGCTGAGCCGCCTGACGGCGGAGACGCAACGGATAGACAGTTCGCTGGCCGCGGGTGGCGTGACCGCCGAAAAGCTGATCGGGTCCGCCGAAACGCTGCTGGTCGCGCTGGATTCCAGCGTCCGCGAACTGGACGAAACCTTCCCGGCGGCGCTGGAGCGGTTCGACGCCCGGATCGAAACCAGCCGCACCCTGCTGGAAAGCGCAGCCCCCGAACTGGAACGGCTGGAGGCGATTTCGGAATCGCTGACGGGTCGTGCGCAGGAAGCCGAAGAGCTGCTGCGCGGTCAGGGTCGTCGGCTTACCGAGTGGCTGGAAAGCACGCAGAGCGGCGTGGAGGCCAACCGCGAACTGGTGGAAAAGCTGCGCACCGCGCTCGACAATGCGCATCAGGATGCGACACGTATTACCGAAGGCGCAGGGCCGCTGCTGGTGACCGCATTGCTGCGGGTCAAGGATACCGCCGACCAGGCCGCCGAACGGGCAAGGCAGGCGCTGAGCCGGGCGATACCGGACGCCGCCCAATCGCTGGCCGATGCCAGCGAAGAGGCGCTGCGCCGCGCCATCGACGACAAGGTGACGGCTCAGATCGAGATGGTGGCACGGGTCGCCGAAGAGGCGGTCAAGGCCGCGCATCAGGCGTCCGATCGGCTGACCCGCCAGTTGTTGACGATTGCCGACGCCAGCGCCACGGTGCAGTCACGGATCGACGAGGCCGAACGCGCGTCGGAAGAACGGGATCGCGACCATTTCGCCCGCCGCGCCGCATTGTTGATCGAATCGCTCAACAGCACCGCGATCGACGTCACCAAGATATTGTCCAACGATGTGACGGATTCGGCCTGGTCATCCTATCTGAAGGGCGACCGGGGCGTTTTCACCCGCCGGGCCGTCAGGCTGCTGGACGCGGGCGAATCCCGCGAAATCGCGCTGCACTATGACAATGACCTGGAATTCCAGGATCATGTGAACCGGTACATCCATGATTTTGAATCGATGCTGCGGATCATCTTGTCGGCGCGCGACGGCAACGCGCTGGGCGTTGCGATTCTTTCGTCCGACATGGGCAAGCTGTATGTCGCGCTGGCACAGGCTATCGAGCGGCTGCGCCAGTAATAGCGGGTGCGGACGCGGGTGACCCGTGGAGAAGCCCAATCAAGGGGCTGAAGCGGAAGAGGAAATGTGACTTATACCAAGGCTTGTGGGATCTGACTCGTTGGGCCTTTCCAAAGACGCTATCACGTGATTCAACATCGCAGACTGTGGGAGGTTTGCGATGTCTGTTCCGATCAAGCTCCGTGGAGATTTCAGCGCAGGCGATGTTCGTGCCGTAGCGCGGCGCTGCAAGAACGGGGCGCAAGTGCGCCGATTATTGGCAATAGCGACGATCCTGGACGGGCGCAGCCGCAGCGATGCGGCCCTTGTCGGCGGGGTGACGCGTCAGATTGTGCGGGATTGGGTCGTTCGCTTTAACGCTGAGGGCCCCGACGGGTTGATGACCCGCAAGGCGCCAGGGCCGACTCCGATCCTCAATGACAGGCACCGCCGCGCCTTGGAGGAGATCATTGATACAGGGCCGACCCCCGCCATCCATGGCGTTGTGCGTTGGCGCATTATTGATTTGTGCCAGTGGCTATGGGACGAGTTCAATGTCTCGATCAGCAAGCAGGCGCTGGGACATGAACTGCGGACCATGGGCTACCGCAAGCTCTCGGCTCGCCCGCGCCATCACGCGCAGGACCTCGCGAATATTGCCATTTTTAAAAAGACTTCCCCGCCCGTCTGGCGCAAATCCGCAAAACCCTCCCCAAAGGCACGCCCGTAGAGCTGTGGTGGCAGGACGAAGCCCGGATCGGCCAGCAGACCAAACTCACCCGGCGCTGGGCCAAACGGGGAACCAGACCAATAGCGCCTCGCGATCTGCGTCGGGCATCAGCCTGGATCTTTGGCGCCATCTGTCCGGCTGAAGGGAAAGGCGCGGGCCTTGTCATGCCCCATTGCAACAGTGAGGCGATGGGCATGCATCTGGCCGAGATCAGCAGCCAGGTGGCGCCGGGGGCCCATGCCGTCCTCATGCTCGATCAGGCCGGGTGGCATATGTCCGGCGCATTGACGATCCCCGCCAATATCACATTGCTGCCGTTGCCGCCCAAATGCCCGGAGTTGAACCCTGTCGAAAATCTTTGGCAGTTTATGCGCGACAACTGGCTCTCGAACCGAATCTTCTCCTCATACGACAATATCGTCGACCATTGCTGCTTCGCCTGGAACAGCCTCATTGATCAGCCCTGGCGCATCATGACAATCGGACTTCGCCAATGGGCGCACAGGTTCTGATCAGAGAGTCTTGGTATTAGAGTGGACGGCGTCAGTCGCAATCACCCGTTCGGGCTGAGCTTGTCGAAGCCCTTCGCTTTCCTTCTGACGCGTGGCGCCCGAAGAAGTAGAGCCCTTCGACAAGCTCAGGGCAAACGGAGGAAAGTGATTTCCATCTAACGCTCGTTGCAATACCGCCAGCGCGGCTGACGATGATCCAACCGATCACTGTTTACCACCGATTGGGGTGTAAAAACCGCAGCTTGGTGCGTTTCCCACCTCATGCCGCAAGAATACTCTTACACCGCCGAAATCAGGAAGGATTTACGAACCGATCCAGCGTGACCCAGCCCTGCACATAGTTGGCATAATAGAGGCCGAACAGCACGGCCGACATAATGGTCGCGCGGAGGGCGACCGTGCCCGGCCGGAAGTTGCTGGGCGCGCTGTCCGCCTGCCCCTTCATGATCACTTCGCCGGTTTCATCCGGCGTCCTGATACCGAAGGGCAGGACGATAAAGGCGCAAATCACCCAGAACAGCACGTAAATGGCGAAGATGGCATACCAGTTCATGGCGCTGGCTTAGGGCCGAATGAGCAGCACGTCCACCACAGGCTTTTTGCCGGTCCAGCGCGTGGCCGTGCGACGTACCGCCAATCTGATCCGTTCACGCATGGCTTCTTCGTCCGGCTGGCCCTTTGGCACGGCGGCGGCGGCTTCGTCGGCGGCTTCTTCCAGAAACGCGGCCTTGTCCTCTTCCACCGGCACGCCCTGGGTTTTGAGGACCGGCGTTCCGAACACCCTGCCCTTCGCATCCAACGCCACGGCGACGCTGATCTGCCCGTGCAGGGCGAGTTTGCGCCGCTCATTCATCGTCGTGCCGTCAGCGGGCAGGATGACGTCGCCGTCCAGGACCAGCCTGCCGGTCGTTTCCTGACCGATGATTTCAGGACCATTGGGCGCCAGCCGCAGCAAATCGCCATTGGATTGGACAACTGCGTGCGGAACGCCGCTGGTCAGGCCCAGTCGCGCCTGTTCGGCCATGTGCCGCCGTTCACCATGCACCGGCAGCAATATCTGCGGCCGTATCCAGCGATACATCGCCTCCAGTTCGGGACGTCCAGGATGGCCGGACACATGCACCTCTGCCTGGCGGTCGGTGACCATCAGGATACCCTTTGTAGCCAAGGCGTTCTGAATGCGGCCGATGGCGATTTCATTTCCGGGGATCTGCTTGGACGAAAATACGACCGTGTCGCCCGTGCTCAGCTTGATCGGGTGGCTGTCGAACGCGATGCGCGACAGCGCCGCGCGCGCTTCGCCCTGCCCGCCCGTCGCGATGATCATCACTTCATTATGGGGGAGCGCCATGACGTCGTCCCAATCGACGGTCGGCGGAAAATCCTTGAGATAGCCCGCCGCCTTGGCCGTCGAGATGATCCGGTCGAGCGACCGCCCCGCGACGCACAGCTTGCGACCGGCGGCGTTCGCCACCTCTCCCAAAGTCTGCAGACGCGCCGCGTTGGATGCGAAGGTCGTGACCAGCACGCGTCCCTTGGCTGCGGTGATGGTCTGCATCAACCCTTCGCGGACGTCGCCTTCGGAACCGCTCGCCTCTGAATTGAAGACATTGGTGCTGTCGCATACCAGCGCCAGCACGCCTTCGTCGCCGATCTGCGTCAATTCTTCCGGCGTCGATGGCTGGCCCAGAAGCGGCCTTTCATCCAGTTTCCAGTCGCCGGTATGGAATATCCGTCCATAAGGCGTGTCGATGAGCACGGCGTTGCCTTCAGGAATGGAATGAGCCAGCGGCACATAGCGGAAGCCGAACGGCCCCAGCGCAAAGCTGCCCTCATTTTCGATGACGTGCAGCTTCACCTCACGGCTGAGCCCTTCCTCCTCCAGCTTCAGCCGGATCAGGCCAGCGGTGAAGGGCGTGGCGTAGAGGGGCACGCCAAGGTCCGCCGCCAGATAGGGCAAGGCGCCGATATGATCCTCATGCCCGTGGGTCAGGACGATGCCGAGCAGATCCTTGCGCCGTTCCTCGATAAAGCTGAGGTCGGGCAGGATCAGGTCGACGCCGGGATAGGCCGGGTCGGCAAAGGTGAGGCCCAGATCGACCATCACCCACTTGCCCTGGCAGCCATACAGATTGACGTTCATGCCGATCTCTCCCGACCCGCCGAGGGCCAGGAAGAGCAGCTCATTTCCAGGTGTCATCAGTCTTTCAAACTCCGTTCGTGCAGCAGCGCCAGCCCCATGATCGTCAGGTCGGGCGCGATCGCATCGAAAATATCGCTATTCTCATCAAAAAGAGCGGCAAGGCCGCCCGTCGAAATTACTTTGGCCGGGCGACCGATTTCGGCGCGTATCCGTGCGACCAGCCCTTCCATCATCGCCACATAGCCCCAAAAGACGCCAATGTGCATCTGCGCTTCCGTCGTTCGACCGATAACCGATCGGTTCTCTGGCGGGGCAATCGCAATCTTGGGCAATTTGGCGGCGGCGGTGACCAGCGCGTCGAGCGACAGGTTGATACCCGGCGCGATGATGCCGCCCTTATAGCTTCCCTGATAATCGACCACGTCAAAGGTCGTCGCCGTGCCGAAATCGATGACGATCAGGTCGCCTTCATACAGATGGTGCGCGGCGATCGCGTTGACAACCCGGTCCGCGCCTACCGACGCTGGCTCTGCCACGTCCAGTTCCACGCCCCATTCGACCGGGGCCTGCCCCGCGACCAGGGCGGTCACCTTAAAATATTTTTCGGCCAGCACCTGCAGATTGTGCAGGGCCCTCGGCACGACTGTCGCGATGATGACCGCGTCGACGTCGCCGATCGAATAGCCTTCCAGCATCAGCAGCTGGTTCAACCACACGGCATATTCGTCGGCGGTTCGGCGCGGGTCGGTCGCGATGCGCCAGCGCGCGCGGATATCCCGCCCGTCCAACAGCGCAAAAACCACATTGGTGTTGCCCGCGTCGATCGCGAGAAGCATGGCCGTTCCCCGGATTCAGATGAGAAATATATCGCCCGCATGAATGGCACGCGCTTCGCCATTCTCCAAGCGGAGGATCAGCATCCCCTGCCGGTCGAGCGTATCGAACGATCCTTCGATCACTTGTCCATCGGGCTGTGCGACGCACATCGGCGTGCCGGTCGGATGGGCATTGAGCAGCCAGTGGGTCAGCACCGGGTCCAGCCCTTGCGCCCGCCAGATGGCCAGCCAGTGGGCGAAGAGTTCGGCCAGACGCTGCAATAATTGGCCAGCGTCCGCGTCCTTGGCGTTCTGCGCTGCCAGGCTGGTTACCGGCCGATCCAGGTTCGCCGGATGTCCCGCGACGTTGACGCCGATCCCCACCACGACCGCGTCGCCGGACCGTTCCAGCAGGATCCCGGCGATTTTTGCGCCGTCGATTAGCACATCGTTGGGCCATTTGATCCTGGCCTGCCCTTCGCACAAGCGCGCCACCAATGCATGGACGGCATTGGCCGCCACCAGCGCCAGACTGTGCGGAGGAGGATCGCCCGCGCGGAGCCGGACCAGGGTCGAACAGTGGAGATTGCCTGCCGGGCTCTCCCAGGACCGCCCCATGCGCCCCCGGCCACCCGTCTGGCGTGCCGCGCGCAGCCATGTGCCTTCAGCGACGCCCTGCTCCGCCAACGCCAGCATGTCGGCGTTGGTGGAGCCGGTTTCCTCTACGAAACGGATATCGGTCAGAACAGCGACGCCGCAGCCGCTGCGCTGGCTTGGTCAAGCGCGGGATTGAGGAGGTAGCCGATCAGCATCACCACGGCGCAGGCGGTCAGGATGATATTTTCGACCATGCCGCCGCGCGCTTCGTAGGCGGCGGCAGGCTCATCGAAATACATCGTCTTGATGATCTTGAGATAATAATATGCGCCGATCACGGAAGCCGCGATGCCAAAAGCGGCCAGCGCGGCCAGGCCCGAAGCCACCGCCGCATCGAATACCAGGAATTTCGCCCAGAAGCCGAAGAGCGGCGGGATGCCGGCCATGGAGAACATGAAGATCGCCAGCGCGGCGGCCAGCCCCTTGCGCGATTGAGACAGTCCGGCGAGGCTGGCGATGCTCTCTACGGGGCGGCCCTCGGCGTCGCGCATTTGCAGGATGCAGGCAAATACGCCGACCGTCATGATCACATAAATGGCCATGTAGCTCATCGTCGCAGCGACACCGGCGGGCGTGGCTGCCGCCAGGCCGATCAGCGCAAAGCCGACATTGTTGATCGACGAATAGGCCATCAGGCGCTTGATATTGGTCTGGCCGATCGCTGCGACCGCGCCGAAGATGATCGACGCGAGCGCCACGAAGATCACAATCTGCTGCCAGTCGAGCCCTGCGGGGCCTAGCGCCTCAATCGCCACGCGGACGGTCAGCGCCATGGCCGCGACCTTAGGCGCGCTGCCGAAGAAGGTGGTGACCGGGGTCGGCGCGCCTTCGTACACGTCGGGGGTCCACATGTGGAACGGCACCGCGCTCATCTTGAACGCGAGGCCCGCCAGCAGGAACACCATGCCGAACAGCTCACCCTTCGACACGCCATCGCCCAATGCGATCGCGATAGCTTCAAAGCCGGTGCTGCCGGTGAAGCCGTAGAGAAGCGACGTGCCATAAAGCAGGATGCCGCTCGCCAACGATCCGAGCACGAAATATTTGAGCCCTGCTTCGGACGAGCGTTCATCCTGCCGCATGAAGCTGGCGAGAACATAGGCGGCGAGGCTCTGCATCTCCAACCCGACATAGAGCGTCAGCAGGTCGCCCGCCGACACCATCATGCCCATGCCGACGCTGCTGAACAGGATCAGGATAGGATACTCGGGACGGAGCACGCCGTCGGTCAGGAAATAGCGCGGCGCCAGCAGGATCGCCGCAGCGGCAGCGCCATAAATAAGCGCCTTGGCAAAGACGGAGAAGGCGTCGGCCTGAACCAGTCCATCGAAGGCGGACGGGCCGTGCGCCAGCGATACCGACAAGGTCAGGCCCGCGGCCAGCAATGTGAGGACCGACAGCCAGTTGACGATGCGGGCTGTGGCGTCGCCGCCATAAGCCGCGATCATGAGCAGGATCAGGCCACCCGCCGTCAGGACGAGTTCCGGCATGACCGCCAGAAGGGAAGCGGAATCAATCATCAGTGCGCCTCCCCCGACGCGTGTTCATACGGCATGGCGGCATGGTCTTCTGTATGGTGGGCGGCAGCGGACGGGAGGGCTGGGCCCATCTTGATCCGGGAATCCCCCGCCGGTGCGGCTGATGCTATGCGGGCTTCGAGCGCGCGGATGTCCGAACGCATCGGCGCAAGGAAGCTTTCGGGATAGATGCCCATCCACAACACGGCGGCGGCGATGGGCGCCAGCAGCGCCATTTCGCGCACCGACAGGTCGGGCATGGCGGCGGCGTCTGCGTTCTTCTGTTCGCCATAGCAGATGCGGCGATACAGATAGAGCATATAGGCCGCGCCCAGGATAATGCCCGTCGTGCAGACCAAAGCGACCCAGCTGGACGCCTGATAGATGCCCATCAGCGCCAGGAATTCACCCACGAAATTGCTGGTCCCCGGCAGTCCGACCGACGCCATGGTGAACAGCAGGAACAGCACTGCATATTTCGGCATGTTGATCGACAGGCCGCCATAGCGGTTGATTTCACGCGTATGCAGTCGGTCGTAAATGACGCCCACGCACAGGAACAGCGCGCCCGACACCAGGCCGTGGCCCAGCATGACCATCATCGCGCCTTCGATACCCGCCTGGTTGAAGGCGAACAGGCCCACGGTCACGATCGCCATATGCGCGACGGACGAATAGGCAATCAGCTTCTTCATGTCGGTCTGCACCAGCGCGACGAGGCTGGTGTAAACCACCGCGACCATCGACAGACCCCAGATCAGCCAAGCCAGTTCGGCGGAGGCTTCCGGGAACATCGGCAGCGAAAAGCGGATGAAGCCATAGCCGCCCATCTTCAGCAGCACGCCTGCCAGAATGACCGACCCTGCGGTCGGCGCCTGAACGTGCGCATCGGGCAGCCAGGTGTGGACCGGCCACATCGGCATTTTGACTGCAAAGCTGGCGAAGAAGGCCAGGAACAGCCAGATCTGCACCTGCGGATCGAAATTATAGGCCATCAGCGTCGGGATGTCGGTGGTGCCAGCGTCATGCACCATCCACATCATCGCGATCAGCATCAGCACCGATCCGAACAGCGTGTAGAGGAAAAATTTGTAGCTGGCGTAGATGCGATCCGCGCCGCCCCAGATGCCGATGATGAGATACATCGGAATGAGGCCTGCTTCGAACATCACGTAGAAGAGGTAGAGATCCTGCGCCGTGAAGACGCCGATCATCAGCACCTCCATGAACAGGAAGGCCGCCATATATTCGCCGACCCGCTTCTGGATCGCTTCCCAACTGGCCCCGATGCAGATCGGCATCAGGAACACGGTCAGCATGATCAGGACGAGCGCGATGCCGTCGATCCCCAACGCCCAGGAAAATCGACCGAAGATCGGCGCATATTCCTGAAACTGCCACTGCGCAGCACCGGCCGACTGGTCGAAATTCGCCCAGAGCAGCGCACCCAGCGCCAGGTTGGCCAGTGTCGCCAGCAATGCGATCCAGCGTGCCTGATTTGCACCCGCATAGAGACAGGCGATGGCCCCCGCCATCGGCACTGCCATCATCAGGGAAAGAATGGGGAAGCCGTCCATTATCGTGTCATCGCCCAGGTTGCTGCCGCGGCGAGCCCGATCAGCATCACCAGCGCGTAAGTGTAGAGGTAGCCGGATTGAAGCCGACGGGTGACTTTGTTGCCCTGCACGACCAGCGCCGCCAGCCCGTTGGGTCCGAAGCGGTCGATGAAGCCGACATCACCGAATTTCCAGAAGAAGCGGCCGATGGCGAAGGCTGGTTTGACGAACAGGAAGTTATACAGTTCGTCGAAATACCATTTGTTGAGCAGGAACTGATACAGCACCCGGAATTCGGCAACGAAACGCTGCGGCCAGTCGGTGTTCTTGATGTAGCTGAGCCATGCAATCGCAAAGCCGGTCAGCATCACCGTGAACGGCGCGAACTTGACCCACACTGGCACTTCGTGCGCCGCATGCATCAGGTGGCTGTCGAAAGCCAAGGCCCCCTTCCAGAATTCGACGCCGCCTTCGGCCCCGATGAACTGGTCGTGGAAGATGAAGCCCGCAAACACCGCGCCCAGGCTGAGGACGATCAGCGGGATCAGCATTACCCAAGGGCTTTCGTGCGGATGATAGCCGCCGGTGCCCGTTACGGCAGGACCATGATCGTCATGGGCCGCATGATCATCATGGGTCGTTTCTTCATCCGGCGATTCATGATGGCCGTGGATAGCATGCTGGATATGTTCGGACGCAGCCCAGCGCGGCTTGCCGAAGAAGGTCAGGAAGACAAGGCGCCAGCTGTAGAAGCTGGTAAGCAGCGCCGCGAACACGCCGACCAGGAACGCGCCAACGCCCGCGCCACCGGAAGCATAGGCCGCTTCCAATATGCCGTCCTTTGAATAGAAGCCGGCAAAACCGATCCCGGCGAGCGGCAGGCCGACGCCAGTGATGGCCAGCGTCCCCAGCGTCATCGTCCAGAAGGTGATCGGGATCTCTTTCCTCAGGCCGCCATAATAGCGCATGTCCTGTTCATGGTGCATCGCATGGATGACCGATCCTGCGCCCAGGAACAGCAGCGCCTTGAAGAAGGCGTGGGTGAAGAGATGGAACATCGCTGCGCCATAAGCGCCGACGCCCGCCGCGAAGAACATGTAGCCAAGCTGTGAACAGGTCGAATAGGCGATCACGCGCTTGATGTCGTTCTGCACCGTGCCGACCGTCGCCGCGAACAGGCAGGTGGCGGCACCGATGAAGGTGACGAAGCCCAACGCCGTCGGTGAAACCTCAAACATCGGCGACAGGCGGCAGACCATGAATACGCCCGCCGTCACCATGGTCGCCGCGTGTATCAGCGCCGACACAGGGGTCGGGCCTTCCATCGCGTCCGGCAGCCAGGTGTGGAGGCCAAGCTGCGCCGACTTGCCCATCGCGCCAATGAACAGCAGCAGGCAGAGCACGGTCATCGTGTCGAAACGGTAGCCCAGGAAGCCGATGGTCGAACCCGCCATGGAGGGCGCGGCTTCCAGGATTTCCGGGATCGATATGGTGTCGAACACCAGATAGGTGCCGAAAATGCCGAGCATGAAGCCAAGGTCGCCGACGCGATTGACGACGAACGCCTTGATCGCGGCGGCATTGGCGGACGGCTTACGGAACCAGAAGCCGATCAGCAGATAGGAAGCAAGGCCGACGCCTTCCCAGCCAAAGAACATCTGCAACAGATTGTTCGCCGTCACGAGCATCAGCATCGCGAAGGTGAAAAGCGACAGATAGGCGAAGAAGCGCGGCTGATCCGGCTCCTCCTCCATATAGCCCCAGCTATAGAGGTGGACGAGGCTGGACACGCTGGTGATGACCACCAGCATGACCGCCGTCATCGCATCGACGCGCAGCGCCCATTGTGCGTCAAAGCTGCCCGACTGGATCCAGGTGAAGGCTGGCACCACATAGGCTTCCGCATGGCCAGTGAGGAAGCTGATGAAGATCGGCCAGCTCAATGCGCAGCTGATGAACAGCGCGCCGGTGGTGACGATCTTCGCGGGCAGGTTGCCCAGCGCCTTGTTGCCAAGACCGGCGGTGACAGCCGCGATGAGCGGGAGAAGGACGATAAGCTGGATCATCGAGCTTTAGCCCTTCATCCGGTTGACATCATCGACGGCAATGGTGCCGCGACCACGGAAATAGATGACGAGGATGGCGAGGCCGATGGCCGCCTCTCCCGCCGCGACGGTCAGCACGAACATGCTGAACACCTGGCCTACCAGATCGCCCAGGAAGGCGCTGAAGGCGACAAGGTTGATGTTCACGCTAAGCAGGATCAGTTCGATCGCCATCAGGATGATGATGACATTCTTGCGATTGATGAAGATGCCCAGCACCCCCATCACGAACAGAATGGCGCTGACCACCATATAATGTTGAAGGCCGATCACAACTGCACCCCCTGCCCGACGGGCTGATTGACGTTGCGCACGGCGTCCTGCGGACGGCGGCGGTTCTGCCGACCGATATTCTGACCCTTCACGCCGCCACGCGCCCGGTGCGTCAGCACGATCGCACCGATCATCGCCACCAGCAGGACGATCCCGGCCGCTTCGAAGAGGAAGATGTAGCGCGTGTACAGTAGCGTGCCGATGGCCTGGATGTTGGAAACCTCAGGGTTCATCGGCGCGACGCGCTGGGCCAGTTCGATCGGCCCGGCGCTCCAGATGCCAATGCCCAGCACGATTTCAGCGAGCAGCACCAGCGCGATCAGCATGCCGAAGGGCAGATAATCCACGAAACCGGCGCGCAGCTCGGCAAAATCAATGTCCAGCATCATGACGACGAACAGGAACAGCACCGCCACCGCGCCCACATAGACGATGACCAGCAGCATCGCGATGAACTCTGCGCCCAGCAGGACCATGAGGCCCGCCGCGTTGAAGAACGCCATGATCAGCCACAGCACCGAATGGACCGGGTTGCGCGACAGGATCGTCAGCGCGCCGCTGCACACCACCAGCGTGGCGAACAGATAAAAGGCAAGCACGTGAATCACAGGACCATATATCCTCTTCGATCGGGTCGCGGCTTAACGGTAGGGCGCATCGGCGGCAAGGTTCGCGGCTAGAGCGCGCTCCCACTTGTCACCATTTTCAAGGAGCTTGGCCTTGTCGTAGATAAGCTCCTCACGGGTTTCGGTCGAAAACTCGAAATTGGGACCTTCGACAATCGCATCGACCGGGCAGGCTTCCTGGCAGAAACCGCAATAGATGCACTTGGTCATGTCGATGTCGTAGCGCGTGGTGCGGCGGCTGCCATCGTCGCGCGGCTGCGCTTCGATGGTGATCGCCTGCGCCGGGCAGACCGCTTCGCACAGCTTGCACGCGATGCAGCGTTCTTCGCCATTGGGATAGCGGCGCAGCGCATGTTCACCCCGGAACCGCGGCGAAATCGGGTTCTTTTCATAGGGGTAGTTGATCGTCGCCTTGGCCTTGAAAAAATATTTCAAGGTCAGCGCGTGCGCCTTCACAAACTCCCACAGGGTGAAAGATTTGACATAATAGCCGAGGCTCATTGCACGCCTCCGTAGCGCGTAAACATCAGGAAACCCGAAACCAGGAATACGAAGAAGAGCGAGGTTGGCAGAAACACCTTCCAGCCCAGCCGCATCAGCTGGTCATAGCGGTAGCGAGGCACGGTCGCCTTTATCCAGGAAAAGACGAAGAAGAAGAACAGGATCTTGGCGAACAGCCAGATGATGCCCGGCACCCAATAAAGCGGCGCCCAGTCGAACGGCGGCAGGTAACCGCCCCAGAACAGGATGGCGTTCAGCGCGCACATCAGGAGGACGTTGGCATATTCGCCCAACCAGTAGAGCGCGAAAGCCATCGACGAATATTCGGTCTGATAGCCAGCAACCAGTTCGGATTCCGCTTCGGTCAGGTCGAAGGGCGCGCGCGCCGTTTCCGCCAGGGCCGAAATCAGGAACATGATCGCCATCGGGAAGAGCAGCGGATTGAAACCGTTGCCGTTCAGAAAACCGTAATAGCCCTTTTGGCTTTCCACGATGGCGGTCAGGTTGAAGCTGCCAGCCCACAGGACCACGGTGATGATGATGAAACCGATCGAGACTTCATAGCTGATCATCTGCGCGCTGGCGCGGATCGCGGAGTAGAAGGGGTATTTGGAGTTGGACGCCCAACCCGCCAGCACGATGCCATAGACGCCCAGCGAACTGATCGCGAGGATGTAGAGCAGGCCGACATTGATATCCGCCAGCACCACGCCCACGTCGAACGGCACCACCGCCCAGGCCATCAGCGCGACGGTGAAGGTGATGATCGGCGCGATGATGAACAGCGTCTTGTTCGCAGCCGACGGGATGATCGTTTCCTGCAGGAACACCTTGAGCCCGTCCGCGAAGGACTGAAGCAGGCCGAAGGGACCGACGACATTGGGACCGCGGCGCAGGGCCATGGCGGCCCAGATCTTGCGGTCGGCATAAATGATCATCGCCACCGCCAACATCAGCGGCAGGGCGATCAGCAGGATGCCGATGATCGTGGACAGCAGCCAGGCGCCATCGAATGGCATGCCCATATTTTGGAAGAATGCGGTCACTCTGCGGCCTCCGCATAGGTCTGCCCGTGGATCAGCTCGGCCGAGCATTGCTGCATCGTCGGGCTGGCGCGGCAGATGGCGTTGGTCAGGTAGAAATCCTTGATCGACGATCCGAACTCACCGCTCGCGCCGGTCGGCAGCTTGGGGACCGACCAGGCGTAATGGGCCAGCCCCTCGACGCCCAGCGCCGGAACTGCCTTTGCCATTTCGGCGCGCAGTTGCTGGAAATTGTCGAAGGGCAGCGTCGCGCCCAGTATTTCGGAAAGCGCGCGCAGGATCGACCAGTCTTCGCGAGCGTCGCCCGGTGCGAACACGGCCTTTTCTCCGCGCTGCACTCGGCCTTCCAGATTGACGTAGGTGCCCGCCTTTTCAGCATAGCTGGCACCCGGCAAGATCACGTCAGCGGCATGCGCGCCCTTGTCGCCATGATGGCCGACATAGACCTTGAAGCTGTCCGGGAAGGCCGAATAGTCGACCTCGTCCGCGCCCAGCGACAAGAGCAGCTTTGGCTTGGCAGCAGCCACCGCCTTGACACCGCCATCGACGGCATAGCCCAGCATCAGCCCGCCCATGCGCGCCGCCGCGAAGTGCAGCACGTTATAGCCGTTCCAGCCATCCTTGATGAGGCCCAGCGTTTCGACCAGCGCCAGCGTGTCGCCATGCGCGCCGTCCTTCACCAGCACCCCGCCGCCCACGATCATCGCCGGACGGGCGGCCTTGCCGAAGGCTTCCACAACCGATTCCGGCAGATTGGCGAGCAAGGATGCGTCATTGCCGAGCCATTCGACCTTATAAGTCAGATCGACCTGCGGCCCGACCGCAAAGATCTTCGCGCCCTTCTTGATCGCCTTGCGGATGCGGGTGTTCACCAGCGGCGCTTCCCAGCGCAGGTTGGTGCCGACCAGCAGGATCACGTCCGCCGTTTCGATGCCGTTCAGGGTGGTGTTGAAATTCACCGCCGACAGGCTCGACACGTCATAGGCAAGGCCGGTCTGACGCCCTTCGAGCATGGTGCCGCCCAGCTTTTCGACCAGCGCCTTGCCCGCGAACATGGTCTCGCAATCGAGCAGGTCGCCCGCCAGCGCAGCGACGCTGCCGCCATGCTGGACAGCCGCGATCGCCTTGAACGCTTCTTCCCACGTGGCGGCAACCAGCTTGCCGTTCTTGCGCACGAAGGGCTTGTCGAGCCGCTTGCGGACCAGACCATCGACATTGTGCCGGGTCTTGTCGCTCGCCCACTCTTCGTTCACATCGTCATTGATACGCGGCACGGCGCGAAGCACCTGACGGCCACGGCTGTCGAGACGGATGTTGGTGCCGACCGCGTCCATGACGTCGATGGCGTGGGTCTTTTTAAGTTCCCAAGGACGCGCTTCGAACGCGTAGGGTTTCGACGTCAGCGCGCCGACGGGACACAGGTCGACCACATTGCCCGACAGCTCGCTTTTCGCGGCATGTTCGAGATAGGTGGTGATCTGCATGTTCTCGCCGCGATAGATGGCGCCGATTTCCGGCACGCCCGCGACTTCCTCGGCAAAGCGCACGCAACGGGTGCACTGGATGCAGCGGGTCATGACCGTCTTGACGATGGGACCCATATATTTTTCGGTGACGGCGCGCTTATTCTCGTCGTAGCGGCTGCTGCCCTTGCCATAGGCAACGGACTGATCCTGCAGGTCGCATTCACCGCCCTGGTCGCAGATCGGGCAGTCGAGCGGATGGTTGATGAGGAGAAATTCCATCACCCCTTCCCGCGCCTTCTTCACCATTTCGGTCTGGGTGAAAATTTCCTGATTGTCGGCAGCCGGGAGCGCGCAGCTTGCCTGCGGCTTGGGCGGTCCGGGCTTCACTTCGACCAGGCACATGCGGCAATTGCCCGCGATGCTCAGCCGCTCATGATAGCAGAAGCGCGGAATTTCCTTCCCCGCCATCTCGCAAGCCTGCAGGACAGTCGCGCCCGCCGGGACTTCGAGTTCTACGCCGTCTACTTTGACTTTAGGCATAAAGTAGCCCTTGTTTATCTGTCACTGTCTCGGCCCGCTTCTTCTTCGACAATTCGTAGAATTCATCAACAAGATATGCGGCCATGGATAAATATTCACGCACCAGAAGCTTCGAAAGCTTCGCCTGCATCCCTTCCTGAAAAGGAATACACTCACCCATAACAGCTTGAATTTGAGCGAACGCCGCATCTTCTTGTTGGGAAAAAGGGCGAGACATGATTAGCGTCTTCACGCCATCGGGATTGAGACGAAAGACGCACTCCCCGAAGACACGAAACACCATGTCCGTGCGCTTCACTCCTGCAGGGGCATTCTTAACATCGTCGATTGTAACCACTTTTTCCCCCTCCGAGTAGTCTGGAAGGGGCCGATCAGCATATTTCATCAGGAATGATGCACCGCCGAGAAAATCATAAAACAGCTGTGGCCCAGATTTGAGACTGTCTCCCGGCGCAAGGCAGTCACCCCGCCGTTTAGCCAATTTCTGAAGTAGCAGTATACGCGCTTTTGCATCGCCTTCTGGATCCGCTGTCTCCAACTTAACCTTTAAAATAGCGCGTACTTCTTCAGGCCGCTTTCTAACCGCGCACCGAGCGAAATCCCACGCCGCTACTGCAGCCGCCTTTTGGTCCAGCTTGACCGAAACCTCGGGAACACCAGAACTTTCCGCCAGCGCCGACGTGCTTTGCAGCATCATGGCGAAACAACAAAGGACTACCCAAGCCTTAGTCACTCCGCCGCCTCCATCACAGGCGCGCCGCGCTCGTTGATCCGCCGCTCGATTTCAGGGCGGAAGTGCCGGATCAGGCCCTGGATCGGCCAGGCCGCCGCGTCGCCGAGCGCGCAGATGGTGTGGCCTTCGACCTGTTTCGTCACCTGCTGGAGCATGTCGATTTCGCCAATGTCCGCATCGCCTGAGCGAAGGCGTTCCATGACGCGCCACATCCAGCCGGTGCCTTCGCGGCAGGGGGTGCACTGGCCGCAGCTTTCATGCTTGTAGAAATAAGAGAGACGGCTGATTGCGCGGACGATGTCGGTCGACTTGTCCATGACGATGACGGCGGCGGTGCCGAGGCCCGAGCCGACGCCCTTGAGGCCGTCAAAGTCCATAGGCGCGTCCATGATCTGCGCCGCAGGGACGAGCGGGACCGACGAACCGCCGGGGATCACCGCCAGCAGATTGTCCCAGCCGCCGCGAATGCCGCCGCAATGCCGGTCGATCAGTTCCTTGAAGCTGATGCCCATTGATTCTTCGACGACGCATGGCTTGTTCACATGACCGCTGATCTGGAACAGCTTCGTGCCCTTGTTCCCTTCCCGACCGAAGCTGGAGAACCATTCGGACCCGCGCCGCAGGATCGTCGGGGCGACTGCGATGGATTCCACATTGTTGACCGTGGTCGGGCAGCCATAGAGGCCCGCGCCTGCCGGGAAAGGCGGCTTCAGGCGTGGCTGGCCCTTCTTGCCTTCCAGGCTTTCGATCTGCGCGGTTTCTTCGCCGCAGATATAAGCGCCAGCGCCGCGATGGACGAAGACGTCGAAATCATAACCGGAACCACATGCGTTCTTGCCAAGGAAGCCCTTTTCATAGGCCTGCTCGACGGCGGCGAAAAGGACCTTGGCCTCATAGATGAATTCGCCGCGAATATAGATATAGGCGGCGCGCGCGCGCATCGCGAAACCGGCGATCAGCGCGCCTTCGATCAGCTTGTGCGGATCGTGGCGGATGATTTCGCGATCCTTGCACGAACCGGGTTCGGACTCGTCCGCATTGATAACCAGGAAGCTCGGACGGCCATCCTTGCTTTCCTTGGGCATGAAGCTCCACTTCATGCCGGTCGGGAAGCCAGCGCCGCCACGGCCACGCAGGCCGGACGCCTTGATGCGATCGATGATCTCGTCCTGGCCGATCTCCAGCAGCGCCTTGGTATTGTCCCAATCGCCGCGCTTGCATGCAGCGTCTATGCCCCAATCCTGGAAGCCATAGACGTTGGTGAAAATCCGGTCCTTGTCGGCAAGGGGTGCGATGACGTCGCTCATGCGCGGCCTCCAGCATTCGTCATGCCAGCGAAAGTTGGCATCTCAGGCGTGCGCGCGCTGAGGATGGAGACCCCAGCCTGCGCTGGGGTGACGGAATAGGGATAAGCCATTACGCCCACTTCCCCCGATAATCGTGATTTTCGCCGACCATCTCCTTGAGCGTGGTCGGGCCGCCTTCGGGGCAGCTGGTCTGACGGTCAATCTGCGGCCCGATCTTGGGCTGCTTTCCAGCGGCGAGATCGTCGAGGATGGCGCTCATGCTGTCATAGGTCAGGTCTTCGAAATTATCGTCGTTGATCTGGACCATCGGCGCGTTGGCGCAGGCACCCAGACATTCGACTTCGCTCAGCGTGAACAGGCCGTCGGGGGTCGTGCCGCCCTTCACCAGACCCTTGTTCTTGCAGGCTGAAAAGACATCGTCCGAACCGCGCAGCATGCATGGCGTCGTGCCGCAAACCTGCACATGGTAGCGGCCCACCGGCGCGAGGTTATACATGGTGTAGAAGGTCGCGACCTCGTAAACCCGCATATAAGGCATATCGAGCTGGTCGGCGATATATTCCATCACCGGCACCGGCAGCCAGCCATTGGTCTGCGTTTCCGCCCCCACCTGACGCTGGGCAAGGTCGAGCAGCGGCATCACCGCCGACTGCTGACGCCCGGCGGGGTAGCGGGCGATCACCTTCTTCGCCTGCTCGGCATTTTCGGCGGTCCAGGCGAACGCGCCCCAGCGCGCGCGCGTTTCCGCTTCGTCAGGGATATGAACTGCGTCAGCCATTAGCGGTCACATTCTCCGAACACGATGTCCATCGCGCCAAGGACGGCGGTGGTGTCGGCCAGCATGTGGCCCTTCATCATGAAATCCATTGCCTGCAGGTGCGAGAAGGCGGTCGGGCGGATTTTGCAGCGATAGGGTTTGTTGCTGCCGTCCGCGACCAGATAGACGCCGAATTCGCCCTTGGGGCTTTCGGTTGCCACATAGACTTCACCTGCGGGCACGTGGAAGCCTTCGGTATAAAGTTTGAAGTGGTGGATCAGCGCTTCCATCGAACGCTTCATTTCGCCGCGCTTGGGCGGCACCACCTTGCGGTCGAAACTGGCGACCGGTCCTTCGGGCATCTGTTGCAGGCACTGCTTCATGATGCGGGCGGACTGGCGCACTTCTTCGACGCGGACCATGAAGCGGTCATAGCAGTCGAAGTTGGTGCCGACGGGCACGTCGAATTCCATGCGGTCGTAGACATCATAGGGCTGCGACTTGCGGATGTCCCAGGGGATGCCGGACCCACGGATCATGGGACCCGAAAAGCCCCATTTCAGCGCGTCTTCCTTCGAAACCACGGCGATATCGACGTTGCGCTGCTTGAAAATGCGATTGTCCGCGACAAGGCTGATCGCGTCTTCGAACAGGCGCGGCAGGCGCGTGTCGAGCCAGTCGGCGATATCGGTCAGCAATTTGAGCGGCACGTCCTGATGCACGCCGCCGGGACGGAACCATGCCGCATGCATGCGCGCGCCCGAAGCCCGCTCATAGAAATTCATGCAGTCTTCGCGAATTTCGAACAGCCACAGATTGGGCGTCATGGCGCCAACGTCCATGACATGGCTGCCAAGGTTCAGCATATGATTGCTGATGCGGGTCAGTTCGGCAAAAAACACGCGCAGATATTGCGCGCGGATCGGCACTTCCAGATTCAGCAGCTTTTCGATCGCCAGCACATAGCTGTGCTCCATGCTGAGCGGCGAGCAATAGTCGAGCCGGTCGAAATAGGGCAGCGCCTGAAGGTAGGTCTTGTGCTCGATCAGCTTTTCGGTGCCGCGATGCAGCAGCCCGACATGCGGGTCGCAGCGTTCGACGATTTCGCCGTCCAGTTCCATGACAAGGCGCAGAACGCCGTGCGCCGCAGGGTGCTGAGGCCCGAAGTTGATCGTGTAATTCTGAATCTGCGTATCGCCCAGCGTGGGATCGTCCACGCTGGTCTTGTGCTCAAGTTCGTCGAGATAGGTGGACATCAGGCTTTGTCCTCGGGCTTGGCGGCACCTTTGCCTTCGTCAGTATGCTGTTCGGGCTTGACCGGGGCGTTGGGCGACTTTTCCGCGCCCTTGCTGTTGGCCGGCTCACCTGCGCCCGTGTCTTCGGACTTTTCCGTCACCTTGGGCGTCGCGCCGGCAGGCTGGCCCTTGGGCGCAGCGGGCGGCGGCGGGGGCGCCGGGACGGGAGACGGCGCGCCGGGCGCCTGGGGCGCCTTTTCATCACCGGGCAGCACATATTGCGCGCCTTCCCACGGACTCATGAAGTCGAAGCTGCGGAAATCCTGCGCCAGGCGAACGGGCTTGTAGACCACGCGCTTGTCTTCTTCGCTGTACCACATTTCGACATAGCCGGTCAGCGGGAAGTCCTTGCGCTGCGGATGCCCCTTGAACCCATAGTCCGTCAGGATGCGGCGCAGGTCCTGGTTGCCCGCGAAGATCACGCCGTACATGTCGAACACTTCGCGTTCCAGCCAGCCAGCGACCGGCCAGATGTGCGTGACGGTGGGAACCGGCGTATCTTCGTCGGTCGACACCTTCACCCGGATGCGGTGGTTCCGCGTGAGGGACAGCAGGTGATAGCAGACCTCAAAGCGTTCGGGCCGGTCGGGATAATCGACGCCCGCAATCTCCATCAACTGCTGATAATGCGCCTGATCGCGCAGCAGCAGCAAGGCGTCGGCCAGCTGTTCGCGAACGACCGTGAAGCTCAGTTCGTCGGCATGATCGACGGTTTCGATCAGCATGGGACCCAGAATGGCGGCGATTTCTTCCGCCAGGCCGGGGGCCGTTACGATCTTCGGTGCAGAATGACCCATATCAGCGCTCAATCGTCCCGATCCGGCGGATCTTCCGCTGCAATTGCATCACGCCATACAGCAATGCTTCGGCGGTCGGCGGACAGCCGGGCACATAGATGTCGACCGGCACGATCCGGTCACAGCCGCGCACGACCGAATAGCTGTAATGATAATAGCCGCCGCCATTGGCGCAGGAGCCCATGGAGATGACATATTTCGGTTCCGACATCTGGTCGTAGACCTTGCGGAGCGCAGGCGCCATCTTGTTGCAGAGCGTGCCAGCGACGATCATCACGTCCGACTGGCGCGGAGAAGCGCGTGGCGCGGCGCCGAAGCGTTCCATGTCGTAACGCGGCATGTTCGCGTGGATCATCTCCACAGCGCAGCAGGCGAGACCAAAGGTCATCCACCAGAGCGAGCCTGTGCGCGCCCACTGGAACAGTTCCTCAGTCGATGTGACCAGGAAACCCTTGTCACTGACTTCGCCGTTCAGCGCGTTGAAGAAATTCTGGTCGGGCTGCGTTCCCACCGGCGGCAGGGTGCCGGGGATGGGACGGTCAAGTTCTACTCCCAATCGAGGGCTCCCTTCTTCCACGCATAGACGAGGCCAAGCACCAGTTCCGCTATGAAGATCATCATGGTCGCCCAGCCCGCCCAGCCGATCTGGTCAAGGCTGACCGCCCAGGGGAAGAGGAACGCCGCTTCCAGATCGAAGATGATGAACAGGATCGCGACGAGATAGAAGCGCACGTCGAACTGACTGCGCGGTTCTTCAAAGGCCGGGAAACCGCATTCATATTCGCTGAGCTTGGCCGGATCAGGCTTGTGCGCGCCCGTCAGGCGACCAACCAGCATCGGCAGGAACACGAATGCACCCGAAAGCAGCAAGGCGATCCCGAGGAAAATCAGGATCGGCAGATATTGGGCTAGATCGACCAACGAAATCCCCTGGGCGAGATGGCTATGGGCGCGCTTTAGGCCTGCCGCATAAGCGAAGCAAGGCCCGGAAGCATGAGAATGATTCGCAAAACTTTGCTTCTTGAACGCAGCAACAATTTGGAGATCAGCGCAGCGCTCCAGCCACAAGTTTGTGCAATTTGCTATGGATGGCGTCATTGCCAGCGATCACTTCGCGGCGTTCGATCGGCTGGTCCCCACCCCTGAAGTCCGTGGCAAAGCCGCCCGCTTCGCGCACCAGCAACAGCCCGGCGGCGACGTCCCAGGGCTGAAGCCCGCTTTCCCAGAAGCCATCATAGCGGCCCGACGCGACATGGGCGAGGTCGAGCGACGCCGCACCGAACCGCCGGATGCCCGCCACCGAAGGCGCGACCGCGCCGAAGATGCGGGTCCACTGCGCGAAATCGCCATGCCCCATGAAGGGGATTCCAGTCGCTATGAGGCAGTCGCCCAAGTCCCGGCGAGCCGACACGCGCAGCCGCTGGTCGTGACGCCACGCGCCCCGGTTCTTTTCCGCCCAATAGCTTTCATCGGTGAACGGCTGATAGATCAGGCCGGTCGTGACCTCCCGCTTCTGAGCGCCGTATAGCGGTTCTTCCACCGCGATGGAGATCGCGAAATGCGGAATGCCGTGCAGGAAGTTGCTGGTGCCATCGAGCGGGTCGATGATCCAGCGCGGCTTGTTGGGATCGCCTTCGATCACGCCGCCTTCTTCCAACAGAAAGCCCCAGTCCGGCCGCGCCTTCTGCAATTCTTCGACCAGGGTCCGTTCCGCCTGCTGGTCGGCCTTGGACACGAAATCCGCCGGTCCCTTGCGAGACACCTGCAGATGTTCGACTTCGCCAAAGTCGCGGCGCAGTTTCGAGCCAGCCTTGCGGGCGGCGCGCTCCATGACGGTGAGAAGGCCGGAATGGGATACCATTTACTCTATCTCCCCCCTCCCGCAGGCGGGAGGGGCCGGGGGTGGCACGATTGCGCAGCAATCGCTTGCAATGATTTGGAACAGGCCGAAGGCTCGCTGACGCTCGCGCCCACCCCTAACCCCTCCCACCTGCGGGAGGGGAACTTATTAACAGGTCAGTCTGCCCGCTTCACATATTCCCGCTCATACACATCGACGACGATGCGGGTGCCGGACACGATGTGCGGCGGCACCATGACGCGCACGCCATTGTCCAGGATCGCGGGCTTGTAGCTTGCCGATGCGGTCTGGCCCTTCACGACGGCGTCCGCTTCGACAACGGTCGCTTCAACCGTTTCGGGCAGCTGGACGGAAATCGGGCGTTCGTCATACATTTCGAGCATGACCATCATGCCATCCTGCAGAAAGGCCGAAGCGTCGCCGACCAGGTCCAGCGGCAGGTTGATCTGTTCATAGGTTTCCGTGTCCATGAAGACGAGCATGTCGCCTTCGGCATAGAGATATTGGAAATCCTTGGTGTCGAGGCGGATGCGCTCCACCGTTTCAGCCGAGCGGAAACGGACGTTGTTCTTGCGCCCGTCGATCAGATTTTTCAGCTCAACCTGCATATAGGCGCCGCCCTTGCCGGGCTGGGTGTGCTGGATCTTGACGGCACGCCACAGGCTTCCGTCATATTCGATATTGTTGCCGGGACGAATCTCGACGCCGCTGATCTTCATGGGAAGAGCCTGCCTATATGTCTGAGGTGAAAAGAGCCGGCCTTTAGAAGGCTGGCCGCGCCTCTACATCGTGCCGCCGCGAAGGGCAAGTGGGGTCAAGGAAGCGGTTCCGCCAGCAACGGATAGGGATTGATCGGACGCCCGCCATGCCAAGGTTCGCCGGGCTGTAGCCGATGCACGGCAAAGTGCAGGTGCGGCGCTACCGGATCGGCGTTGCCGCTGCTGCCTACCGTGGCGATTTTCTGCCCGCGGCGCACCTGCTGTCCTTGGGATAAGCCCTGCGCATAGGCGTCCAGATGCGCATAATAGTAAATGCGCTGACCGTCGCTGGACCGTTGGTAAATGGTCAGCCCGCCATCGACGCTGGAAAAGAGCTTTTCAATGCGACCATCGGCTGCGGCGACCACCGCCCTGCCCTGATCCGCCATGATGTCGATGGCATCGTGGGGCCGTGCGCCGCCCGCGCGGGATTGGGTAAAGGTATCGGACAGGGCGGCAGCAGAAATGCCCTCCACCGGGATGAGCAGCGACCCGGCTTCGGTCGACGGCGCTATGTTCGGCGGAACGTCGTTGTTCATAGGCGCATCGCGAGGCACGATCCGCACGCACATCCGCAGGAACAGGAGCAACAGCAGGATGGCGAGCGCCAAGCCAGCCCAGCGCCGCCGCCCCGGTCGGATCATGCCTGGAATATCGCCTTCACCCCGGTCTTGACCATCTGCGCCAGTCGCGCCGCATCCCAATTGGTCAGGCGGATGCAGCCATGGCTTTCGGTGCGGCCAATCGTCCGGGGTTCAGGCGTGCCATGGATGCCATAATGGGGTTTCGACAGGTCGATCCACACGACCCCGACCGGGCCGTTGGGGCCTGGTTTCAAGAGCGCTTTTTCATCCTTTGCGTCGGCATCCCAGAACAGGTCGGGGTTATAGTGGAAGTCGGGATTGCGGCTGACGCCCTTTATTTCCCACGTCCCGATCGGCAGCGGATCATGTTGCGACCCCATGGTGGCGGGGAATTGGGCCATCAACTTGTCCTGCGCATCGAACACTCGCAACACGCCTTCGGATTTGTCCACGATGATATGATCGGCCTGCGGCTGTTCCTTTGCCACCGCCAGGCTGGCAAGTGTAGCGCCCCAGCCACGCTCATCGCCGTCGATTTTGGCGACTGGCTGGTTGCCGATAGCAGGAACGCGGATGGTCGCGCCCGGTCCGACCTTCGTATTGGGCGCATTCAGGGCGACCAGCACTTCCGCTTTGGTATGGAAGCGCTCCGCCAGCTTTTCCAGCAGGTTGCGATAGCCGATGAAGGGCAGCTTCGCCTGTTCACCCAGATCCTTGGGAACATCCACGAACGGCCCGCGCGCAAAGCCGTCCGGAATTTTCACCAGCCAGGTGGCAGGTGGCGGAGCGCTGCCCAAGAGAGCCTTTGCCGTGGCATCGTCATATTTACCGGATTCGGGCAGTCCCCGCGACTGCTGGAACCCGCGCAGGGCGGCGGTGAAGGACATGCCTTCCTTTCCATCGATGACGCCGGGGGAGAAGCCTGCGCGATCTAGCGCCACTTGCGCTTGCAATATCGCTTCCACGCGGGCCGGAGCGCCCTGAGGCTCAGGAACGATGGTGAAGGCATAGGGATCACCCCCGGCCTGCGCCTGCTGTGCGGGGGTTTGCGCGGCATTGCCCTGCGGAGAAGGCGCGCTTTCGTTGGCGTCGGTGACGGACACCTTGCAAGCGGTGCAAAGCAGCGTGAGCGCGAGCAGATGGATTTTCAAGGCGATACTCTCCCTAAGTTCGGGAGGAGAAACGCGCGGAGGAGAAGAAAGCTGCCTATGTCGTGCGTCGGCCATGGTAGCCGGTGCTGGTTTCCTTCAGTCTGCGCCCAGAATCTTTGCAAAGGCAGCGACACTTGCTTTGGGGCCCTCAGGATGGTTCCACACCGCTCCGCTCACGGCGAGGAAGTCCGCGCCCGCTGCGACCAGCGGTGCGGCATTGTCCGCCGTGATCCCGCCGACCGCGACGCAGGGAAGTTCGAACAGCGTGGTCCACCAGCCCAGGATAGACGGTTCGGGACGGTGGTGCGTATCCTTGGTCGTGGTCGGATAGAACGCCCCGAACGCGACATAGTCCGCCCCGGCCTCTCCCGCTTCCATCGCGAGGTGGCGGCTGTCATGGCAGGTGACGCCGATCTGCACCTTAGGCCCCAGTATCTTGCGTGCATCACGTGGGTCGCCATCGCCCTGACCCAGATGCACGCCGTCAGCGCCCAGCCGCTGCGCCAGCGCGACGCTGTCGTTGATGATGAAGGCGACCTCCCGATCTGCGCACAGTTTTTGGAGGGGTTCGGCGGCGCGGGCGATCGCATCTTCATCGACGCCCTTCAGCCGCAGCTGAAACGCTGCAACCTTGCCGCCGTCCAACGCATCGGCCAACTGCTGCACAAAGCCGTCGCCGATCACAGGCGGCGAGATGAGGTACAGCTGGCAGGGCGGTCGAAATCCCTTTTCAAACTGCTCGGCAAAATGGGGATCGAGCGCCAGCTCTTCGTCGGTAAAGTCGGTCATGATGACGGATTAGGAAAGCTGGGCATATTTGTCGAGCGACGGAGCCATGCCCATTTAATCATTTCTTCATCGCAATAATTCATGAAGCTGTGATGCTTCAGATTTCGTCACTCCCTTTTCGGCGATTGGTGATCGCCGAATTCTCAGGCTTTCTGTCTCTTGAGGACGTCGCCGATTACGAACGCAAGAAAATAGCGATCGTGGAAAGCATGGGCGGTGGGGAATTCGACATTCTGGTCGATACCACGCAATGCGACATCCAGGCGCAGGACGTCGTCGCGGCTTTCCAGCATAATATAACGACCACGTCCTGCAGTCCCCGTCGAGTGGCGCTGGTCCGCCCCAGTTCGCTCGCGCGTATGCAGGCCCAGCGTGCGCTCAGCCGCGCCAATGCTGCCTTGTTCGACTCTCGCGCGGAAGCGCTGGACTGGCTGCACAAGGAATCGGTGACGGCATAGAAAGGCGCTTAAGGTCGCCTCTCCTGCCGTCACTAACCCATGGCTTACGCCGCCTTGTTCGTGGAGGCGGTGTAGATTTCGCCAATCGCCTGACCGAGCGAGGCGTTGAACTCATCATCGTTCATCTGGTGACGCAGATCGTTCAGCAGCGCGCGGCTGAAGCTGGCGATGATGCCGCGATTCCTGGCCAGCTCAACACAGGCTTCGGCGCGGGAGAAGCCGCCCGACAGGGCCACGACGCGCAACACGCGCGGATGGTCGACCAGCGGATCGAACAGCCCGGCCTTGGTGGGGAGTGACAGTTTCAACATCACCTTGTCATCGCCCGGCAGCGCATCGAGCGCCTTCAGCAGTTCTTCGAGCAGGATCTGGTCGCAATCGGCGCGCTCGGCGCTCTTGATGTTGATTTCCGGCTCCAGCATCGGCATCAACCCTGCGGCAAGCACCTGCGCGCCAACCTCGAACTGCTGCTTGACGATGGCGGCAATACCCTCGCGGTTGGCGAGATTGATAACCGAACGCTCCTTGGTCCCGAACACGCCGAGCGACTTGGCGCGCTTGAGCAGCGTATCCAGTTCCGGCATGGGCTTCATCAGCTGAACGCCGTTCGCTTCATCTTCCAGGCCCTTGTCGATCTTGATGAAGGGCACGACGCCACGCTCGATCAGCGCCTGCGGCACGGACTTGCCGCCCGCCTGACCGTCCATGGTCCGTTCGAACAGGATCGCGCCGATCACCTTTTCGCCGCTGAAGCAGGGCGAGGTGATGATACGGCTGCGCATGTCGTGGATGAGGCCGAACATCTCCTCATCATTGCTCCACGCACCGTCTTCAATGCCATAGCCCTTGAGCGCCTTCGGCGTCGAACCGCCGCTCTGGTCGAGCGCGGCGATAAAGCCGTTGCCGCCCGCAATCTTGTTCATCATATCCTGATCCAGCATCTGCACATACCTTCTCTGTTGGGTTTGCGCCGCCCCATCGGCGGCTTCGAAATTTGAAAGAGGTCGCCATTTTTGGGGATGGCGGCCCGAAGTTCACACCATCAATGCGCTGACGCCCGGCAGGTCCTTGCCTTCCATCCATTCGAGGAAGGCGCCCCCTGCCGTGGAGACGAAAGTGAAGTCGCTCGCCACGCCCGCATGGTTGAGCGCCGCGACGGTGTCGCCGCCACCGGCCACGGACGTCAGGCCACCTTCCTTGGTCAGCGCCGCCGCCGTCTTTGCGAGCGCCACTGTCGCCTTGTCGAACGGCGCGATTTCGAACGCGCCCAGCGGGCCGTTCCATACCAGCGTGCGGCAGTTCTTGAGCGCGTCACCCAGCGCTTCCACAGCGGCTGGGCCGACGTCCAGGATCATTTCGTCGGCGGCGACTTCATGCACGTTGCATGTGCGGACGGAGGGAGGATTGGCGGCAAACTCCTTCGCCACCACCACGTCGTAGGGCAAGTGGATGGTGCAGCCCGCAGCCTCGGCCTTGTCGAAGATCGCCTCGGCTGTCTCGGCCAAATCCTTCTCGCACAGCGATTTGCCGACATCGACGCCGCGCGCGTGGAGGAAGGTGTTGGCCATGCCGCCGCCGATGATCAGATGATCGACCTTGGCGACGAGGTTGTTCAGCACATCGAGCTTGGTCGAAACCTTGGCCCCGCCGACGACCGCCGCAACCGGCTTCACCGGCTCGCCCAGCGCAGCCTGCAGCGCATCCAGTTCCTTTTCCATGGAACGGCCCGCAAAGGCAGGCAGCTTGTGCGCCAGACCTTCGGTCGAGGCATGGGCGCGATGCGCGGCGGAGAAAGCGTCGTTTACATAAAGGTCGCCGATCGCGGCCATGGCTTCCGCCAGCGCCGGATCATTTTTTTCCTCGCCGGGGTGGAAGCGGGTGTTTTCCAGGATGGAAATGTCGCCCGGACGCATCACGGCTATGCCGTCGACCGCCGCTTCGCCGCAGCAATCGGGGATGAACTGCACATCGCGGCCCAGCACCTGCGTCAGCGGGCGGGTGATTTTGGAGAGCGAATATTCGGGGTTCTTCTGTCCCTTTGGCCGTCCGAAATGCGCCAGGATCAATACCTTCGCGCCGCGATCCGCCAGTTCCAGGACCGTCGGCATCGCCGCCCGCAGGCGTGTGTCGTCGCTCACCGATCCGTCCTGCATCGGCACGTTCAGATCCTCACGCACCAGCACCACCTTGCCGGTGATGTCCCCCATGTCGTCGAGTGTCTTGAACGGCTTTGCCATGATCGGTCCCTGTCGCGCGCTGATTGGGTAGTGAATGAAAACCCCGCCGGATGGTCCGGCGGGGCTGCGGGTCTTAGAGGAACTTCGCCACGACGCCCGTTGTGTCGATCATGCGGTTCGAAAAGCCCCATTCATTGTCGTACCAGCTAAGGACGCGAACCAGATTGCCGTCGATGACGGCCGTTTCCAGGCTGTCCACGGTCGAGCTGCGCGGATCGCCATTATAGTCGATCGACACCAGCGGTTCGTCCGAATAGCCCAGCACGCCCTTGAGCGGCCCCGCTTCCGAAGCGGCCTTCAGCAGCTGGTTCACTTCATCCTTGGTCGTCCCGCGCTTGGCGATGAACTTCAAATCCACGACCGAGACGTTCGGGGTCGGCACGCGCACTGACGAGCCGTCCAGCTTGCCCTTCAATTCCGGCAGAACCTCACCCACGGCGCGGGCGGCGCCGGTGGTGGTGGGGATCATCGACAGCGCAGCGGCGCGGGCGCGGCGCATGTCGCTGTGCAGCTGGTCCAGCGTGTTCTGATCGTTGGTGTAGCTGTGGATCGTCGTCATGAATCCCTTTTCGATGCCGATGGCGTCGTGCAGGACCTTGGCGAGCGGGGCCAGGCAGTTGGTGGTGCAGCTGGCGTTCGAAATGACCACATCGTCGGCGGTCAGCGCATCATGGTTCACGCCGAACACGATGGTCTTGTCGACGCCCGTTGCGGGAGCCGAGATGACGACGCGCTTGGCGCCGGCGGTCAGATGCGCGCTCGCCTTTTCCTTGCTGGCGAAAATGCCGGTGCATTCCAGCGCGATGTCGACGCCCTGCGCGGCGTGCGGCAGCTTGGCGGGATCACGTTCGGCGGTGACGGCAATACGCTTGCCGTTGATGATCAGCGCGTCGCCTTCGGCGCTGACGTCGCCAGCCCAGTTGCCATGAACCGAGTCACGCTTGAACAGCAGGGCGTTGGCCTTTGCATCGCCCAGGTCGTTGATGCTGACCAGTTCCAGGTCATGGTCGGTGCGCGACAGGATTGCGCGCGCCACCAGGCGACCGATACGTCCGAAACCGTTTATTGCTACCTTCGTTGCCACTGCACTAGCCTCCTGATTGGGTAGTTGTTCTTAATGATCGAGCGCGGCCGCAACTTGCGGCGCGATCTTTGCGGCGGTCAGGCCGAAATGGTCGTAAAGCGCTTCTGCGGGGGCCGACGCGCCGAAAGTGTCGATGCCAAAACGCAGGCCAGCAATGCCGACATAGCGTTCCCAGCCGAAAGTCGTACCTGCCTCAATCGACACGCGCAGCACATGGTGTGGAAGGAGATCATCCTTATACGCCTGCGGCTGCGCATCGAAATGCGCCCAGCTGGGCATGGACACCACGTCCGCGCCGATGCCCTGCGATTCCAGCAACTCGGCGGTTGCGACGGCGATCTCGACTTCGGAGCCGGTGGCGATCAGCACTACCTTGCGGTCGGCGGTCGCCGCGCGGAGGCGATAGGCGCCCTTCGCCGACAGATTCTCGGACTTTTCGGTGCGCAGCTGCGGCAGGTTCTGGCGGGTCAGCGCCAGGACCGATGGGCCGTCGCTGTCCTTCAGCGCCAGTTCCCAGCATTCCGCCGTTTCGACAATGTCCGCCGGGCGGTATACGTCCAGGTTGGGGATCATGCGCAGCGTCATGACATGTTCGATCGGCTGATGGGTCGGGCCATCCTCGCCAAGGCCGATGGAGTCATGGGTCAGCACATGGATGACGCGCTGCTGCTGAAGCGCGGCCAGGCGGATGCCGCCACGCATATAGTCGGAAAAGACGAGGAAGGTGCCGCCATAGGGGATGACGCCGCCGTGCAAAGCCATGCCGTTCATCGCGCAGGCCATGCCGAATTCGCGAATGCCATAATAGATATAGCGGCCAGAATAGTCGTCTTTGGTCAGCGGGCCGGTCGATTTGGTCTTGGTATTGTTGGAGCCGGTGAGGTCCGCCGAACCGCCCAGCGTTTCGGGCAACAGATCGTTGATCGCGCCCAGCGCCAGCTCGCTCGCCCTGCGGGTCGCGACCTTTTGCGGGTTGGCGATCAGCGTGTCGATATAGGCACTGAGCGAGAAGTCGGCGGGCAGGTCGCCTGCCATGCGACGTTCAAACTCCGCCTTCTGGCCATTGCCGGCGAGACGGGCTTCCCAAGCGGCACGCACGTCCGCACCCTGCGCACCGATGCGACGCCATTCGGCGGCGACGTCTTCGGGAATGACGAAAGGTTCGGCGGTCCAGCCCAGAAATTCGCGAGCCGCCGCGACTTCTTCGGTGCCAAGCGCCGAACCATGGACGCCCGAAGTGCCCGCCTTGTTAGGCGCGCCGTATCCGATCTTGGTGGCGCAGGCGACCAGAGACGGGCGCGGATCGGCCAGCGCTTCGTCAATTGCGCGGCGCACATCGGCGACGTCGTGGCCGTCGCAGGATACGACGTGCCAGCCGGTCGCGGCATAGCGTGCGCGCACATCTTCGCTGCTCGACAGGTCGACCGCGCCGTCGATAGTGATCTTGTTATCGTCCCACAGGACGATCAGCTGGCCAAGGTTGAGATGCCCTGCCAGGCCGATGGCTTCATGGTTGATGCCTTCCATCAGGCAACCGTCGCCTGCGATCACCCAGGTGCGGTGATCGACCAGGTCGTCGCCGAACTGGGCATTCAGGTGCCGTTCGGCAATCGCCATACCGACGGCGGTGGCAAGGCCCGAACCCAGCGGCCCGGTAGTCGCTTCCACGCCCGCCAGCTCAAAATTTTCGGGATGACCCGCGCAAGGGCTGTGCAGCTGACGGAAATTGCGGATGTCCTCAATCGTCGGGCGCGCATAGCCGGTCAGGTGCAGCAGCGAGTAGATCAGCATCGATCCATGGCCCGCCGACAGCACGAAGCGGTCGCGGTCGGCCCATTTGGGCTGGGTCGGATCGAACTTGATATAATCCTTGAATAGCACCGTCGCGACGTCCGCCATGCCCATTGGCATGCCCGGATGGCCGCTGTTCGCCGCCTGCACTGCGTCCATGGAAAGCGCCCGGATGGCGCTGGCGAGCGACTTTTCGGAAACGGTCATCTAGGCTGGCTTCTTTCCTGCTTGGCTCACGGCCCCCTGCCGAGCCGACGAATCGAAATCGGGTCCCCTTTGTCGCCTCACGCACGGGGCGTCAACCGCAGCAGGGCGCAACGCCGCCCATCGCGGTCCAATGACCGCTTTTGCGCGGCGAAAACTTTGTCTATGCGTAGGACATGGCAAGCAACGGCATGAAGCAGGCGATCGGTGCGCTGGAGCGCGCAGTCGGCAGGCTGGAACAGCAGGTGGACGGGTTAAAGCGGGCAGCCCCCGCTCCCACCACGACCGGCGTGGATGCGGCGGCCGCGCGGGAAGCGCTCCGCTCGCTCGACGAACTGATCGCGGAGATGAAGGGGCGCGAGATCAAGGAACAGGCCAATGGCTGAAACATCGCTCCAGATTGCCGGTCGTCATTATACGGTGCGCTGTCGCGATGGCGAAGAGGCGCATCTTGCCCACCTGGCCAGCCTGATCGAGCGCAAGGCTCGTCTGGCCCAGCAGAACACGCCCGGCCTGACCGAAGTGCGCACCTTGCTCTTTGCCGCGCTGTTCATGGCCGACGAGCTGAACGACCTGGAGCGAGAGGCCGCCGGTCGGCAGCAGCAGCTGGCGCTGGATGATGAGGACGAATCGGCGACCCGCGCCATCGAAGCACTGGCCGCGCGCATAGAAAAGCTGAGCGACAGGCTTGCCGCGCCTGCGCCTGACGCCTAGATAGAAGGTGACGGGCACTGCCTGGTACGAGCTTTAGCGAACATCCCTGAGGCGATAATCACATCCAAGGGGGCTGTCCCTGGGCGGGCTCAGGCCCGATCTACATGGTCCCCACCTGACGTTGAGGCGTCAGAGGATATTCCAGCAAACGGCCAAGGCGGTCCCGTCACCTTTTTTTTCCATCCGCCGGTTGAACCATCAACGCGCGCCTGCGAAGGCAGGAGATTGGTTCAGACGGCGGGTCTGGGCTCCTGCCTTCGCAGGAGCACGTCCCGCCCCGAAACAGCGGACGCAAGGCATGAGCGACGATCCAGACAAGACTGCCCTGCGCGCCATCGCCCGCGACCGCCGCCGCGCCTTTGTTGCGTCGCTGGATCAGATTGCGCACCGGCTGGCGTTCAAGGCGATCCCTTCCCCCCTTACCCGGCGGCTCGAGAATGCGCGGACGGTCGCCATCTATATGGGCCTGGATGACGAAGCCCCGGCGCAGCGCTTTGCCGCGCCTCTGCAGGCGATGGGCAAGGTCATCGCCCTGCCCCGCGTTCTGGATCGGATCGGCACCATGGATTTCCTGGCATGGTTGCCCGAAGACCGGCTTTTGCCCGGACTCTACGGCACCCATCACCCCGAACCGAGCGGACCGCCTGTGGCGCCGGACGTCATAATCGCGCCACTGCTGGGATTCGACCGGGCGATGAACCGGCTGGGTCAGGGCGGCGGCTATTATGACCGCGCCTTTGCCCGGCACCCCGACGCATTGCGGATCGGCCTGGCCTGGTCGGTGCAGGAACATGACGCCCTGCCCGCCGACCCTTGGGACCTGCCGCTGGACATTATATTGACTGAAGTCGAACTGATCGAAGGACCCGACGCGTGAACCGCCAGCCTACCCCCTATCAGCCCAGTTGGCGCAAGCCTGTGGGCACGTTCGCCATTGTCGGGCTGATTGCGCTGTGGGCGATCATGATCGGCAGCCTGTCGGGCCTGATCGGTCGCCTGCCGATGGTCGCGCAGGTGCCGGTGTATATTTTTCTGGGGCTTGTCTGGCTGTGGATATTGCCTTTGAAGCGCCTGCTGGCCTGGATGGAAACAGGGCGCTGGCGGCGCGGCTAACCCGCCATAGGTTCGGCGCGGCCAAGGGGTGCAAATCCGCCGCTCAAAAGCGCCCACTTCCGTCGTCGCAGCGCAGGCTGGAATCTCGTGAGAGTAGGCCGCGCGTAAGGGCCTGAGATGCCAGCTTCCGCTGGCGTGACGACAAGTATAATTTTCAGGAATTTCTGGTCCTAAAGGACCATTCACTCTTCCTAAAGAGTGGCGCGAGTGACGGGGCTCGAACCCGCGACCTCCGGCGTGACAGGCCGGCGCTCTAACCAACTGAGCTACACCCGCGTTCGGTGTGGGCGGGCATCTATGCGGGACCGCCGGACCTGTCAACCGGCTCTTTCGCCACTTTCTTCTTTCTCGTCATTTTCTCTGGTCGGCGGGATCGTCAACGTGCCCCGTTCGAACAGGAAACCGGCGATATCGGGCATGCCCGCCGCCGAAACCACCGTCTGGATGATGATAAGCAAAGGCACACCCAGCAGCGCGCCGGGCGTTCCCCAAACCCATCCCCAAAAGGTCAAGGCCACCAGAATCAGCAGCGGGTTCATGGTCAGCCGCCGTCCCAGCACGGTCGGCGTGATCGCGTTCGCTTCGACAAGGTGGAAGCCGACCTGAATCGCGGCGGGCAGCAGCGCCATCCACACATCGTCGAACACCATCAGGCCGCCCAGCCCCAGCAGCACCGCAGCCAGCATCGGCCCGAAATAGGGGACAAAGTTCAGCATCGCGACAATCCCGCCCCACATCAGCGGCGACGGCATGCCGATCAGCCAGAGCGCAACGGCGACCGAAAGGCCCAGGCACAGGTTGATGACCGCGATGGTCAGCACATAGGCGGATGTGGCATCCACGACATTCTGGATGACCCGCGCGACCGCCAGAGCGCCGTCAAAGCTGCCCCGGCTGTTGATCGTCCGCCGCCGCAGGCGCGTCCAGCCAGCCAGGAAAAAATAGATGATGAGCAATGCGAAGACCATCTGAACGATCGCCGATGGCGCTGAAGTCGCGGCAAATTGAAGCAGCGACCGCGGGGCATCCACCGAAATCGGGCTGGCAGCAGCGCCGGGACCGCTCGCCAGCATCTGCACCGTTCCATCGACGAAGCGTTGCAGCTGGGAATAAAGGTCGATCAGGGGCGCGAGGTTATTCTGGATCTTTGGCAGGCGTTCGGGAAGCAGCCTGAACCAATCCGCGGCGGGGACGACGATCAGGACGATAGCCATGTTCGCCACCAGCAGGAAAGCGACGACCGCGACCAGCGCCGCCAGCGGCGACGGCACGCCACGCCGTTCCATCCATTCGAGGAAAGGCACCAATGCAATGGCGATCACCAACGCGGCGGCGAGCGGCAGGAAGAATTCCGCCCCTTCGCGCAGGGCAAAGGGCAGCGCCAGGATGAGGCCGATGCCAGCGGTCAGCGCGATCGACGCGAGCAGGCGGTCGCGCCGCCGACTGATCTCATGCTGTTCATGGGGTGTCACGTTCGATCTTTCCCTGCGCTGGAGCAGTTTCCGATCCGATGGCATCGGCCCCGCTGCTCTAACCTGTCATTGTACCGCCAGTTAAGGCTCGTCAATTTCATGTTGCTGAGCGGACATATAAACAATTCAGGATTAACCAAATATTCGGCGATCCCCCCTAACGATCCGCCTTATGCAGAACGGGATTTTCGGCATGATCAGGGGTTGGGCGGCATTTGCCTGTGCGATTGTGGCGGCAATGGCGCCTGATGGGGCGATGGCGCGGCAGGACATCAGGCTGGAAACCCAGATGTTCGTGGAGCGGGTGCACACCGACATCAACGGGCGGCCTCGCCGCATACTGGCCAGCGCCGATCGCGTCGCGCCGGGCGACCAGCTGATCCTGGTCGTCAACTGGCGCAATGAGGGGAGCCAGCCTGTGCGCGGGCTGGCGGTGACCAACCCGGTCCCGCGCGGCATGCGCCTGGCCGCATCCGACCCCGATGTCGAAGTTTCCATCGATGGCGGGCAACGATGGGGTCGAATTCAGGACCTTTGGCTGCCGACGCCGCTGGGCGGCACGCGACGCGCTGTTCCGGCCGATATCACGCATGTCCGCTGGACGATGGCGGATGATATTTCCCCTGGTGAGAGCGGTCGCCTGAGCTACCGCGCAACGGTGCGTTAGGCCGTTTCGCGCTCAGTCAGCGAACAACAGCACCGGCGATTCCAGCAGTTTCCTGACCGCCTGGACAAAGTTGGCCGCGTCCCAGCCGTCCACCACACGATGGTCGCAGCTGATCGACAGGTTCATCAGCTTTGCCGCAACGATTTCCTTGCCCCGAAATACCGGCCTTTCGATGATGCGGTTCGGTCCGATGATCGCGACCTCCGGCCGGTTGATCACGGGCGTCGTCACCACTCCGCCCAGCGGCCCTAATGATGTGAGGGTGAGCGTGGATCCTGACAGTTCCTCCGCTTTTGCCTGTCCGGCACGGGCCGCTTCGGCCAGGCGCGTGATTTCCGCCGCCAGTTGCCAGACGTTGCTGTCCTGCGCGTCGCGGATCACTGGCACCATCAATCCGGCGTCGGTCTGCGTCGCAATGCCCATATGCACCGATCCGTGCCGCGTCACGACCCCCGCTTCATCATCATAGCGCGCGTTCAGCATCGGGAAGCCCGGCAAGGACCGGCAGATCGCGACGATCAGCAGCGGCAGAACCGTCAGCCGGGGACGATCGCCCCGGTTGGCGTTCAACTGATCCCGCAGGCGTTCCAGTTCGGTGACATCGATTTCATCGACATAGGTGAAATGCGGGATATGCCGTTTGGACGCCGCCATGTTTTCGGCGATGCGGCGGCGCAGGCCGATGACCTTGACCTGTTCATCGGCCCGGCGCGCCGATGCCCCAGCCGGTCGGTAGCCCTGCCCCGCGTTGTAGAGCAGGAAGGCGTCCAGATCGCCATGGCGCACATGTTCGCCCGCGGGCTTTACCTGGGAAAGATCAACCCCCAGCGCCTTCGCCCGCGCACGGACGGCGGGTGAGGCGAGGATATGGTGTGCCGGGCCATGTTGATCGGCCGCCGGAGCTGCGCATGCTTCATCGGAACCGCTCCCCTCTATCAACCGCTCCCCCGGAGTCTCAGCCTCTATCACATTCTCTGGTGGCGGCGGCGGCGCGACCGCTTCTCCTTCGGCTTCCGTGTCGATCTCCACCAGCATGGACCCGATTGCGACCTGATCGCCCACTTCGCCCGCCAGGCGCAGGACGGTTCCCGTCACGGGACTTTCCATCTCTACCGTCGCCTTGTCCGTCATCATGTCGGCAATCGGCTGATCTTCCTCCACATGATCGCCCGCCTTCACATGCCAGGCGACGATTTCGGCTGCGGAAATGCCTTCGCCTATGTCGGGCAGCTTGAACGTGAACAGGGCCATGGCGGTTCAATCCTTCATGATCTTGTCGATGGCTTTCGCAATGCGCACCGGTCCGGGAAAATAGGCCCATTCCAAGCTGTGCGGATAGGGCGTGTCGAAGCCGGTCACGCGTTCGATCGGTGCTTCCAGATGGTAGAAGCATCGTTCCTGCACCAGAGCGCTCAATTCCGCGCCGAAGCCGCTCGTCCTGGTCGCTTCATGCACGATCAGGCAGCGTCCGGTCTTTTTCACCGAACGCTCGACCGCATCGATGTCGAGCGGGATCAAGGTGCGCAGGTCGATTATCTCTGCATCCACGCCCATGTCGGCGACCGTGCTTTCGACCACATGTTCCATCGTGCCATAGCATAATATGGTGAGCGCTTCGCCGGGACGCACTATCCGCGCCTGACCCAGGGGCACACGATAATGGCCGGTCGGCACCATCGCGCCGGGGTGGCCGGCCCACCCCTTGGCAGGCCGGTCATAATGGCCATCGAACGGGCCGTTATAAATGCGCTTGGGTTCGAAGAAGATGACGGGGTCATTATCCTCGATAGCGGAAATCAGCAGCCCCTTGGCATCATAGGGGGTGGACGGGATCACCGTCTTGACGCCCGACACATGGGTGAAGATGCCCTCCGGCGACTGGCTATGCGTCTGCCCGCCGAAGATGCCGCCGCCGAAGGGCGAACGCACCGTCATCGGCGCGACAAACTCCCCCGCCGACCGATAGCGTAGCCGCGCTGCCTCGCTCACCAATTGGTCGAGCGCCGGGTAGATATAATCGGCGAACTGGATTTCAGGCACGGGCCGAAGCCCATAGGCCCCCATGCCGATGGCGACGCCGATGATGCCGATTTCGGTGATGGGTGTGTCGAACACCCGGTTTTTGCCATATTTGTCCTGAAGCCCCGCCGTCGCGCGGAATACGCCGCCGAAATAGCCGACATCCTCCCCCATCACGACGACATCGGGGTCGCGGTCCATCATCACGTCCAGGGCGCTGTTGATCGCCTGGATCATGGTCATCTGCTGGCTGTCTTCGCTCATGCGCCCTGATCCAGCATCACAGCCCCGCCGCCTTCGCTTCGTCCAGCATCTGCCGTTGCTGTTCGCGCAGATGCCAGGGCATGTCTTCGAATACGTCTTCGAACATCGATTCCATCGGGTGGTGGAGGCCATGGCCAAGGATGCCGTTCTTTTCAGCTTCCCGCGCGGCGTCGCGCACCTGTTCGGCCAGTTCCTTGTCCATCGCCGCCTGCCGACCTTCGTCCCAGATGCCCAGGCGGATGCAATGCTGCATCAGCCGCGCAATCGGATCGCCCAGCGGCCAATGACTGCCTTCATCCGCAGAGCGATAGGCGCTGGGGTCATCCGATGTGCTGTGCCCTTCCGTCCTATAGGTGAAATGTTCGATCAGCGTCGGCCCCGCATTGGCTCGCGCCCGGTCGGCGGCCCAGCGAGTGGCGGCGTAGACGGCCAACGCATCATTGCCATCCACCCGCAGGCCCGCAATGCCATAGCCCAGCGCGCGGGCGGCGAAGGTCGTCGCTTCCGCCCCGGCGAACCCGGAAAAGCTGCTGATCGCCCATTGATTGTTGACGATGTTCAGGATGACCGGCGCGCGATAGACGCTGGCGAAGGTGCAGGCGGAATGGAAGTCGCCCTCCGCCGTCGACCCTTCCCCGCACCAGGTGGCCGCGATCCGCGTGTCTCCCCGCGCGGCGCTGGCCATCGCCCACCCTACCGCCTGCGGATATTGCGTCGTCAGGTTGCCCGATATCGAAAAGAAGCTGGCGTCGCGCGCCGAATACATGATCGGCAACTGCCGTCCCTTCAGCCGGTCACCCTTGTTCGAATAGATCTGGTTCATCATGTCGACGATGGACCAGCCGCGCGCGATCAAAATGCCCTGCTGGCGGTAGCTGGGGAAGCACATGTCATCGCTTGCCAGCGCGGTCGCGGCGGCGATCGACACCGCCTCTTCACCCGTGGACTTCATGTAGAAGCTGGTCTTGCCCTGCCTTTGCGCGCGAAACATACGCGTGTCGAACGCACGGGTCAGCGCCATGGCGCGCAGCATCTTCAACAAGGTTTCGGCAGGCAGATGCGGGTCCCAGGCGCCAACCGCCGCGCCTTCATCATCAAGCACGCGGACCAGCCCATAGGCCAATTGCTGCATCGACGCAGGATGCGCCGTTTCGTCAGGGCGCAACGCGGCGCCCGCGGCGGGAATATCGACATCGCTGAAATCGGCGGCGTCGCCGGGCCGGAATTGAGGTTCGGGCACATGCAGCCGCAGCGGTTTCAGATTACGTCCGCCGCCGTCGTCGCCAACCCCCGGAAGTCGCTGATCGCTCATCCCGCACCCTCTCAGATGTTGCAATAATATTGCTTGCTGCAATTACTATATTACAACGCGCGGGAAAGGCAACTGTTCCTCGGCTGAACCTGTCCAACGGCGACCGGGATGCGCCATGGCAAAAGGACCAGTTCTCGCGACAGGGCTGTTATGCGATGTGGTAGAAGATCATGAAGCCCGGACAGCGGGCGCACAGATGACGGCAGGGAATGGATTTCCAGATGAACGATACCAACGATGACTATGTCTATGATGAGGCTTCGGGGGAGTGGATCACTTCACAGGAAGCCGCTGCCAAGGCTCAGGACGATGCCAGGGTTGAAGTGCGCGATTCCGCTGGCAACTTTCTGGCGGATGGCGATAGCGTCATCACGATCAAGGATCTGAAGGTAAAGGGCGCGGGCCAGACGTTGCGCAAGGGGACGGTGATCAGATCGATCAGGCTGACGGGCGACCCGCAGGAAATCGACTGTCGCCATGAAGACATCAAGGGCCTGGTCCTTCGAGCCGAGTTCGTGCGGAAACATTGATGCTGGTCCGGCCCCCCTTTTTAACTGAACGGATGGATGTCGTTCCAAAGGACGAAAGGCAGCGGACATGGATGTCGCCGTTTTCAGCACGCGGTCCTATGATCGCACCTTTCTTGAGGCGGCCAATGCCAAGGGCGGCAATCGGCACGATCTGAGGTTTTTCGAGGCAAGCCTTAGCCTGCAGACGGTCTCACTCGCGAGGAGGTCCGCGGCGGTGTGCTGCTTCGTCAACGACCATCTTGACCGGCCCGTCATCGAAGCGCTTTGCCAGATCGGCGTGCGCCTGGTTGTGTTGCGTTGCGCTGGATTCAATAATGTCGACCTCAAAGCGGCAGAGGCGGCGGGGATTTGCGTTGCGCGCATTCCTGCTTACTCGCCCGAAGCGATAGCGGAGCATACGCTTGCGCTCATCCTGTGCCTGAACCGGAAAATCCATCGCGCCTATGTCCGGGTGCGCGAAGGCAATTTCGCGCTCGATGGTCTTTTGGGCTTTAATCTGGCGACCCGCACGGTGGGGATCATCGGGACCGGCAAGATCGGCGGGGCGCTTGTCAAAATCCTTTCCGGCCTCGGCTGCCGGATCGTGGCGCACGACCCCTATCCCGACTCATCGCTGGCAAGTGCGGGTGTCGAATATCTGTCGCTGGAGGATCTGTTTGCGGCTGCGGACATCATCAGCCTGCACTGTCCGCTGACCCCCGAAACCCATCATATGATCGACAGGGCAGCGCTGGCCAGCCTGCGCGACGGCGTGATGTTGATCAACACCAGCAGAGGCGCGGTGGTCGATACCCGCGCGGTGATCGAAGGGCTGAAGTCGGGCAAGATCGGTTCCCTGGGCCTCGACGTGTACGAAGAGGAGGGAGACCTTTTCTTCAGGGACCTGTCAGGACAGACGCTTCAGGACGACATATTCGCGCGGCTGCTGACCTTTCACAATGTGCTGATCACGGGCCACCAGGGGTTTTTTACGCAGGAAGCAGTCGAAGCCATCGCGGATGTGACCATTGAGAATGTCACCGCTTTTGAAACATGCGGCCGCGCGGCTTATCCGATCGGCCCGGAGCGGATAGCCTAAACCGCGACGTCGCCGTGAATGGCCGGATGCGGTTCATAGCCCACCACTTCAAAATCCTCGATCCTGTAATCGTCGATCGACGCGGGATGCCGGGTCAGGCGCATGGTCGGAAAAGGACGGGGCTGGCGCGAAATCTGTTCACGGACCTGATCGGCATGATTCAGATAGACATGAACGTCGCCGCCCACCCAGACCAGCTCCCCCGGCTTAAGCCCCGCCTGCTGCGCAAGCATCAACAGCAGAGTGGACGCGCCGACATAATTGAAGGCGGCGCCCAGGAACAGGTCGCAGGACCTTTGAAAGAGCAGGCAGTTAAGCTCCCCCCTGGAGTTTACATGGTATTGATAGACCATGTGACAGGGCGGCAAGGCCATCTGGTCCAGATCGCTGACATTCCATGCGTGGAACAGCATTCTGCGGCTTGCGGGGTTGGACCTGAGCGTTTCCACCAGAGTAGCGATCTGATCATGCTCGCGCCCCTGGGCATCGACCCAGCGCCGCCATTGCTTGCCATAGACAGGGCCAAGTTCGCCCCATTGGCTCGCAAATTCGTCATCGCTGACAATGCGCGCTTCAAAGTCGCTTTGGGAAATATCTTCGCCCGTGGCCTGACGATAGCGGGCAAGCGGCCAGTCGCTCCAGATACGGACATTCTGGTCGAGCAGATCGCGTATGTTGGTGCCGCCGGTAAGGAACCACAGCATCTCCTTGACGGCGGTTTTCCAATATACGCGTTTGGTGGTGATTATGGGCACCTGACCGCCGCTGAGGTCAAATCTCAGCAGCTCGCCGAAAAGCGATTTCGTGCCGACGCCCGTGCGATCCAGCCGCTCGTCCCCCTTGTCGAGAACGCGTTCCAGCAATCGCAGAAATTGATATTCAGGATGGTCCACCTGCAGCCCCACGCCAAGATCGTAACCCCGGCCGGGGCAACTGTGCCGGATCGACTTTAACGACTGCCCGCCGCCGCAACAAGGCGCGCGTGCAACAATGCGCTTCCGCCATTTTGGATCAAAAGCTGCCGTGGCCGCTCCAGACCGGACGCAACAGGGCGTGCTGGCGCAGGACTTTGGCCGCATCCTTTGCTGATGGCCGCTACGGAAACCATCGAAATCATCGCGCTTGACGACGACTGGAACCTGTTGGGCCGCATCGATGGCAAAGGCGATTGGCCGGGGATCGTCAGGGCGTTGCTGCGGATGGACAGTGCATGGCTGATCATAGAGCAGCAGCGCATGGACGGCCCCTTCCCCATCCCCCGGCGGGAAGATATCCGACTGTCCCGCAGGGTCGCCCATCGCCTGCGCCCGATGGAAATGAAGGTCGCGGATCATGTGATCCTGAGCGGCAAGGGACGGTTCAGTTTCCGGCAGGCGGGGCTGCTGTGATCGGGCAAAAAAAGCACGCCCAGCCGCTTGCCAGCCGGAAAACCCGCCTCTATAGACCGCCGCCTGCCCAGCGGCATCGCCCAGCGATACCGCCGACGGTCGGGGAGTAGCTCAGCCTGGTAGAGCACTGTCTTCGGGAGGCAGGGGCCGGAGGTTCGAATCCTCTCTCCCCGACCAAAAACTTTTTCCAATTCTAGGGAGTCGAATGGCGAGCCGCGTCGAGCGCGCCAGGCACGACGACTTGCGCCATCGTTCCTCCCCCGAACGACAGCGGCGTAGCATCACCGAAAACAGGTTAGCGCGAGGATAAGGCCCGGCGATCCGCCTCGGCCTTGTCCTCGCGCTTCAGATGGATCAGGCTTCGCCGAAGACGCGGCGGAAGATCGTGTCTACCTGGCGGAAGTGATAGTCGAGGTCGAATTTTTCCTCGATCTGTTCGGCCGTCAGTGCGGCTGTTACGTCGGCGTCGGCCTTGAGCAGTTCCAGCAGGGATAGCTGGCCGTCGGATTCCCAGACCTTCATCGCGTTGCGCTGAACATAGCGATAGCTGTCTTCGCGGGAGACGCCTGCCTGCGTCAGCGCCAGCAGCACGCGCTGCGAGTGGACAAGGCCGCCCATCTTGTCGAGATTCTTCATCATCCGCTCAGGATAGACGAGCAGCTTGTCGATGACGCCGGTCAGGCGGGCCAGCGCGAAGTCGAGGGTGATGGTGGCGTCGGGGCCGATATAGCGTTCGACCGACGAATGGCTGATGTCGCGTTCGTGCCACAGGGCGACATTTTCCATCGCGGGCATGGCGTAGCTGCGCACCATGCGGGCGAGGCCGGTCAGGTTTTCGGTCAGCACCGGGTTGCGCTTGTGCGGCATGGCGGAGCTGCCCTTCTGGCCGGGGGAGAAATATTCTTCCGCCTCCAGGACTTCGGTGCGCTGAAGGTGGCGCACTTCGACCGACAGCCGCTCGATCGAGCTGGCGATGACGCCCAGCGTCGCGAAGAACATGGCGTGGCGGTCTCTCGGAATGACCTGGGTGGACACGGGTTCGATGGCAAGGCCGAGCTTCGCCGCGACATGTTCTTCCACGCGGGGGTCGATATTGGCGAAGGTGCCGACAGCGCCCGATATGGCGCAGGTGGCGATTTCCTCACGCGCAGCGACCAGGCGGGTGCGGCAGCGGGAAAATTCCGCATAGGCTTCCGCCATTTTCAGGCCGAACGTGACCGGTTCGGCATGAATGCCATGGCTGCGGCCGATGGTGGGGGTCAGCTTATGTTCGAAAGCGCGGCGCTTGATGACGGCCAGCAGCTTGTCCAGATCGTCGATCAATATGTCGGCGGCGCGCGACAACTGCACGGCGAGGCAGGTGTCGAGCACATCGCTGGAGGTCATGCCCTGATGCATGAAGCGGGCTTCGTCGCCGACCTGTTCCGCAACCCAGGTCAGGAACGCGATCACGTCATGCTTGGTCACTGCTTCGATCGCATCGATGGCGGGCACGTCGATTGACGGGTTGGTCGCCCACCAGTCCCACAGCGCCTTGGGCGCGGATTTGGGAACGACGCCAAGTTCGCCCAGTGCCTCGGTCGCGTGCGCTTCAATCTCGAACCAGATGCGAAAGCGGGCCTCTGGTTCCCAGAGGGCAGTCATTTGGGGGCGAGCATAGCGCGGGACCATCGGGTCGAATCCTGATTGCTGTGAAAGATCGCCGCGCCGCCTAGCAGGCCCGTTACCGAAGGGCAAATAAGGCAGGCCGAAGGGCAATGCCGATCATCGCGCGCGGCCTTTCGTCGTGAATATTGCAGATGGGGCGGATGAAGTGAGCCATGACGGGAGTTGAGCCGATCATCATGAACATATGTTCAGGAAAAGCGGCGAATATTCATGTATCGCGATGAACAATTCATCTGTCTGCGGGTCTTATCCATGACCCGGTTATATCAAGGAGTTCGCGATGATCCGCGTGTTGACGTTGGCGATGTTGATGGCGACCCCGGCTTTGGCCCAACAGGCGCCTGTTGCACCGGCGGGCGCTGCGGGTTCGTCCGCCACCACACCTGCGGACCCGGCAGATTCCGTCGCGTCAATCGTGGACAGGGAATATCCCGCCTATGATGCCAACAGCGATGAACAGCTGGACAAGGCAGAATTTTCCCGCTGGATGATCGCGCTGAAGGATCAGGAGATGAAGGCTACGGGGAACAAGATGCCAGCCGCCGATGTCACGGCCTGGGTCGATGGCGCTTTCGTGACCGCTGATGCCGACAAGAGCGTTTCGGTCAGCAAGCCCGAACTGATCAGCTATCTGAACGGCGGCGCGAAGTGAGATAGAGTTTCCTGCAAAAATGCAGGCAATACCACCCTGAACGGGTCGCATATGAGGCGGTATGAAGCGAAGGCCATGCCGCCTCTTTTTTGCGTCGTCCGCGGGTTAGAGCTTGTTTCCGCGATTTCTTAATCAGCGATCGTTTCCGATCGCTTGGAAATCGCTCTAACCGCGCTTTCGGTTCGCGTAGAGCAGCGCCGCGACGATGGCGGCGGACCCGATGCCGACGGCCGTCCCCATCAACACGCCCTTGCTGGCGGATTTGCGCGCGGCAGTCGCCAGATCAGATTGGGTGGCGGTGTCCGGGGTTTGGGCGCCATCGGTGGGCGCATCATGTTCGGGCTTTGTCATAACAATCCGAATCTATGCAATAAAGCGGGCGCGCAGAAAAGCGGCTTTCAGTAATCGGGCAAAGTTTGGGCGGCCTCCCCCCAACCGCGCAGCTCGCGCGAACCGGCGCGATCGATCAATTGGTCCAGATTCGCAATTGTGAAAGCGCCGGGATGCTCGATATCCTGCAGCTCATCCCAGGTGACCGGCACGGCGACCGGCGCATTTTCCCGCGCGCGAACGACATAGGGCAGGACGGCGGTCGCGCCGCGCTGGTTGCGCAGCCAGTCGATGAAGATGCGCCCCTTGCGCTTGGCCTTGCTCATGGTCGCGGTGAAGCGGTCGGGTTCCGCCGTCGCCAGCGCACGGGCGAAGCGGTCGGCAAAATCCTTGACCTGCGGCCATTGCGCGTCTGGCGTCAGGGGCACGACGACATGCACGCCCTTGCCGCCCGACAACATGGCGAAGCTGGTGAGGCCGATATCTTCCAGCGTCCGGCGAATGTCGCGCGCCGCCTTTTTCACATCGCCAAAATCCAGTCCCTCGTCCGGGTCGAGATCGATAACCAGGCGGTCGGGCCGCTCCACATCTTCGACCCGCGATCCCCAGCCGTGAAATTCGATGGTTCCCATCTGAACGCAAGCCAGCAGGCCGTCGACATCATCGAGGTAGAGATAATCCTCCTCTCCCCCGTCCTTTTCGCGAATGGGAACATGCATCACATGGTCGCCAAAGCTGCCGCTGTCATGTTTTTGGAAGAAGCATTTTTTTGCCCGCCCTTGAGGGCATCGGACAAGGCTGATCGGGCGATGCGCAATCCATGGCAGCATGATCGCGCCCGCCGCCGCATAATAGTCGGCCAGCTGACCCTTGGTGATCTTCGCTTCTGGAAAGATCAGCCGGTCGCGATTGCTGATAGGCACATCGGATTGGGTTTCGGGCGTGGCCACTGGTTTCTCCCGGCTGACATCCTTTGCCGCCTTGTCTTCGCGCAAGCCCAGGAAGCTGCCGTGCCGAATGACATTGCTGCCGGTAAATTCGGCGAAGGCGATTTCGGCGACCAGATCGGGACGCACCCATTGCGCCCCGCGACTATCGCCGCGCGGGACGGTCAGGGCAGGCGTCTTGCGCGCGCGGGCCTTCAATGCGTGCATCAGGCTTTCGCTGTTGCGCGCGTTGAAGCCGGTGCCGACCTTCCCGGCATAGACCAGCCCATCCTGTCCATTCTGCGCGAGTAATATGTTGCGCAGGGCGCGTCCGCTGGCTCCGCTCGCCGTCCAGCCGACAATGACGAATTCCTGTCGGCGGGTGCATTTGACCTTCAGCCAGTTTTTCGTCCGCACGCCGCGATAGGGTGCGTCCGCCCGCTTGGATATTATGCCTTCCTGACCGGCGTCGCACATGGCGCGGAACAGCTTTTCGCCCGCGCCGACCACATGATCGGCAAAGTGGACCTGCGGCGTTCCATCACCGATCAGCGCGCCCAGCTTTTCCTTTCGAGCGACATTGGGAAGCGCGGTCAGATCCTGCCCATCCAGTTCCAGAAGGTCGAAGGCGAACAGATGGAGCGCACCGCTGTCCTCTCCCTTAAGCACATGCTGGAGGGTGGAAAAATCGGGGTTGCCGTCAGCGCCCATCGCCACGATTTCTCCGTCGATCAGTGCGGGCGGCAGGTCCATATCGGCTAGTTCGGCGGCAAGCGGGGCGAAGCGATCGGTCCAGTCGAGACCGGTCCGCGTGAAAATGCGCACCTCGTTTGACGCGACGCTTACCAGACAGCGGTAGCCGTCATATTTGATCTCGTGAATCCAGCCATTGCCGGTCGGCACCGCATCGACCAACGTCGCAAGTTGTGGAGCATGAAAGGTCGGCGGCTTGCCAGTGGCCCGCTTTCGCGATGCGCGAACCGGCGTCGCCTTTTTCGCCTGAGCCATGGCGGCGTCGAAGGATTTCCCCTTCTTGCCCTTTAGCGAGAGTGGAGGTGCTTCCGCGGCGATTTGCGTCATGGTGCGACCGCTGCTTATGCTGGTAAGTTCCCGCGCCACCAGATCGTCGGTCGCACCGGCATAGCCATCCTCGATCTTGCGCAACAGCCAGTTTTCCCGCTTTTCGCCCGGACGGGGTTTGAGCCGGATCAGCAGCCATTCGCCTTTCATCCTTTGACCGTGGAGGATGAAATGAAGGTGCCCCTTGGCCAGGTCCTTCGCGCTTTTGCCGGGGATGGGCTCCCACGTACCTTCGTCCCACAGCATCACCGTGCCGCCGCCATATTCGCCCTGCGGGATGGTCCCTTCGAAACTGGCGTAGGACAAGGGATGATCCTCCGTCCGCACGGCCAGCCGCTTGTCGGCGGGATCAGGGCTAGGCCCCCTCGTCACCGCCCAGCTTTTCAGCACGCCATCCATTTCCAATCGAAAATCAAAATGAAGCCGGGTCGCATCATGCTTTTGCACGATGAAGCTGTTTCCGCCGCTTCGCCCGCGCTTGCCCGCAGGTTCCCTGGTCCGGGCGAAATCGCGTTTGCGATTATAGACCGTCAGCGGATCGGCGTCGGCCATCGGTCATGCCCGCTTTCGCGCCGGAGTCTTGGCGGTGCTGCTCTTCCGCGCCGCGAGCTTTCTTGTGGTGCCCGTTTTGCCGGTAGCGGCAGATGACCCGCCCTTTCCGCCCGTATCGACGGATTTCTTGAGCGCGGCCATGAGGTCGATGACATTGCCGCTCCGCTTGACCGGGCCTGTATCCTCTTCCTCGATGATGCGGCGACCCTTGGCCTTTTTCTTCTTTTCGATCAGCCGTTCCAGCGCATCGACATAACGGTCATGGAAGCTGTCGGGCTTGAATGGGGCGGTTTTCTTTTCAATCAGCGCCTGGGCCAGGTCGAGCAGTTCGGCGTCAGGCTTGGCATCCTCAATCTCGCGGAAATAGCTTTGGGCGCGGTGAACTTCATCGGCATAGCGCAAGGTTTCCAATATCATGCCGCGACCGCAAGGCTTGAGCGAAACGATATATTCACGCCCGCGCATCGCCAACTGGCCGAGGCCAACCTTTTTCGACTGGCGCAGCGCTTCACGCAGAACGATGAAGGCTTCTTCGGCCAGATCGTCAGCGGGAACGACATAATAGGGCCGTTCATAATAGAGCACGTCGATCTCATCGGCGTCGACGAACTGCGTCAGCTCCAGCGTCTTCTTGCTCTCAAGCTTGACCGCCTCGATCTCGTCGGGTTGCAGCAGGACATAGTCGCCCTTGCTCACCTCATAGCCTTTGACAATGTCTTCAGGCTTCACTGCGCCGAGACCGGGCACCGTCTTTTCATAACGGACGCGCTTGCCGCTGGGTTCGTGAATCTGGTGAAATGCGATCTGCGCGCCCGATTTGGTCGCGGAATAAATCTCAACCGGGATGGACACGAGAGCCAGCCTGATCTGCCCCTGCCAATAAGCGCGCGCCGCCATGATAATGTGCCTCCTTGCGACATGGAAAAATGCGCGGACGGGGGTGCGAGTTCCGCGCGGGCCACGGCAATGCTGTCGGCAAGTCGAAGCCCTGCCCCTATGCGCAGCTGGCGAAATCGGACGAAGCGCTTCCGAAGACGGGTGAAATATCCTAAGCTGCGTAAAATCAGCAGCTAGGACGATATGCCGATGCAATTTCTGCGGACTGCCTTCTGGGTCGTCATCGCCGTAGCCCTCGCCTTTTTCTGCATGGCGAATTATGTGCCCGTCACGGTCCGGCTATGGGGTGACATGGTGATGGAAACCAAGCTGCCGGTCCTGTTGATCGGCGCATTCCTGCTGGGCGCACTGCCCTTTTGGGTCATGGCGCGGGCAACGCGCTGGCGGATGAAGCGTCGCTTGGACAGTACCGAGCGCGCCTTGATTGTCGCGACCACCACGCCCACGCCAGCCCCGACCGATTCTGCGGACATATCACCCCCGCCGCCCCCTCCCCTTTCTGCAACAGGAACAGCATGAGCAGCCCGATCTATGTCGCCATCGATACCCCCGACCTGGCCAAGGCGCAGGAACTGGCGCAGCGGGTCCACAATCATGTCGGCGGGCTGAAGCTGGGGCTGGAATTTTTCTGCGCCAATGGCCATCACGGCGTGCGGGAGATGATGAAGTTCGACCTTCCGATTTTCCTGGACCTCAAGCTGCATGACATTCCCAATACCGTGGCGAAGGCGGTGCAGGCGCTGAATGGCCTGGAACCCGCCGTGCTGACCGTGCATGCGGCAGGCGGACGCGCGATGCTGGAGGACGCGAAGGCGGCGGCTGGCATCAATACGAAGGTGGTAGCCGTCACGGTCCTGACCAGCCTGGATAATGGTGACCTGACCGACATCGGTGTGGGCGGCCAGGCGGAAGATCAGGTGGCGCGCCTGGCCGATCTGGCACGCAGCGCGGGGCTGGACGGGATCGTGTGTTCCGGTGAGGAAGTGGCGATGGCGAAGCGGGCATGGCCGGACGGTTTCTTCGTCGTGCCCGGCGTTCGGCCTGCCGGGGGGACCATGGGCGATCAGAAACGCGCCGTGACCCCGCGCGAGGCACTTGATCGCGGCGCATCGATCCTGGTGGTGGGGCGACCGATCAGCCTGGCGGAAGATCCAGACCTGGCTGCACGGGAAATCGAAGCGACATTATAACTGCACAGACGTTCGTGCTGACCTGCCCTCAGGCGGCGGGTCAATAATCCTTCGATATGCGAACGTTGGCGCTTTCACGTCCTATGGTCGATATGGCCGCCAGCAGCGAAAGCCAGCGTGTTACCTGATATTCTATGCGGGTCGCGGAATAGCCCTGACCGTCGGTGATCAATTCCACATAGGTTTTGCGGGTCAGATATTTGCCCGCCGCCAGCGATGTGCCCTGACCCTGGGTCGGATCGGCGGCGATGATCCGCAGCCGGTCAAGCCCCGCCGCCTTGCGCACGGCATTGATCGGGTCCAGCCCGCCTTCACCCTGAAGCGAACCGACGGCCGACGCCAGTTGCAATGCCTCCGGCGCGGACAGGTTGGTGATGGACGTTCCGAACAGGATGCGGGACAATAGCTCATCCTGCGGCAAGGCGGGGATGCTGGTGAAGCTGATATCGGGTTTCAGGCCCGTGCCCCCGACATGGATCGTCGCGGTAAGGTCGTTGACGTCGGCTTCCGCATCGATGTCCAGAGATGGGTTCACCGGCGTGCGCCCGTCGAACTGTATCCGGCCCTCCCGCAGTTCGAACCGCCGACCCGCAAAGGTATAGCCGCCCCGCACCAGTTCCGCCCTGCCCGAAATCGCAGGGGCAGCGACTGTGCCGCCAATGTCCAGATTGGCGCGCCATTCGCTGTCGAGGCCAAGTCCGGTGACGGTCAGGCGATCGCGCGCCCTTGCCTTGATCGCCAGCGCCCACGGCCTGCTGGTCCGGGGCCGTTCTATTTCATCACCGTTGCGACGTGTTTCGGTAACCCGCAATTCGGGTATTTGCGCCACGGCAGCGGCCCGACCCATGGTGAACCGGCTGCGGTTAAGGATCAGATCGCCGCCGACCGTGCCGGTGGACCCGTCGGACCGCAGCGTGATCGGGCCGGTCACGGTCGCCGCGATATCGTCCCGTTCGAGCAAAGCCGCGTTATCCGCCTGAAGCCGCAGGTCCATGGCCACGCCGCCGATACCGGCAAAGGTGAAATTGCCCGCACCGGTCACCGCCCCGCCATTGCGCGCGGTGGCGGAAAATTCGGAGATGACGAGTTGTGCCCCGGAAAAGCGCCCACGCGCCTTGACGGCATTCAGACGCATACCGGTGACAGGGCTGTTAATGGCTGCACTGTCCGTTGAAAGCGAACCGGAAATGACTGGATTGCCCAAGGTGCCACGCGCGTCCGCTGACATGTTGACCGGACCGGAAATGTCCACAATTTCCACCCCGGTCAGCCGCCAGAGCGTGTCCGCCGTGCCCTTGAAACGCAGTTGAGCGAACAGGGGCGCGCTGTTCAGCCGTTCGACCAGCCCACCCTGACTGCCGAGCGGGGTCAGGAGCGCCTGCCCACGTCCGATCGTTTGCCCGCCAGCGGCAAAAACCATGCGGGTCGCCAGCCGGTCCTGAGTCAGGATGATGTTGACGCCAGCATCGACTGGCCGCGAACTAAGCGACAGGCCGGAACGGGTGAGGCCGCGCACCCGCAGATCGCCCCTGCCGCTGGGCAAACCGCCGCGCGTATGAACATAGGTCAGGGTTCCGGTGGTCGTGCCGCCCAGACCCAAATGATCATAGGCGATGTCGAGAAGCGCGAGGGGCAGCTTGTTCATCCGCGCTTCGACCCTGGTCGTCGCTCCGCTCAATTCCCCGCCCAGTTGCAGCGAACCGCCCGCATAGCTGATGGTCGTCGGAGCGAGCCGCCATCCACCGTCGATCCGGGTGAAAAGCGCTGTGCGGGTCAAGCGGATTGGCCGGGCGTCGACGGTCCCCTTCGCGGTCAGACGGATGCGATCCGGTTCGACCTGCGCTTCCCCCTGAAGATCGAACAGCCGTCCCCGCTGGCCTGACAGGCTGCCCCTGACGACGCCGCGCCCGCCGGTCATTTCGGCGTTGGCCGTCATGCGACCTACCAACATGCCGCCCACGCGCAGGCCGCGCGCCTGCAGCGCGGCGTTGACGGATGCGCCTGCGGGATCGAGCAGGACGGTCGCGTCCAGCTTGCCGCGCCGAACGGCTATGACTGCCGGGCCATCAAAGCTCGCGTCGGTCGCGTCGAGTTTCAGCACAAGCTGCTGCGCACCGTTTACTGGGGCAAAGGCGATGAAGCCTGTGACTGGCCCGGCCACGACCAGCCTTCCGTCAAGCCCGCCAGTCACAGGGCGGAGGTCTCCGCTAGCGGTAACGCCTGACACGGCGAGCTGCGCCACCCGAACCACCGCCTGTCCGTTCGGCGGGAGAAGGATTGCACCATTGCCGGTGAACGGGCCAAGGGCTGACCCCCCTTCGGCAACAAAATCATATCCCGGTTCGCTGGGCGTCAGGCGGGCATGCAGATTAGTGACGCCCAGGGCGTCGAGGGGACGTGCAAGAACCAAGTCGATGGCCGGGCGCTCAATCCGGCCGTCCAGCGTCAGGCGCAGTGGGCCATATGCGCCATGCCTGCCCCTGCCTTCGAAATGAAAGCTGCGATCGGGGAGGCGATAACCCTGCGCAGTCAGTTTGAGCAAAGGCGCGTCGAGCGACAGGTTGGAAAAAATCAGCCGCCCGTCCGGCCCCAGGGACAGCCCGCTTCGTAAGGTGGGAAGTCCGCCGCCAAGCGACCTAAGGAAGCTGTTGTCCAGCCGCCGCATCCTTGCCACCGCATTGCCGCTAAGGCTGAACGCACCGCGCGCATCCGGCACAGCGCGCAGCCGCGACACCAGGTCCACCACGCCCAGCCCACGAATGGCGAGACCGCGGATTTCACCGTCCAATCCAAAATCGTAACGGCCAGTCCTGAGGTCGGCCAGCATCAGCAACTTGCCGTTCAGCTTGTCCGAGCGGATCGACATGGGATTGCTGACGATCTGCTGCCCCTTGATTTGCAGCACGCCGTTCAGCGAAAAATTGCGCACTATGCCTTCGACCAGATCACCCTGACCATCCAGCCGCCGCGCCTTCAGCTGCACCGGGATCAGCGTAGGCCCATTCTTCGCCCTGCGTCCCTTCCCTTCGGCGCGCACGTCGCTGATCAAGGTGCGGTCGAACGCCAATTGTCGGGCGCGCAGCAGATATTCATAGCCAAAGGCCGCGAACGGCCCGTCCAGACGGATGCGCGCCGTCACATCGCGCCCGCGCATCGATTTCAGCAATGCTTGCGGGCGAGCCAGTTTCAGGTCGACCAGCACATTGTCGAGCGCATTGTTCCGCAGGTCGAGCGCGCCATCCGCGCTAAGTTCCAGCGCGTCGGAGCGCAGTGAAACAAGGCCGTCGATCCGCCGGTTGGCCATGGCGCCCTTCGCGCTCACCGCCAGCCGCGGGGCCGACAGGCGGCGGACAAGCCCTTGCCCTGCGATGGCCGATCCTTCAATCGAACCCGTTGCCGAATAAGCCCCGCCCCGCGCCGCCAGTCGCAGATCCACAGCGGGGTTGCTGTCCAATGTGCCGGACAGCCGACCATCCCACTGCGTCCAGCTGCCCTGACCCCGGATGCGCAGATTGGCGTTCTGGCTGAGGCCAGCCATCGCCGCCAGCACCCCGCCTTTGGGTGCATTGACGGTGACGTCCAGGTCGAACCGATCGTCGTCCGGGCGGCTGTCCAGTGCGATGTTCAGCGCGTCGTCGCCATCCAGCAACCGTGCCGACAAATCGATCACGGCGTGACGATCGCGAATGTCAGCATCGCCGGAGATGGTTGCCTGCCGCGCACGTCCCGTCACGCCTTTGTCGATCATCAGTCGATCGATTGAAAACTGCATCAGGCGAATGTCGAAACCCGGAAGGATCGGGCCTTCGCGCTGGCTTGGATTGAGCTTGGGCAATTTATGCAGGGTGGCGACGGGAATGACCAGGCGGTCGATGTCCAGCCGATTGGACAGCCATGCAAAGGGCCACCAGTCCAGTTCGACGCGCGGTGCATCCAGAAATGCGCCTTTCGGGTCGGACAGGGTCAGGCCATGCAGCACGGCGCGGCGATAGATGCTGCCTTCTATCCGATCGACACGAATGTGCAGGCCCGACGGCGGGCTGATGCGATCTATGCGCGAGATCAGGAAACGGTGGCCCGACGGCGTATCCAGCCAGACCAGCGCGCCCACCGCCACCAGTAGCAGCAAAGCAAGCAACCCAGCGATCCACCGCTGCCACGGCCCATCCCAGGCGCGGCGGCGGTCGGTTGCCGGGTGGGACCGCGACTGGGCCTGTTCTTCCGCCATCAGAAGGCTTGGCCCAGCGAGACGTAGACCGCGACCTTGGGATCGCCTTCCTGCGGGTTGAGCGGTGTGCCCACGTCGACCCTGATCGGCCCGAAACTGCTATAATAGCGCAGTCCAAGGCCCGCCCCGATCCTCAAATCGCGAAAGTGAGGCACGAAACTGGTCGAGATATTGCCTGCATCCACGAACGGCACCACGCCGAAATTGCCGAACCTTATCCGCGATTCCAGCGAAAATTCGGCCAGGCTCTTGCCGCCGATGGGATCGTTGCCGGAATCGCGCGGGCCGATGGCCTGATAACCATAGCCCCGCACCGAAGCCCCGCCCCCTGCATAGAATCGCCGCGACGGCGCGATGCGATCCACGGTCGACCCCAATATAGTCCCGAAGCGAGCGCGGGCCGCCAGCACGACACGATCACCCATCGGTTGATAGACGCTGCCGTCCAGCTGGACACGGGCATAGCCGAAGGTGCCGTTCTGGAAGGACAGTTCGGGACTTAAACGACCACCGAGGCGAAAGCCCCTGGTCGGATCGAGCAGGTCGTCGCTACCATCATGGGTAAGGCTGAGCGGGACGGCCCCGATCAGGAAGGTGCGCCGATTGCCCCCGCTGAAGGCGTCCTTTTCATCCGATGCAATGAATTCGGCCCCGACGCGCCAGACCCATTTCTTTTGAAACAATATGTTGGTCTGCCGCTCAATCGCACCGGACAGGGTGATGGTGCGAGCGTCATAGGCGTCGCGCTTGATGTTGCTGACCGAAACCAGCCCGGTCAGCACATGATCGCGCCGACGGAAATTGTTGCGGCGATAGGTCGCGGAAGCGGTCTGCTCCTGCGTGCCCAGCACGCCGCGAAATGTCACGGCCCCTTCCGGGGGAAACAGGTTGCGATGCTGCCAGCTGACTTCGGCGCGATACCCTTCGCCGGTGCCATAGCCCAATTGCCCGGCGATGGTCCGCAGCGGAGCGGGCCGCACGTCGACCAGCAGATCGACATGCTCCCCGTCGCCGGCATCCTTCCGGGTCAGGCTGACCGAGGATACGAGGCCGGTAGCGATGATCGCGCTGCGCAAATCCTCCACGTCGGACGCCATATAGGTATCGCCGGGCTGGAAACGGGCGATGCGCTGGACGTGGTCGGCACTGAACAGCTTGTCATTCGCCAATAATATGGACCCGAAGGTCCGATAGGCGCCGGGGGTCACGACTATGTCCAGATCGCCCTTGCGCTCTTCATGATCGATATGGACTTGCGGCTCACCAACCTTTGCGAAGGGAAAGCCATTTTCGGCCAGCGCAACCGCCAGGTCCGCCTGCCCGGACAGGATTGCATCGGCGTCGACTGCATCGCCGGGTTTCAGCGGAAAAGCGGCTCGCAACTTCGCCTCGCGTTCACCGGCGGCCGACAGCCCCTCCAGATCCACGCTGGACAGCAGGTAAAGCGTTCCGGGCACTATCTGGAACGTGACCGACAGGCGATCTTCGCCCGCGGGCGCGACGGACGAGCGAATGCGGGCCGCATAATAGCCCTTGGCGCGCAGCAGCCGGTCCAGCAACGCCGTATCTTCCGCGATGCGTCGGTTGATCTGCGCCAGATTGGCCGACTTGTCTTCGCCCTGCCGCAAAACCGACAGGTCGCGGAAGCGGGCGTCGAACTGCGCGTCGGCGATCTGCTCCACGCCCTTCAACTGCAGGGTATAGCGGCTTTCCTTGATCGGGTCGGCGAAGTCCCCGGGAGGACTGATGGCGGCTGATGCGGCCTGCGCCTCCACTGGCGTTGCGCCTTCATCCGCCACGGCGGGACCGTCATCGGCCGGGATGTCAGCCATGTCATCGGCAGGAAATGGGTCGACGCTGTCGGGCTGATCCAGATCGGGCCAGGCGACCCCGATATCGGGCATGGGGTCGAGCGGCATCTGTTGATCGTCGGCAACCACAGCGGGCGGAGCAACGCTCTGCGCCTGCGCTTCAGGCCACGATAGCAGCAGCAACGGCACCAATAGCAGCCGGGCAGCTTGCGGAGTGCCTGAAGTGCGGCAGTTGTTCCGCAAACCGGTGTTCATATCAATGATCTAGCCCATATGGGCAGGGGAGCGCCAGAGCGGATCGTGCGGCGAGCCTGAACGACGTACCGCTCAAAATGCCAGGTTCAGCCGATCCATCAATGCGCGCGCTGGGTTCGCCGCCTGCTGAGCCGGTGGGCGCGCCATCCTGTCCATGCTGTCCTGCAGCCTGGAGACCCGGTCATATAATTCCTGGCTGGCTTCGATCAGGGCGCGCGCAGCAAAGGGAAAGGCCAAAGCCACATCTGCTTCGGTGCTGGCCGCGCGACCCAGGCGGTATTTTTCATCGGCAAGGTCGGCGTCCGCAATCTCACCCCTCTGCCATGCCCGTTGGCTCAACAGCCAGGCGATCACGTGCATGAGCCGGGTCGTCACCTTGAGCGATTCGCATGCGAAGGACACCCGGCGCAGCGGATCGTCCATTTCCCCCTCTTCCGTTTCGCGCTGGTCGAAATAGGCACGCGCTTCATCCGCCATGACCATGGCCTCCAGGTAGAGGCCGTCGACCAGTCGCCGGTGAAGGCCACGATCAAGGAAAAGCGCAGGAGACATGCTTCATTCCTGACATAAAAGATTCGCCTTGTCAGGCCCGCGTGGCGCCCATCTCCCAGCTTGTCCCATTCAGGGCCGATCAGCCATGATATTAACCACGAATGCCGCATTGGCGGGGATTCAGGCGATGATGTCGGGGATCAGCGCGTCTTCCAGCACGGCGATTTCATCGCGAAGGCGCAGCTTGCGCTTTTTCAGCCGTGCCACCTGCATCTGGTCGCTCGCCCCGGTGCCGACCAATGCATCGATGGCGCGGTCGAGATCCCTATGCTCGATTCGCAGCAACTCCAGCCGACGCATAATGTCTTCCCGGCTCAATCCGCACCCTCTTTCCAGGCCATGCTTTTCCGAAGGCCTCTGATAGCTTGGCCGGGGTCATCGGACCATCGCAAATTTTCGCCCATCCGGTCGCAAAGCGATGCAGCCTTAGGGACAAAGCAGCGGAATCATGATTTACTCGTTCGTCCATCACCTTCACAAGGAGAACGTCATGGAAAATAGCCACATTTCAGCACTTTCGGCCAAACATGCAGGGCTTGAGGCACGCATAAAGGCGGAGTCGAGTCGGCCCATGCCTGATGCGATCCTTGTCGCCTCGCTCAAAAAGCAGAAATTGCGGCTGAAAGAGGAAATGTCGGTCGGGAATTAAGCCCGCATAGGCAATGGGGTCGGATCGGCGCGACAGCCGTCCGGCCCTTTGCCATCGCCTGCCCATCCATCGCTTATCGAGCGCACCCCTGTCGGCCCATAAGGCCTGACAAACATAATGTCAGCGCTTTAGCTGCCGCGCTTGCGGTCGGGTCGCATGGAACTGAGTCGTGTTACCGGCGGAGACCGGCTTGCGCGCCAACTGCGGGTCGATTTCGCGGTCGAAGGCAATGCCGATCTTGTCCCCGCGCGCCCATACGACCTTGCCCTTCACCCGGCCAACACCGCGCAGGTCCATGAAAATCTCGACGCCAGACGGCACAGGTCTTTCGCAATCGGCCATCATGCCAGTTGCAGACAGATTACGGACGCGGGCGCGCCCCAACGGAGCGCCGCCAGTCGATTCGAGGGTAGTGAGCAGGAACAGGCTGTCCCTAGGCCCGGCCCGCGCCGGACCCCGATCACCCAATTCCTGTTCGCTGTCCATCATCAACCCTTGCGATGCCCACTGTTTCCAACGGCTTGCCACGGGTCGATGGACAAAGGGTTAATCGTCGCGAGATACCTTTTCCTGACGCTCGTGCCGTTCCTGCGCTTCCACCGTCATGGTGGCGATTGGCCGGGCTTCCAGACGACCCAGGGAAATGGGTTCGCCGGTCACTTCGCAATAGCCATATTCGCCGTCATCGATGCGCCGCAGCGCCGCGTCGATCTTGGAAATCAGCTTGCGCTGGCGATCGCGGGTGCGCAGCTCGATGGACCAGTCGGTTTCGCTCGACGCGCGGTCATTGAGGTCGGGTTCACGCAATGGTTCGTTCTGAAGAACCGCCAGAGTGCCCTCGGCCTCCGTCAATATCTGCTTTTTCCAGTCCCACAGCCGCTGCCGGAAATATTCAAGCTGCAGGGGATTCATAAACTCTTCGTCAGGCGAAGGTCGATAATCGGCGGGAAGGGATATAGCCGATTTTGGCGGATTTTGGCCGTCATTATCGGAATTAAGGACCGATGCCATCTGGCTCTCCGACTCGATAGGCCCCTTTGCATTTTGCTTTGGGAGCCGTGACTTATGATTGAGCGCGCCTAATAGCCAGCGGCGCGAGGCGACACAAGCGCCCATTCCAATCAAAGAAACGCCGCTGGACCACCCACCGACCCGTCTGGGACCGGAACACAGCGATCCTGCTTGTCAAAAGAGGCGGCGGCCGAAAACCAGCTAAAGGTGGATCCGCGGGCCGTTCCACTATGGGACGTTAACCATAGTGATTGAGGCATTCCAACAATTTCTCTCGACGTGACCCCGATAATCAGAGTTAACGCCATTGAAGTTAACATGTTCTTTTGCCTTTTTACATGAAGGCGATTGTCATTCAGCGGCCACCGACATGCGGTGATTGGTCTGAACGACAGGAAGACAAACAAGAGTGGATCACTATGTCGGTACGGATGGCATTGGCTAAATTATGCGCCTGCACCTGCGGCGGCGCCCTTATCGGCGGCGGCGCGGTCCATGTCGCTGAAAGCGCACGACCGGCAGGGGTCCAGAGCACAAAGAGCGTCAAGGCCGCGCCCCGGCGTTATGCCGCCCGGCCCGTGAAGCGCAAGGTGGTGAAGACTGTAACCGCCTGCGCCCCGCAGACAATCTCTGTCACCACCCAGGCTCCACCCGTGCCCCTGCCTCCTCCACTGGTGGCGAGCGAGATGCCGGTGATGTCCGGCGGTGGCGGTGGGCCAATCATGATGGCGGGCGGTCCCGGTTTCGGAGGCGGCGGTTTTGTCGGTGGCTTCTTCGGCGGTAGCGGCGGCGGCAGCAGCGGTGGATCGGTCGTGATTTCCTCCACCAGCAGTTCGACGGGGGGCATCAGCAGTTCCACCAGTTCGACGACGGGTGGCGTTTCGACTTCAACCGGTGGTGTCTCCACTTCGACCGGCGGCGTTTCTACGTCGAGCGGCAATGTGTCGACCTCCAGCGGTAACGTTTCCACTTCCAGCGGCAATGTGTCGACTTCGAGCGGAAATGTGACGAGCAGTTCCTCGTCCTCCAGTTCCAGCTCCAGTTCGTCCTCGTCGTCCTCCAGCTCCTCTTCCAGCAGCTCCGGCGGGAAACCTCATGGATCGAGCGGGAGCAGCGGGAGCAGCTCTTCCAGCTCGTCGGGCGGCTCTTCGAGTTCATCCAGCTTTGGCAGCACCAGCTCGTCCACGTCGTCCAGCAGTTCGTCATCCAGTTCTTCGAGCAGCTCTGGCGGCAGTTCGACCAGCACCGGAGGCACCGACGTTCCCGCGCCGCCCATGGTCCTGCTGTTCGGCGCAGCAGCGGTAGCGCTGGTGGCGCGTCGGCGCTTTGCCGAACGCAAAGCCAAGACGGCCTGAACAGGGCTCACAAAAACGGGGCGGCTCCTTCGCGGCGCCGCCCCTTTTTTTCGTATGTCGTTTCGTTTCAGCTTTGGGCGATGATCCGCTCAATCTCAGGAACCGGGTGGTTCGCCAGATCCTTGGCGATTTCACCCACCAGCCGGTTTTGCACTTCCTTGTGATAATGTTTGCGCATTTCACCAAGGGCGTTGGGCGGCGCAACGACGATCAGCTTTTCGAAATCATTCGCCAGTGCCCGCTGCTTGAGCATGTCGCTCGCCTCCGCGGCGAAGCGCGCTTCCTCCTGCTCATGATAGTCGGTCTTGCCCATGGTCGCCTGGCCGCCATTAGTAGAAGGCGCCCGGCCCGACATGTCGGTTGACTGTTCGCGGTCGAACGGATTGTCCTGCGTCTTCACGCTTTCCGCTTCCAGATTGGGTGCAAATCGGTCACCCTTGTTCCGAAAGAACAGCATCTTGCGCCCATCGGCAACCAAAACCATCGCACCATGATCGATCCACATCGCAGCTTCCTTTCCTGGGTTTGCTTTCGGTCAACGGACGGGAGAGCGCAGGGTTGCGCGGTTCAACGCGGAACGGCATAGGGCTGACCCATGCACGACATCCGCTTCATCCGTGAAAACCCCGACGCCTTCGATGCGGGCCTCGCCCTGCGCGGCCTCACTGCGCAAAGTGCGGAGATTTTGTCGCTCGATGAACGCAGTCGCGCGATCAAGACCGAATTGCAGCAGGGTCAGGCTCGCCGCAATGAACTGAGCAAGGCCATCGGACAGGCGATGGCCGCAAAGGATGTGGCCCAGGCGGATGCGCTGAAGGCGGAGGTCGCGGCGTTGAAGGACCGCATGCCTGCGCTGGAGAATGACGACCGGGCGCTGGATGAACAGATGCAGACCCTGTTGGCTGCCCTGCCCAATCTGCCCGCATCCGATGTGCCGCAGGGCGCGGACGAAGCGGACAATGTCGAAGTGGCAAAATGGGGCGTTCCCCGCGACTTCGCCTTCGCGCCGCAGGATCATGCCGATTTCGGTCCCGCGCTGGGCCTGGATTTTGAAGGCGCGGCGGCTTTGTCAGGCGCGCGCTTTGCGGCGTTGCGCGGACAGATGGCGCGGCTGCATCGCGCGCTGGCCCAATTCATGCTGGATCGTCAGACCAGCGACAATGGCTATGAGGAAGTAAACCCACCGCTGCTGGTGCGCGACGAAGCCCTGTTCGGCACCGGCCAGTTGCCGAAATTCGCCGACGATCTGTTCCGCACGACGGATGGCCGCTGGCTCATCCCCACCGCCGAGGTCAGCCTGACCAACCTGGTGCGCGACCAGATCGTGGCGACAACCGCCCTGCCCCTGCGCTTCACCGCGCTGACGCCCTGCTTCCGGTCCGAAGCGGGATCGGCGGGCCGTGACACGCGCGGTTTCATCCGCCAGCACCAGTTTGAAAAGGTCGAACTGGTCACCATCTGCGCCCCGGATGAGTCGGAAGCTGAGCTTGAACGCATGTGTGCAGCGGCAGAGGGTATCCTGCAAGCGCTGGAACTACCCTATCGCAGGGTGCTTCTGTGCACCGGCGACATGGGCTTTGCTGCCGCCAAGACCTATGATCTGGAAGTGTGGCTGCCGAGCCAAAAGACCTATCGCGAAATCAGCTCCATCTCCAACTGCGGTGATTTTCAGGCGCGGCGGATGAACGCGCGCTATCGGCCAGAAGGTGAAAAGCAGACGCGCTTTCTGCATACGCTCAACGGATCGGGACTGGCGGTCGGTCGGACGCTGGTCGCGGTGCTGGAAAATTACCAGCAGGAAGATGGCAGCGTCATCGTTCCCGAAGCGCTCAAGCCCTATATGGGCGGGATTGTTCGGCTGGAACCCCGCTAAATCAGGAGTCCCAAGATGCGCTGCCCTGGAGTGACCGCGATGTCAGGATTTTCCGACTTCCAATGCTCCCGATCGCGCATCAACCCCGCACGGACCTGCCACGGGTGAGGATCACGCCCCTGCGCCCCCCACTCGGCATGGCGGGTTTCCTGCGACGGCGGTCTTCCATGCCGGTCTGGGCGGACATGGCCTGGCGCGTGGCCCTGGTCCTGGGCCTCATCGCGCTGGTGCTTGTCCTGCACTGGATCGGTCGCGATGGTCTGAAGGACAATCTGGACAACCATATCAGCTTTATCGATGTCCTTTATTTCACCACGGTCACGGTGACGACCGTGGGCTATGGCGATATCGTGCCCGTCAGCCCGGAAGCGCGGCTGTTCGAAGCATTGCTGGTGACGCCGATCCGGTTGTTCGTTTGGCTGATCTTTCTGGGAACGGCCTATCATCTGTTTTTCCGCAACATCCTTTACAGGTGGCGCATGGCTCGCATTCAGGCCGATCTTCATAATCACATCATCGTGACAGGTTTTGGCACCAGCGGCAGCGAAGCCGTCAACGAATTGCTGGCGCGCGGCGTGAACCCGCGTGAAATCGTGGTCGTCGACCCTGAAGAAAAGGCGCTGGCGAAGGCCGAAGAGCTGGGCTGCAATGTCCTGTGCGGTGATTCAACACGCGACAAGACACTCAAGGACGTAGCGGTCCATCGCGCCCGGACGATGATCGTTTCAGCCGGACGCGACGACACGTCCATCCTGATCACGCTGACCGCGCGACATCTGGCCCCGCACCTTCCCATCAGCATCGTGGTGCGCAACGAAGACAATGAACTGCCCGCTCGCCAGGCGGGGGCAACGACGGTGATCAATCCCGTCAGCTTTGCCGGACTGTTGCTGGCCGGAAGCACGAGCGGGCCGCATATCGCCGACTATATGGCCGACCTTGCCGCGACCGGTGGCCGGGTGCGGCTGCACGAACGCTGCGTGCTGGCGGAGGAAGTCGGCCAGCCTTTGTCGGCGATACGGACGGGGCTGGGCGTGCGCATCTATCGCGGCGGCCGGGTGATCGGTTTCTGGGAACCCGAAGCGGCCCAGTTGCACAATGGCGACATGATCATTGAGATCGTGGCTGGGGTCGAGCATGATCAGGCGCACAATCCCGCCTGAATCCGGCGCAACAAAGGCTTTGGTGACATAGCGCGCAAAAAACCCTATGTGCGCGCCGATCATGGCAACCAAAATTCCCGAAGCGCCGAAGGTCGGCATGGTGTCGCTGGGCTGTCCCAAGGCACTGGTCGACAGCGAACGCATCCTGACAAAGCTGCGGTCCGACGGCTATCAGATGTCCGCCGACTATGCCGGCGCTGACGTCGTGCTGGTGAACACCTGCGGCTTCCTCGATTCGGCGAAGGAGGAGTCGCTGGAGGCGATTGGCGAGGCGATCGCCGAAAATGGCCGTGTCATCGTCACCGGCTGCATGGGCAATGAGGCGGAGATGATCCGCCAGAAATTCCCGCAGGTGCTGGCCGTGACCGGCGCGCATCAATATGAGGCGGTGGTGAACGCGGTGCACGAAGCATCGCCACCCGTGCCCAACGCCTTTGTCGATCTGGTGCCAGAAGGCGGCCTGAAACTGACGCCCCGCCATTACAGCTATCTGAAGATTTCAGAAGGCTGCAACCATCGCTGTTCCTTCTGCATCATCCCTTCGATCCGGGGCGACCTGGTGTCGCGGCGTGTGGATGCAGTGCTGCGTGAAGCGGAAAAGCTGGTCCATGCCGGGACGAAGGAGCTGCTGGTCATCAGCCAGGACACGTCGGCCTATGGCGTCGACAACCGGCATGAAACACGGTCGTGGAAGGGGCGGGATGTTCGCGCTCACATGACCGACCTGGCGCGCGAACTTGGGCAGCTGCGCACCGCGGATGGCATTTCGCCATGGGTGCGGTTGCACTATGTCTACCCCTATCCGCATGTGGACCATGTCATTCCGCTGATGGCGCAAGGGCTGCTGACCCCTTATCTCGACATCCCCTTCCAGCACGCCTCCCCCAATGTGCTGAAAGCGATGAAGCGGCCCGCCAACGAAGCCAAGGTGCTGGATCGCATCCGCAACTGGCGGTCGATCTGCCCGGATATCGCCATCCGATCGTCTTTCGTGGTCGGCTTTCCCGGCGAGACGGAGCAGGATTTCCAATATTTGCTGGACTGGCTGGACGAAGCGCAACTCGACCGTGTGGGCGCATTCCGGTTCGAACCGGTCGAAGGCGCCGCCGCCAACGACTTGCCGGGCGCTGTGCCCGAAGAGGTCAAGGAAGAACGCTACCAGCGCATCATGGAAAAGACCGCCGCGATCAGCGCCGCCAAGCTGAGCGCAAAGGTCGGTCGCGTACTTCCGGTGATACTGGATGAAGTGGGCGAAGCGGATGAAGATGGCGCCATCGGCGCTACCGGGCGCAGTCAGGCTGACGCACCGGAAATCGACGGCAATGTCTTCCTGCGCGACGTGGGCGAAGGACGGAAGACCGGCGACATATTCAACGCACTGATCGAGGACGCCGACGAGCACGACCTGTATGGCGTGCCCGCCGACGCCTGATCCGCTATCGGGTGACGAAGGCGTCCTGATATTCGGTCTTGATCGTTTTCCGCATGGCCGCATCCACGGGCAGGAACACTTCGTAGCTGCCCTCCGAATAGGGACCGGCGCTGTAGGGGCCGATCACCACGGTCACGCCCTCGATCAGCTTGCCGTCCTTTGACGTGAGGGTCAGCACCTCCTTCATCGGATCGATGCAGCCGGAGAAGGGATCATCGCCGCGCGGTGCGACCGGCCCGCCGCGCTTCACGGCTCGCGCCTTGTCCAGCCCGGTGCAGAAACGATCATGGATCGCGTCTGCAAAGGCTTCGGGTGAGGTCATGAGCGCCTGAAAACTGGTTTCTCGGCGTCGGGCCTTGTCCCACAGCAACGCCTTGTAGCCGGTCATCCCGTGCGCGCCGCCGGTATAGCTGTAGGTCGACGATTGTAGCGCCAGGAACCGGGGCGTGTCCGCGCTTACGGTCCAGCGGGTTTCCAGGCTGTGCGTGTGAAAGGGAAAGCCTGATTCACGGGCGGACTTCCTGTCCTGCTCCGCCATTTTCAGCGCGTCCGCCTTGCCCTCGGTCATATCCTTGCGCAACTTGGCCGTCAGGTCAGGTACGGCTGACACCTGCGCGGGCCATGCATAGAGAAATTCCAGCACCTCGGTCTTGTTCGATTCTTCGAACGGCTCGGCGGGAGCAGCGCGCTCCTCTTCCGCTCCGGCCATGCGATTGAGGAAATTGGTGGCGGCGACGTCGGCGGCGTCATCCTGATTGGAGACTTCGACAGTGTCAGCGGACGAGCAGGCGCAAAGCAGCAGGACCGCTCCCAAGAACGGCCCTGTTCGCCACATCGATACCGACATCAATGCGCTTTAGCCGCCAGACAACGTTCGCTGATAGCCTTGCGCGTATAGCTGCTTTGAAGGGCCAAGCCCGCATTGGGCCAACCTTCCGCCACCAAAGCCCGTTCGACTGCATGAGCACCGTCATAGCGCCCGCTTTCAGCCAGCACATAAGCGCGGGCACGAAGCGCCTGAAGGCGGCCATCTTCGCTATGCATCATCGCTTCTCTCCTTTTTTGCCGTTGAATTCAGTCTAAACCCGCCAGCCCATTTAGCAAAGGGCGGCCAGCCGGAATGAGCCTGACCAGGGACGAAAATTGCGCTTTCCAACATTGCTGCCATTGTTCAGAGTCATGGACATGACCGAATTTGCCGAACTGCTCAAAGCGGACAACAATCAACCCGCGCATATGATCCAGATCGTGGACGCGACTGGCTTTGAACCATGGCTCGCGACGCAACCCGATCGCGTGCGGACGATTGTCGCGGCCCAGAAATTTAGCGGCAAAGGCTATGAACATGCGATCATTCCGGGCGAAGGACCGGGGGATTGGTCGGTGGTCGCGGGCGTAGCGAACCAGGCGAACCTTTCCGCCTGGTGCCTTGCCAAGCTGGCGGAGATATTGCCTGAAGGCCATTATCGCCTCGCGCAAGGCCATGCTGGCCCTGCCGCGCTGGGCTGGATGACGGCGCAATATCGTTTTGACCGCTATCGCAAGGATGAGGCCGCGATTGGCCCCCGCGTCCTGTTGACCGAAGAAGTGGCGAAAATCGACGGGCAGGTCAGGCTCGCGCAGGCGGTCGCACTGGTCCGCGATCTGGTGAATACGCCTGCCGCTGACATGGGCCCTTCTCAACTGGAGGATGCCGTACGCGCCGTTGCGGAAGAATTTGACGCCAGCATGACCGTGACGCGGGGCGATGTGCTGGAACAGGGCTTTCCGATGATCCACGCCGTCGGGCGCGCCGCTGGCAAGGATTTTGCGCCGCGCCTGATCGAATTGCGCTGGGGCGATCCTGCCCACCCGCGTCTGGCGGTGATCGGCAAGGGCATATGTTTCGACAGCGGCGGGCTGGACATCAAGCCTTCGTCCGCGATGCGGCTGATGAAGAAGGACATGGGCGGGGCTGCTCATGCTCTGGCCCTTGCGCGCCTGATCATGGGCGCACGACTGCCGGTGCGGCTGCACCTGTTGATACCCGCCGCCGAAAATGCGGTGGGCGCGAACGCGTTTCGCCCCGGCGACATATTGCGCAGCCGCAAGGGGCTGACGGTGGAAATCGGCAATACCGATGCCGAAGGACGGCTGGTCCTGGGCGATGCGCTGACGCTGGCGGGCGAAGATCATCCTGAACTGATCATCGATTATGCGACATTGACGGGTGCGGCCCGTGTTGCGGTGGGGCCGGACCTGCCCGCCCTGTTCACCAATGACGACGGGCTGGCCACGGACATGGAGGATGCAGGCAAGGAGGCCGACGATCCCAGCTGGCGACTGCCCCTGTGGGACAGCTATGCCGACATGTTGAAATCGGACATTGCCGACATCAACAACGCTGGCGAAGGGGGCTTTGCCGGCGCGATCACCGCCGCACTGTTCCTAAAGCGCTTTGTGCCCGAAGACACGAAATGGATGCATCTGGACACTTTCGCATGGCGTCCAACCCCGCGCCCCGGACGCCCGAAGGGCGGAGAGGCGCTTGGCCTGCGGTCGGTTTTCCATCTTTTGCAACGACGTTACGGTGCAGCAGCGCAGAAATGATCGGTTCGGACTGGTCCGTTACGCAACCGCATTGGCCATTGTGCGTTAGGGGGGCATGAACGCCACATCCTCCCCCGAGATGGCCGCTGAGCTGACCCGTCCCGGCCTGAAGCAGCTCGGCCAATGGATGCGGACGCTGGTGGATTATGTCCGGTCGGGAAAGCCGGACCTGACCAACCGCCAGATGGCGCTGATGATGACCGTTTATATCAGCGCAGGTCCCCATACGGTGCGCGGTCTGGCGGAAGCATTGAATGTTTCCAAGCCGGTAATCACGCGCGCGCTAAACAAGCTGTCGGCGCTGGGCTATCTTCGACGGGAGCGGGATGCGGCTGACCGGCGGAATATTTTCATCACTCGCACGCCCAAAGGCGCGGAATTTCTTGACGCCTTTCACCATTTCATCGCAGGAACCGGCCGCGATGAAAGCAATGAATACCCCTCCGCGGAACGCACCGCCTGAACGCACCCGTTTCAAACTGGAAGGCCGTTCCGTTAAGCTCGACAGCCGCATTCATGCGGCTCGCGGAGATTTGGCGGACGTGTCTCTGGCAGGCGTCCTTTTTTCCGCTCATTATGCCCGCGCCGTCGAACTGACCTGCGTAGTGCCTGGCGCTCCCATCCTGTCCGCGCCGTCGGGGACCGCAACTGCGGTGAGTGAACTGCTGCGCGGCGAGAGTTTTCACGCGCTGGACGTGACGACGGACTGGACATGGGGCTTTTGTGGCCACGACGGTTATGTCGGCTATGTGCGCCGCGACGCACTGGATACCCGCGAACAGACGAGCCACCGCATTTTCGCCGGAACCGCCCCGCTGTTCAGCGCACCCGACATAAAGGCGTCGATCGTCGATTACTGGCCGGGCGGCGCATTGTTCGGCGCAGAGGCGCAGGGCGATTTCCTGATGTGCAGTGACGGCTATGTCCATCATCGGCACGCGGTGGCCGCCGACGCGCTGGAAAGCGATTGGGTCGCGGTGGCGCTCCGTTATCTCGGCCAACCCTATGTATGGGGCGGACGGGGCCATAGGGGGGTCGATTGTTCGGGCCTGGTGCAGGTCGCGCTGGGCCAGTGCGGCATCAAGGCACCGCGCGACACGGACCTGCAACGCGACGGGATCGGGTCGCCGCTGCCGGGCGATGCTGCGCTACAGCGTGGCGACTTCATCTTCTTCCCTGGCCATGTCGGCATCATGGTCGATGGCGACAATCTGCTGCATGCCAACGCCCATTGGATGGCGGCGGTAGTCGAGCCGCTGGCGGACGTGGTTGCGCGCTTGGCGGAAAGCCATGATCAGCCCATCATCGCGCGGCGGAGGATCAGCGCATGACCCACAATATCTTTATCGACGGCGGCGTCGGCACCACCGGCCTGGAAATCGTGGAGCGGCTGTCAGGTCGCCCTGAATTGTCGGTGATGACGCTGGACGAGGATCGGCGGAAGGATGCGGGCGCGCGGAAAGAGGCGCTCAACGCCGCCGACATCGTGATATTGTGCCTGCCCGACGACGCTGCGCGCGAAGCCGTGGCGCTGATCGACAACGACCGCACGCGAGTGATCGACGCGTCCACCGCTCATCGCGTAGCTGACGGCTGGACCTATGGCTTTCCCGAACTGGAGCCGGGGCATCGCGAAAAGCTGGCGCAGTCGCGGTTCGTGGCCAATCCCGGCTGCTGGCCCACCGGCTTTCTGGCGCTGGTGCGTCCCCTTGTGCTTGGCGGGCTGCTGCCTGCCGACTGGCCGGTGACGGTATCGGGCGCATCGGGATATTCGGGCGGCGGCAAAGCTATGATCGCCGAGTTTGAAGGCCCGAACGGAGCGCCCAGCGCTTTTCGTCCCTATGGCCTTGGCCTGGCGCACAAGCATGGCCCGGAAATGCAGCTTTATTCCGGCTTGCAGCATCCGCCCTTGTTCGCACCGGCAGTCGCAAACGCCTATCGCGGCATGATCGTGGAAGTACCGCTACAGTTGCACGCCATGCCGGGCGCGCCTACGGTGGCTGACATCCATGCAGCGATGACGAAAGCCTATGAAGGGTCGGCAGTCGTGCAGGTCGCGCCGTTGGCAGACGCCAATGCCATGACCCAAATAAGCCTGGAGCAGGTGGGCGCCACCGACAGGCTGGCCCTGTTCATATTCGGCAATGAACAGACCGGTCAGGTGCGGCTGGTCGCGGCGCTGGACAATCTGGGCAAGGGCGCGGCTGGCGCGGCTGTCCAGAACCTCAACATTCTGGCGGGGTTGCCGGAAACAGCGGGCCTGCGCCTCTGACGCTCTGGCCCGTCAGTGGACAGTGCCTGCGGGCGCGTCCTGCGTCAGCAGCACGATCAACCGTTCGATCTGGCGCCAGCGGCAGAAATGGATGTGGTTGCCCAGGTCCCGGCTTCGGTCGGCACGTGCAGACGCTTCATAGCCCGCATTGACGCCAAAGGTCGCAATGAGTTCGGCGGCATCCTCGTAGCTCTTTCGATCCGAAAGATATGGCACCTGCATTTGAACCCCCCGCACTGCGTCCCGCCGTCAGGCCAAGCCTTTCAATCCCCGTGCCACTTTGCCATTCTGATGGCCGCCAGCCGGTCACGAAGGTGAACAGGCGGTTATCCAAGTCCCGAACCGATACAACCATCCCGCAACGGGACGCGATGCGTTTCAAAGTGACGCGGCATAAGGCGCTGGCGTCACCGCTTTTCGCGTGGCAAGGCTGACGCAACATGACCAAAGGCAAAAAGAACCCAACAGGCGCAGGCGCCTTCATCGCATTGCTGATCCTGGGCGGCACGATCGTGGGCGGACTGATCGGCCAACCTAGCGCCGGGCTGATTGCAGGTGCGGTGCTGGGCGCGCTGGTCGCATTGCTGCTCTGGCTTTGGGAACGTGGAAAATAGGACAGCTTTCGGCCCTCCCTCTTCTTGCCCGGCAGTGGCTGGCAGCATAGACAGGGACCATGAAAAAGCATCTGATCGCCATCAGCCTTATCGTGCTGGCCCTCATCGCGGGCGTCGTCTTCTACTTCGCACGGGGTGATACGGCCAAGCTGGCTGCCGGAGCGGACACCGGGCGGGAGCCGGTCCTCACCTCCCCCCGCACTGAAATTTTTCCCACGATCAACGTCGCCGAAGTGGTGCCATGGCGAGCGGGCGAAAAACCCGTCCCGGCCAAGGGCCTGACGGTTGCACGTTTCGCCGAAGGACTGGCCCATCCGCGATCGATGCTGACGCTGCCCAACGGGGACATATTAGTCGCCGAAACCAACAGCCCGCCCCGGCCGGTCGGCGGGATCGTGGACCGCGTCATGGGCTATCTGATGGACAAGGCGGGTGCGGGCGTGCCGTCGGCCAATCGCATCAGCCTGCTGCGCGACGCCGATGGAGATGGCCGGGCCGAAGTGAAGACCGCATTCCTCACCGGCCTCAACTCGCCCTACGGCATGGCGCTGGTCGGTGACACGCTCTACGTCGCGAACACCGATGCGTTGCTGGCCTTTCCCTACAAGACAGGTGAGACCCGGATAGCAGCGAAGGGCCGCAAAATCCTGAACCTGCCCGCGCAGGCGCCCAATCAACATTGGACCAAAAGCCTGGCCGCAGGCCCGACCGGCCTTCTGTATGTTGGCATCGGATCGAACAGCAATATCGGCGAAAATGGCCTGGGCAGCGAAGTAAATCGCGCCGCCGTGCTGGAGGTCGACCCCAAGACCGGCGACTATCGCATCTTTGCTTCGGGCCTGCGCAATCCTGTGGGCCTCGCCTTCGAACCTAATAGCGGCGCGCTCTGGGGCGTCGTCAACGAACGGGACATGCTGGGCAGCGATCTGGTGCCGGATTATCTCACCCGGATCGAATTCGGTGCCTTCTATGGCTGGCCATGGAATTATTGGGGCGGCTATGAAGATCGCCGGGTACAGCCGCAGCGGCCGGAAGTTCGTGAATATACCAAGCGGCCCGACTATGCGCTGGGCAATCATGTCGCGCCGCTGGGCTTGGCTTTCGCCGACAAGGTGAAGCTGGGCGCGCCTTTCCAGAACGGCGCGTTCGTCGGCTTGCATGGCAGCTGGAATCGTAAACCGGCGGCTGGTTACAAAGTCGTCTTCGTGCCCTTCGCCGCCGATGGTGAAGCCAGCCGCGCCAAGCCGATCGACATATTGACCGGCTTTCTGAATGGGGACGGCGATGCGCGCGGACGGCCAGTGGATGTCACCGCGGACGCCAAGGGCGCGCTGCTGGTGACCGACGATGTGGCCGGGATCGTATGGCGCGTCACGGGCGCGAAATAGAGTTTCGCCCCGTTTTCGACCGACGTGATCAGACCGCCATGCCGTTCCGCCCGGCAAGCTCGACAACATATTGCCAGGCCACGCGGCCTGACCGGCTGCCCCGCTGAGTCGCCCATTGGATCGCCTCCAGCGGATCGAAGCTAAGGCCAAGGCTTGCCGCGTAGCCCGAAACGATGTCGACATAGGCTTGCTGGTCCATGGCGTGAAAACCAAGGCTCAGCCCGAACCGATCCGACAGCGCCATCTTGTCATCCACCACATCGCGCGGATTGACGGGGTCGTCCTGTTCGGAAAGATGCCGGGGGACGATGTGACGGCGGTTGGACGTCACATACAGGCGGACATTGGCCGGGCGAGCGGCGGTGCCGCCCTGAAGCAGCGACCGCAACGACCTGGCGTCGCCCACGCCATTCTCATCGAAGCCAAGGTCATCCAGAAACAGGATGAAGGGCCGCCGGGCTTCCCGAAGGATGGAAAACAGGCGCGGCAGGCTGGCCAGTTCGTCGATCGCGCATTGCAGCAACGCGATGTCCTGCCCTTCCTGTTGCAGCTTGCGCACTACAGCCGCGACGACGGCGGATTTGCCCGTGCCCCTCGCCCCCCAAAGCAGGACGTCATGGGCGGCATGCCCGGCGGCATGACGGCGCGTATTGTCCAGCAACGTCTGCTTTTGCGTATCGATGCCGGTCAACAATGCATAATCGACCGGGCTGAACGCATCGACCGCGTCGATGGTCGATCCATTCCAGACATAGGCGGGACCTGTGGCAAGGTCTGCGCTGGACAATGGCGGCGGCGCGATCCGCTCCAAAGCGTCGGCGATGCGGGTCAATAGGGCGTCATTCATGCGACCGGCTTACCCCTGCCCCACCAACCGGGCAAGCGCAGGAAATCTGTCATTCCCATGTAGCAATGGCCTTTTACTCAATGACGGGGGCCTATATATCGCGGGGGTCGTGACCATCTCAAACCCAATCTTTTCCACCAAAATATGCCGCTACGACGCCGAAGCGCTACGTGAAGCGGCGCTGCTTATCCGTGCGGGCGAGCCCGTCGCCGTTCCCACCGAAACGGTTTACGGACTGGCAGCCGACGCCACCGATTCCAATGCGGTGGCCGCCATATATGCCGCGAAGGGAAGGCCCAGTTTCAATCCTTTGATCGTTCATGTTGCCGACCGGGAAATGGCGCAAGGGCTTGCGCTGTTTTCGCCCAGCGCGAACGGGCTGGCTGACCGATTCTGGCCCGGCGCTCTGACGATGGTGTTACCGGTCCGCGAAGATAGCGGATTGTCCCCTCTGGTCATGGCGGGACTGCCCACGGTGGCGCTACGCCTGCCCGCCCATCCCGCGATGCGGGCGTTGATCCGTGAAAGCGGTCGCCCATTGGCCGCGCCATCCGCGAACCGCAGCGGATCGATCAGCCCAACGCGGGCGGACCATGTCCTTGCCAGCCTGAACGGCAAAATCCGGCTGATCCTGGATGAAGGCCCGACCAGTGAAGGCCTGGAATCGACCATCGCCGCACCGGAGCAGGATCGCATCCGCCTGCTGCGCCCCGGCCCGGTCACTGCAGCCATGTTGGAGGAAGCAACTGGCCTGCCGGTGATCAGCGGCACGGATGCCAAGATCGAGGCTCCAGGACAGTTGGAAAGCCATTATGCCCCCTCCAAACCCGTTCGCCTGAATGCCCTGAACGCGGAAAAGGACGAATATCTGATCGGTTTTGGCCTGATGCCCTGTCACATGAACCTGAGCGCGGAAGCTGACGTTGGGGAAGCAGCGGCCAACCTGTTCGCCGCGCTCCATCTGGCGGACGCCAGCGCCGCCGCGCGGATCGCGGTGGCTCCCATTCCCGGCGACGGCATTGGCGCTGCGATCAACGACAGGCTGCGTAGAGCGGCGGCCTAAAACCAGCCTGCCCTTGATTGCCGACGTCAGCGATCAGCAGTTATCATATCCGGCACGGCGACATTCGCGGCGGCGTTGTTTTTCAGCCTTTTTCTGTTCACGCGCGTCACGCGCTTCCTGCTCACGCATGCGGCGGCCATAGTTACGATCCGCCTCGTCCTGACTCGTGGTTGCCCAGTCAGCAGCTTGAGCGCCTGCGCGAACCGGCATGGTCGCGACGTCAAGGGCCGTCTTGGCGATACACCCCGGCAACAACAACATCGCCACCGGCGCACCTATAAGACAGATTTTATGCATTGCCTGACCCCTTACAGCCCCAGCCATGGCATGGGCAAGATGAACCAAAGCCTAAGCCGCGGAAAATCCTCCACAGGTCGCCGGTTGGGCAAGGGTTCAGCCGCTGATGCGATCCCCAAAGCCCTTGCGCAATTTTGCCAGTTTGGGGGGGATGACCGCCATGCAATAGGGATTGCGATCCCCTACCCGCTCCCAATATTTCTGATGATAATCTTCCGCCGGATACCAGGGCGCGTCCGGTTCGATCGTGGTGACGATCGGGCTGCCATAGTCGCCCTGCGCCCGCGCGATCCCTGCCTTCGCTTCAGCTTCCTGTTCGTCGGAGTGCGGGAAAATTGCGGAACGATATTGCGTCCCCACATCATTGCCCTGTCGGTTCAGGGTCGTCGGGTCATGGGTGGCGAAGAAAATGTCGAGCAGGTCGGCATAGCTGATCATGGCAGGATCATAAGTGATGCGTATCGCTTCGGCATGGCCCGTCGTCCCGGAACAAACCTGCTCATAGGTGGGATTGGCGTTGTTTCCGCCGATATAGCCGCTCTCGACCGACTGAACGCCTTTCAGATTCTGGTAAACCGCCTCCGTGCACCAGAAACAGCCGCCAGCCAGGGTCGCGATTTCCGCCGCCATCGAACATTCCTTATCCTGATTGGCGGCAGACATAGGAAGGATCAGGCTGCGCTTCCAGACTGGCGGGACAATCTTTCCGCCTTTTCCCGTTCTTCCGCCACCAGTTCCTTGCGGGACAATTTGCCCACCAGTGTCTTGGGCAGGGTCAGCCGCACTTCGACGTCGCAAACCCTTTCATGCTTGCCCAACTGCGGATTGAGCCATTGCTTGAGCGCGTCGCCGTCGATGCCAACGCCGTCTCGAAGCGTGACAAACGCCTTGGGACATTCGCCGCGATAGGCATCCGGTATGCCGATCACCAGCGCCTCTTTTACTGCTTCATGATGATAAAGGATCGCCTCCACTTCGCTGGGGAACACCTTGAACCCGCCGACCGAGATCATGTCCTTCAGGCGGTCGACGATCTTTACATATCCGTCCGCGTCGATGACGCCGACGTCGCCAGTACGCAGCCAGCCACCGTCCAGAAAAACATCCTTGTCCGCGTCGGGCCGCTGCCAATAGCCCTTCATGATCTGCGGTCCGGCGAAAACCAGTTCGCCCGGTTCGCCCGGCGGGGGCGGGCGGGAC
>NZ_JBJDRM010000011.1:0-157584 GCF_044987515.1 Sphingobium sp. ZW T5_29
CAAGCGGCGTCGCCCCTTCCTCACCCGTGATCGTGATCGCCCCCACAATCACCACCGCCGCAATCGCATTGGTCAGCGACATCAACGGCGAATGAAGCAGCGGCGATACCTTCTTGATCAACTGAAAACCCAAAAAGGCCGCCAGTATGAAAACAAACAGATAGTCTGCGTTAAATGCGTTCACTGTCTCATCCCCTGCTTCAGGCCGCTGCCGCCTGAACAAACCGGGGATGCACGATCGCGCCGCCCCGCGTTAACGTCACCGCCTCGATCAGCACATCGTCGGCGACCATCGCCAACGTCTTTCCTGCTTTGTCCCAATAAGCTTCGATGAAATTATAGCAGTTGCGCGCGAACAGGTTTGACGCGTCAACCGCCAGCCGGGATGCGCCATCGACCAGCCCGATGATCTTCACCCCATGGCGTTCTACCATCTTCCCCGCCATTGTCCCTTCGACATTACCGCCCGATTCCGCCGCCAGGTCGACAATCACGCTGCCAGGCTTCATGCTCGCTATCTGCGCGTCACTGATCAGGCGTGGCGCAGGTCGGCCGGGGATCAGCGCCGTGGTGACGACAATATCCTGCACCGCGATGTGGCTACTGACCAAGGCTGCCTGGCGCTGGCGATAGGCTTCAGTCATTTCTCCCGCATAGCCGCCGGCGGCTGCCGTCAACTGGTCCCCTTCGCGGATATCCTCGAACACAGGCTTTGCGCCCAGCGACATGATCTGTTCTCGCGTTTCGGGCCTGACATCCGTCGCAGACACCACCGCGCCCAACCTCCGGGCGGTCGCGATAGCCTGCAGCCCAGCGACGCCCACGCCCATGACGAAAGCCTTGGCCGCGACGATCGACCCGGCGGCGGTGGTCATCATGGGGAGGCAGCGATTAAGTTCGGTCGTGGCGCGCGCGACTGCGTGATAACCGGCCAGATTGGCCTGGCTGGACAATATATCCATCGCCTGCGCCCGCGTCGTGCGAGGCAGCAGTTCAAGCGCCATCGCTTCCACCCCCAGGCTGGCATAGGCAGCCATCCGCGCAGGGTCTGCATAGGGCGCAAGTCCCCCGATCAGCTTGGTTCCGGGCCGCACGCCCGCAAGGTCGGCGGCAGCCGGGGGGCGGATCGTGACGATCGCATCAGCCCGTCTCAGTGCTTCCTGGCGGGAGACAATGGCCGCCCCTTGTGCCGCATAGGCTTCGTCCGAAAACCCCGCGGCAATCCCAGCGCCGCTTTCGACCAGTGTGGACAATCCCAGCTTCGCGTAACGGGCGACGGCCGACGGCGTCAACGCAACGCGATGATCACCTGCTTCCAGGTTAACCAGGACGGAAATCTGCACCATTGATCCTCTCCGTGTCCGCCGGATTCCATGTTGCCGGCTAATGTCGGAAGAAACCTCCCGGCATGACCATCCCGCATTTCAGGCGGGCATGGCGATGTCGTATACCTGCATACTATGTGACATATGTCAATTATGCGATTGAGAATGTCATTCTCGCTGCCCGGTGCTTATGGCCTCACGTCAACAGTCGCGACTTGTAGAACCCAATGCGCAAAGGATAGGTGGGCGCAACCTGAACAGCTGCGCCCGCTGGAAACTTTCAAAGTGAAATACCACCATCGACGCAGGTGATCTGGCCGGTGACATAGGACGCCTGTTCCGATGAAAGATAGAGTACCATGCTGGCCAATTCCTCTCCCCGGCCTGGCCGATTGCCCAGGCGGATGCGACTGGTCATCCACTCAAGCGCCTCCGCACCAGCGTCGCCGCCGGTCATCGCGCGGCCCGGATCATCCAGTTCAGCTTCGGCCTTGTCGATCGCACCCATGCCGAAATTAAACCAGCCCAGACGGACGACATTGGCACGCACGCCATAGACCGCCTCTTCCGCAGCAAGATAGAGCGCCATGCTTTCAAGGCCCGCCTTCGGTACTGCGGACTGGCCATCGCGATCGAAACGACGCGCGTTGCCGAAACTGGTGCAGACAGTGATGACGCCCTTATTAGCGCGCATCTGTTCCTTCGTCGCGCTGATCACATTGAAGAATCCGAACAACTCGGTCTTGACCAGGAACTCCATGAAGCTGGGCTTTACGTCGGCCAACTGGAGCGTATTGTCCCACATCGGGCCCGATGCGTAGATCACGGTGTGGATATGGCCGTAACGCTCCACGACCTCGGCTATGCATCCTTCAACGGCTTTCAGGTCCGTAATATCCAGTTTGTTTGCTGATGCCCTCACCCCGTCGGACGCCAGTTCTTCCACCAGGGCGTTGGCCTTACGTTCGTTGCTGTTATAGGTGAACGCAATATTGGCTCCGGTCTTCGCAAAGGCGCGGACGATGGCTGATCCCGCACCGCCCGTACCGCCGATAACGAACACGGCGCCTTCGGGCCGTACTGTCAGATTATAGGTCATTTCCAACTTCTCTCCATAAGCGCGAGCCGGAATCGCTCTGTTTTATGCTCTGTGACGAACCATCGTCCCTCGCCACCGGGCAGGGCAGTGACACCTGAGACGGCGGCAGCCTCGTCAATCACCCATATCACTGACATTTGTCGCTTAGTAAGTCAATGTACAATAGGCATGGCCAGCGCCCTCTTTCTAACCTGGAGTCAGACAGAGGACGCGGACCATTATCGGTTTGACGACGAACGTCACTTTATATAACAGACTAATGTCGTTTAATGAACAAGCGGCGACGGGGTAGTGGCGAAATGCCCACCGAGGACCGAGGATGAATGACCGTTAGACAGGCGCAGGAAGCCCCGCGTGGCAAAGGCCGTGACGATGGCAACGCGTGGTTTCACCCCACGCTCGCGCGCATACGCAAAACATTCACGCCTCACCCTCTCGGTCGGCGCCATCACGTCCAGCGGCGCAGGCATTCATTCACGTTCGCGTCATCCAACCGATAAATATCGATCGAGGAAGTAGTCACATGAGCGATTTCATTTTCACCCCTGCCCTTGCGATCACGCAGATCGCCTTCGTGGTTCCTGACGCCATTGAAGCAGCCCGCGCCCACTCACGTCGCTATGGCTCCGGCCCCTTCTGGGCGGTTGAACATTATCCGCTCCACGTCCATCGCTACCGCGGTAAAGATAGCGTCATCGACGTCACGTCCGTCTATGGACAGTGGGGCAATATCACGGCGGAATTCGTGCAACAGCATGATGACCAGCCGTCGGCCTATCGCGATCTGGTGAAGCAGGGAGAATCGCGCATCCACCATTTCGCCATGTTCGTCGATGACCTCGACAAACGCATCGCTCAATATGAAGCGGAAGGTTGCGAGGCGGCTCTCTACGGGGAAACCTTCCCTAGCGGATTGGGCCGCTACGCCATCATGGACACGTCAAAGCAGCTTGGCGTGATGACGGAGCTTTATGAAGAAGAAGGTACGCGCCCCTTCTACGCACATCTAAAGCAGTCGGCCGAAGGCTTTGACGGAACAGATCCGATCCGCCGGATGCAATTCACAGACATTTGACGCGCGTTGCGGTGCAGGCAGAAAGTCAGTCTGTGCCATGACTAACCCGCCACCCTGGTGCACAATGCACCGGGGTGGCGTTCATATGTCACGGACAAACTGATCGGGGATCTCGGACCGCATCTACAAATGTCATGGAAATCGGCCTGCCCGCGCAGCCCTATCATGATGCTTCAAAGTACCGCTAAACAGCAAAAGGGAGGCGGGCGAAGCCAGCCTCCCCATCCCCAATGTCGCCAGCTCAGCTGCTCAGATGAGCCGTGGCCCGTGCAGCCACTTCGCCCAGTTCCGATAAAATCGGGTTACGGCGCAAAGTCAGCCCGCCATTCACCTGCAGGTTCTGCCCGGTCATGAAGCATTCGTCTGACGCCAGCCACACCACGGCCGCCGCAATATCTTCCCGGGTCCCAAGTCTTCCAAGTGGATATTCCTTGGCAAAGGCGTCCACCAACTCCTTGAAACTGAAAGTATCTCCTGCCATAGGCGTTTCTGTCAGGCCTGGCGATATCGAATTCGCCCTGATGCCTCGCGATCCATATTCGTTGGCTACGGTGCGGATCACATGGTCTATGCCCGCCTTGGTGCCCATATAGGCCGCGTGATTTTCCAGCATGATGGTCGCCGTGGCGGAGGATATCTGGATAATCGACCCGCCCTGCCCCATCACGCGCAGCATCGCCTGGATGAAAAAGAATGGCCCCTTGAACTGGATCGCCAGTATCTTGTCGAGATCGGCCTCGCTGGTTTCATGGGTCGGCTTCATCAGGCCCCATCCAGTGGCGTTGACCGCGACGTCCAGCTTGCCGTAGGTCTTGACGGCAAAATCCACGGCGGCGTCGACCTGCGCCTTGTCCGTGATGTCCATCTGAATGTAACTGCCGCCGATCTGATCAGCGATGGCGCGCAGTGGCTGTTCATGTCGGCCGGTAACGACGACCCTGCACCCTTCCTTCGCCAGCCGCTCAGCAATCTTCTGGCCCATATTGTCAGCTCCCGCCGCCCCGGCGACCAGCGCAACCTTTCCTTCGAGCCTCATCTGAAAATCTCCTGCATTTCAATTTGGTGCCGACTTTTGGCAAAATTCCATGTTGGATTCGGGTGGCTGGGCCATTTTACGGGACCAATCCCGCCACCCGAAAACTGTTGGATCCCAGATCAGAAGCGCGCGGTCAGCGACGCCCCCCACTGCCGGCCTGGCGATGGATTGGCGAATTCGATGAATGTGCCAACCGCCTCGCCGGATGTATATCCGTCATATGTCGTGTTGTTGGTAACATTCTTCACAAATGCCGCCAGTTCTACAGTGGTGTTACCGGCAACGGGCAGTTCATATCGGGCGCCCAGATCGATCTTCGTAACCGCTGGGATGGCGCCGCGAGGATCGTTGAGCACATCCGTTTCATATCGACCGGTATGAAAGATCGCCGCGTTCACCCCAGCGGTGCCGGGACCAGCAGCAAAGCTGTAGTCCGAGATCGCACCCGCGGTCCATTTCGGGACGCGCCGCAACCGCAGGCTGCTCAGGTCAGCGATCCCCTGCCCCAGATTTCCGACAAAGTCCTTGTACTTGGCGTCCAGATATCCCGCCGATCCTGTGATCGTCCATCCGCGCATGGGCGCGACAGCCAACTCCACCTCAAAGCCCTTATACTGGGCCTTGGCAACGTTCAGCGTTGAAGTCACATTGGTGGTTCCCACAACCTGGAGCACATTTTCCTGCTTGTCATCCAGCGTATTATGGAAAGCCGACAGGTTCAAACGGACGCGATTGTTCAGGAACTCGGTCTTCAGACCGACTTCATAGGCCTCCATCGTCTCCGGCTGATAGGCTTGAACGGCGGTGACCAGATTGCCGGGACGCCCATTAAAGCCGCCGGTGTTATAGCCCTTGCTATACTGCGCATAGGCAAGGATGTCCGGGGTGAACTTATACTGCAGATTGACCTTGGGGGTAAACTTCTTGAACTTCGCCCGTCCCGTCACCTGACCAACCAGCGGGCCCACGACGTCATTGTCACGAACCGTTGAGAATACTGGTGCCCACAGGCTGTAATCGGTGGTCTTCTTGTCCCATGTCTGCCGCCCGCCAACGGTCAGCCGCAGCCGATCGGTAATGTCGTAATCAGCTTGGAAAAACAGAGCGAATGTCTTGTTCGTCTGGTGGGTGCGGTAGCGGTTCAACGAATTGAGAAACGCCACGCCCGGCGGTGTCGAAAATGTCGGCAAACCGTTGGTCAGGATGACATTTCCGTTTGCGTCGGTGTCGGGCAGGACTGCCATGTCCAGTGATGGATTTTGGCGTTCGATATAGGAATAGTTCATGTAGAACGCACCGGCAACAATATTGAACGGGCCGGAGAACGATGTCGCAAAGCGCGCTTCCTGAGAAAATTGCTTGGCATCGACGGACGCCTTGTCGCGGAACAGGGCGAAACGCGTGGCGTCAAAGTCGCTGGTCTGCCGTTCATGGAATTCACGATATCCGGTCAGGGACGTGAATTGTACTTCATCGGTCAGATCATAGGATATTTCGCCAGTCCCAGCGGTAAGACGCAGAGAGGCGGGCAACTGCGTAGTCTCAACTTCATTTCTTCCCTTGTCCAACTCGCTCAGAGGACGACAGATGCTCTGGGTCGCCGGATTAATGCAGGTGGAATTGAATCCGCCCAGATAGCCCGGTATCGGATAAGCGATAAAGTCAGGGACAGCCGTCGGCACATAAGGCGGGATGACGCTGTCATTTTCCAACCGATCGAAAGATACATAGATATTCAGCCTGTCGGTAGGCGTCGCGACTGCCGCTAGGGTATATTGACGGATATCACGGTCACCTTCTCGTCCGCCGGTCACGATGTTGCGGAACTGACCATTATCCTTGCGAACCGAAACCGCTGCCTTGACTGCCAGGACATCCTTCACGACCGGGGCCATAATATAGCCTTCATAGTCGTTCTGGCCGAAACTGCCGATCGTGAAGCGGACCTTGCCCGTCGTATCTGCGGATGGATCCGGGCGCTGGCGCACAACGTTGATTGAGCCACCGGTGGTGTTCTTCCCGTTGAGAACACCCTGTGGGCCGCGCAGCACTTCGACCCGCTGGACGTCAAATGCGTCGATCAAGGAACCACGCTGAAACGCGATCGGAATCCCGTCCAGCGTGATGCCGATGCCGGGTTCGACGCTAGGCAGGACGTCCTGGATGGAGATGCCGCGAAGACTGATCTGTGGCACATCGACGGCCGCGCCAGACCGTGTGACGGTCATGCCGGGGACGAGGCCGCGCAGGCCGGTAAGTCCATCGACACGCGCCTTTTGCAGGGTGTCATTGCTGAATGCCGAAACAGATACCGGCACGCTTTGCAGCGGCTCTGCACGCTTCTGGGCGGTCACGATGATCTCTGCAAGGCCCTGCCCTGCCTGCGCCTGGTTGGGCGCGGAGTCGACGTCCGCCTGCTGCGCTTCCTGCGCCCAGGACATCTGAGCGCCTACCAATGCAGTTGCGATCGCGATCGCAGACGAAAATGCCAACCTATTCATGATATCCTCCCCATCCAACGCAGAATTGGCCTTAAAATGGCAACTGTCGCTTTTTAACGCGACTTCTCACTATACAAGTGTGCTAGCTAACTTCATTGCCATCGTCGGTCAATAGCAATCCGCTGCGAGAGCGCCTTCAAACTTACATATAACTGACATTTGACTGATATCTTGAGGACGAAAAACGACACTGTGCGTGCGGAACTCCTCGGCATCCCGCGTAACAGCGGCAATTTCGACTCAGCATGACTGCCGCCGGTGCAATCTCCATCCGCTTCCATGCAAGCTCCACGCGCTGGAGCTACACGCTTGCATAACAGACGTGAGTCATTTATCTTCCCGCTCAGACAGCGATGAATCGTTGGTATATTCCGATAATCTTAGATGTGGGCGGATCAAATGAGCGTTTATCTTCAGGCAACCTTGGAACTCGACTATGAAACCCTTCCTGTCTTTCTGAACATTGTGCCTGATATGAAACGGATAGCCGAAGGCGCCGGATGGGAAATGATCGCCGGGCTGGTGACAAAGATCGGACGAGCCAACACTGTTATCCATCTGTGGAAATTGCCGGACATGAATGCTTTTGACATCGGCATCCAGGCGATGGGCGCTGCGCCCGAAGCCGGCAAAATCTATCAGGAACTCTGCAAGAGCGGCGCGAAGGAAACGCTGATTTTCGCTGATGCAGCTCCCTATAGCCCGTTATCCTGACGTAAGAGCCGGACAGAAGCGCTCACTGAAATGAATCAAAAATCGGCGGGAAGCGTGGTTCTTCCCGCCGATTTTCAAAGCCCATGCCCGCGCGAACGCGGTGGGCCTTCAGTTGAAGGTCGTTATTACAGCTGGTCTAGCTCCGACAACAGATTCCGCGGCAATATTGTCATGCACGCCTCGGCATTAGCGCGAACCTGTTCGGCCTTTGTCGCACCAGCGATCACCGATGACACGAACGGCTGTGCGACAAGCCATCCCAGCGCAAGCTTGACCATCGGAATGCCCGATTTGTCAGAGATATCCGCCAACCGACCCACTTTTTCAAACCGTTCCGGCGTCAGGAATTTTTCGAAAAATGGAATCTGCTTGAGTGTTTCCAGACGCCCAGCGCTATCGTCGCCACCAAGATATTTGCCCGTAAGCAGGCCATTCGCCAGCGGAAAATAGGGCAGGAATCCGACGTCATTCTTGACCATCAACGGCGCTAGCTCATTTTCGACTTCACGCGCGAGCAGGCTATATTCCGACTGGCAGGAGACAAAGGCCGCACGATGCCGGGTCCCAGCCCCTTCCAGTGCTTCCGCCAATTGCGCGGCGCTATGGTTGGCACAGCCGACATAGCGCACCTTGCCCTCCTGGATCAGTTCGTCGAAAGCGCCCAGCGTCTCCGCGATCGGCACCTTCGGATCGGGATAGTGGAGCTGATAGAGATCCACATAATCCGTGCCGAGGTTGGTGAGGCTCTCTTCCAAAGCCTGGCGCACATAGGCCGGAGCAGCGCCCTGGTTCTCGTCGCTGTCACCCACCTTGTCGCCAACCTTCGTGGCGATAATGACGCCGTCGCGCCGCCCGCGCACCCCTTCGCCAAGAATCCGTTCCGACTCCCCCGGCGGGAAGCCGTAATTGTTGGCCGTGTCGAAGAAGTTGATACCCGCGTCGAGCGCAGCGCCAATCACCTCCAGCGACTTTTCCTTATCCAGGAACCAGCCGAAATTGTTGCAGCCCAGACCTGCGACGGAGACCTTGAGGTCCGATTTCCCCAAATTACGCGTTTGCATGCTGAAAATTACCCCTCAGGCTGTCCATAGATGTAGCGGATGGGGTCCGACCTATCCCAACCTTCCGAAGCTTCACGCACCATCTTGTAGAAGTCTCTGACAACAGCTTCTTCGTAGAATTCGGTGAGCATCCCAAATTCCTTGCGCGTGTCCATCATCGCATAAGGGCTTGGCTTGGTATCGCCCAGAGGTGACACGACAGAATACAGGATATTGTCGAAACCTTTGCTTTCATAATCCTTGATCGACGCATGGATGTCATCGACGAACACCGTCATATGATGCAGGCCCGGACCGCCGGTGGGGTAGAGTTCTGTATAGGCCGACGGCGTGTCGCAATGCTGCTCCACCAATTCGACCATCACGTCACCCCACTGGCCGACGACACCTGTCGTATCCAGGTCGATTTCCTTGCCACGATAGGTTTGCAGGTCATGCGGAAGATGCGCCAGCACGAAGAATGGGCCGGACCCGAAACGGGCCATGTGCCGGTGCGCCCATTCGATCGCATCCGGCACGACGAAGGCGATCTGCCGGACCTTTTTGAGTTGGCCCGAAACTGGGTCCAGGAACATTGAGCCTCTCCTTGTCGCCAAATGGCCATCAGCATTTCCGCCCGTTGCCCATGGAAAGGGCGCGCGTCCTGCGTTTCAGCGGATGCCGACCGAAATTTTTTACGTCCTTAGATGCCAGCGGGCGCGGACGCCCGCTGGCCATTCATCATTCGGCGGCGATCGATATTTCGTCCTCGGCGATCAGCTGGTCGATGCGGTCATGATAATGAGCGATCCGCTTTTCCTGTCCGGCCAGTTCCGCGCCGTTCCAACCGCGCGAATGCATGCCGCGCTGCTGCGCCTCCATGATGCCCGCGTCGCCGTCCAGCGTAATGCCCAGGCTTCCTTCGCCAAAGTTGCGCCATTCGCGCTCGACCGGAGCGCGCACCGTGTCGCTGACCCCGCCAGCCGATGTCAGCATCTTCGTGAAGAAGTCTTCCGATCCGGTCGCATAGAACCAGGTGTCGAACGTGCATTTTTCAGGATCGGTCGGATGCGGAAGTGCCCGCAGGAACAGCATCCCGTCTGAAAAACAGGTCAGCGTCAGGTTGGGGAAGATCGAATAGAGGAAGGTGTCGGTCAGCTGCGCGTCTTCCATCCGGTCATAATGACCATGGCCGCGATCCACGCCCAGCTTACGCTTCTGCGTGATGATCGCCTCGCGTATCGCCAGCGGCTTGTCGCTGAAAGCTGCCGGATCCAGTTCCCAGGTCTTGAGATCCTGGATCAGGTAATCGTCAATCGCGAGCTTCCCGTCGGGCAAGTAGCGCGACGGCTGGCTGCCCGGCGTCACAAGACGCGCATGCCCGTTTTTCAACGTTTCGATGATGGCAGTCACATAATAGGGCTCATTGACATACAGGCCCTCCGGGTGTGCCGTCGGGATGTGGTAGGTTTCCCGGAAATTGTCCTGAATAATCTTCCAGTTACAGGGCATCCGCACCGAAATAGCCTGAGTGCTGTGCATCAGTTCGAACGGATAGCGGGCGAGCGGTTCATAAAGCTCGCCCAGATATTCGTTGAGCGGCATGGGATTGGCGTCCATGTTCACCCAGACGAAGCTTGCGAAGATTTCGCTGTTGATCTCCGCCAGCTTTTTGCGTCCGCAAGGAGAGCCAGCCGCGAAATCCTCTGGATCCTGCGCGCTGATGCACTCACCTTCCAGCGACCATTTCCAGCTGTGATAAGCGCAGGTGAAGGACGGCATCGAACCTTCCGCCACTGACACCAGTTTGTTCCCGCGGTGCTGGCACACATTGTAAAATGCCTTGATCCCGCCATCCTCCTGGCGAACCACCAGGATCGACTCCGCACCGACTTCCTCCACCAGGAAATCACCGGGTTCGGGAATCTGATCTTCCCGGCAGATTACCAGCCAACTCTTCGTCCAGACCGATTCCCACTCACGTGAGGCAAAATCACGGTCAAAATATCGCCAGCCCTGAAGTTTCGAAGAACGTCCGGCACCTGCCTTTTCGGCCAGATTCTCTTTCATGTCCCGTCTCCTGTCGGTTCAATCCGGCCTGCGGCACCGCCCAGCCGGTCTATCCAAAAACCATCCCGCCAATCCCCGAAATGTGTGCGCCAAGGATGGCGCACTAAGGGCGGCAATATTTTCAACGATCATGCATAACAGACAATTGTCCGTCAATAGCAGAGCTTCGTCATTTGGTCACGCCCTGCCGCTCCGCAACACGGGCAAACGGCAGAATAAGCCTTATCTCGATCCCGGATCGTCCACCGACTGGGCGATCTTCATCGCCAGATCTTCGGCCACCGGCTTCAACATCGGCCCAAGCAGCAAGTTGAGCACCGGACCGGTCGCTCCGCCCGCCTGGACGTTCAGGCGGAAGGTGATCTGCGTATTTCGACTTTCCGCGCTGACCACAGGTCTCGCCGCCGTTTGCACATCAACGCTATTGGTGACACGCCGCAACAGCCAGCGGGACAGCCGGTCCCACAATCTACTCATCCAGCTTCCAGCCGGTTTGGGTGCCGGGGCGGGTTCCGGCGACACCGCATCCGCCGCCCCGCCGCCCAGATCGGTCGCCAGAAACTCACCCGATCCAGTGACCGGCTCCTGAATACCCCGCATCACGAAGGTCACACGGCTTGGTTCTTTCCATTCGGTGACCTGCACCTTGAACTCCGCCGTTCGCGTCAGGCCGCCCAGCTCGCCCTTCACGACCCAGATGGATTCGTCACGGTTGATCTTCTCATGCCGTTGGTAACCCGTGAGGAAGGGCGCCCAATTGTCCATGTCCTCGACAAAGTTCCAGACCTGCGGCAGCGAGGCGGCGACCGTGGTAGTATGTTCGACTTCGGGCAATATCGCCTCCTTTTCAGAACCTGTTGACGCTCGATGCCGCCTCGCGTCCGGCGATATGGCCAAAGACGAGGCCGGGTCCTATCGTCGCCCCAGCGCCCGGATAGGCCATGCCGGTGAAGCCGCCAGACACGTTGCCCGCGGCATAGAGGCCAGGAATGCGGCCGCCCCGCACATTCACCACTTCGGCCTTGGCGTTAATCTTCGGCCCACCTTTCGTGCCCAGAACGCCCGAATAAACGCGGCAGGCATAATAGGGCGCTTGACCGATCGGCCCCAACGACCGGAGCGCGCCATCGCGCGACGGATCGCCATAATGACGGTCATAGACGCTCCTGCCACGATGGAAGTCAGGATCCTCGCCCCGTGCCACATTGTCATTGAAGCGCGCGATCGTGGTTTCCAGCCCGTCGGGATCGACCCCGATCTTTTGCGCCAGTTCACGAATCGTCGGCGCGGATTCAAGCCAGGCCGGGACCGGATCACCCGGATATCGGGTTCCGAACGGATATTTCTCCAGGAACGACGCGTCGATGATGATCCATGCCGGCAGGTTCGGATAGTCGAAAGCGACAGGATCGAAGTTACGGAAGGAGCGGCCAACGTCATTATAATTGTGCGCTTCGTTGACGAAACGCTTTCCGGCGCGGTTGACCATGATCGAACCGGGAGCCGCCCTCTCGCCCACGACCATGCGGTTGAGCTGCTGCCCTTCATATTCGTCGCCAGGGATGCGGATCATCGGCATCCACCAGGCTTCGTGGGCATTGGCCATGCTGGCTTGCGCCTCGGCCGCCATGATGAGGCCATCGCCCTCATTATAGGGCGGGCTGAGCGGGCCTTCGATGGGGCCGCCCATCAGGTCGGTCGCCATGTCCTTGTTCCATTCAAAGCCGCCGCTCGCCAGGATGACAGCGCGCCGCGCGCCGATCCTGACCATGCGACCGTCCTGTTCCACCTCGATGCCGACGATCGCCCCGTCCTCGATCACCAGGCGGCGGCCCCGCGCGTTGCGGCGGAACTCCACGCCCTTGTCGACCGCGCCCTTGATCAGGCCCGCCATCAGCGCCATGCCGGTGCCGACCATGCCCTTGGCCAGCCGGTCGCCGATGACCACCGGGTCCAGCATATTAGTGCCGTCGTCGATGTCGGTCATCGCCACGGGCAGCGGGAAGCAGGGAGCGGACCGCAGATAGGGGCGCAATTCGCCCAACTCCCCGCCGGGGAACAGGCCGGGGCTGACCGAGCGGCCAAAGGTGCCACCGGGATGTTCGGGATGATAGTCTGGCGTCTTGAGCGCGCGGAACTTCAGCTGTGTCTCATCCTCGATGAAGCGGAGCACCTGGGGGCTTTCATCGACATAGGTTTCCGCCAGTTCGATGTCCATTTTCCCCAGCGACAGGCTGCGCAGATAGGTGAGCGCCTGTTCGCGCGAGTCGGTCGTTCCCACCTCATGCATGTGGTGATTGTTCGGTATCCACGGCACGCCGCCCGAAACGGCGCTGGTGCCGCCCAGCTTGTCGCTGCGCTCCAGCACCAGCGTCTTTACGCCACGATGCTGCGCCGCAATGGCCGCCGACACGCCCGCCGCGCCCGACCCCATGACAACTACGTCGAAAACCTCGTCCCAAACCGACATCACGTCTCTCCAATCATTCGCGGTTCCGCGCCGCATCTATTCCTGGTTGCCCATGCGCCCGTCACGTATGACTGCGCCCCCTGATCAGGTCCGCCGCCTTTTCGCCGATCATGATCGCGGGCATGTTCGTGTTGCCGCCGACCAGGGTCGGCATCACCGACGTATCGGCGACACGCAGCCCTGCAATGCCCCGCACGCGCAGCCGGGTGTCAACGACGCTGTCGTCGTCCGATCCCATCGCGCAGGTGCCGGCGGTGTGATAGTCTGCATTCGCATTAGCGCGGATGAAGGCGTCGATCTGGCCATCGGACTGGCAGGAAGAACCCGGCATCAGTTCGTCGCCACGATAGGGATCAAACGCCGCCTGGCCGAAAATATCCCGGCACACGCGAATGCCGTTGCGGAAATCAACCATGTCGCGCGGATCGCTCAAATAGCGATGATCCACGACTGGAGCGGCCAGCGGGTCGGGAGACGCGAGCGTTATCTGACCACGGCTGTGCGGCCGGACGACGCAGACATGCGCCATGAAGCCGTGGCGCGGCATCAGGCCCGTCATCTGATCGTTCATGAGCGCCAGCACAAGCGACAGCTTCACGTCCGCTTCCGGTACGTCGGGCCGTGATCGTACATAGGCGACCGCCTCCATGCCCGTGCTGGCCAAAGGCCCCTTACGGAACGCCAGATATTGCGCCAGGGCCGTCGCCCCTTTTAGCGGGCTGACATATTGATAATGCGACACCGGCTGCGTTACCGCCTGTTTCACATAGACAGAAAGATGGTCCTGAAGGTTTCTGCCGACTCCGGGCAGGTCCAGCACGGGATCTATGCCGATCTGCGATAGCGCCGAAGCGCCGCCAATGCCTGACAGCATCAGAAGTTGGGGCGAATTGATGCCGCCCCCGCACAGGATCACTTCGCCTTGCACGCGAAGATCCACGTCCTGCCCCTTCTCCCGTATGCGCACGCCGGTCGCGCGGCCATTTTCAACCAGAATTTTGAGCACCTGCGCGCCCAGGCGCACGTCCAGATTGGGGCGGGACCGGACCGGCTTGATATAGGCCGTTGCCGCGCTCCACCGTCGCCCCCCGCTGACGAACATATCGACAGGCCCGGCACCCTCACGGGTGGCGCCGTTGGTGTCGTCATTATAGGGGTAGCCAGCCTGTTCGCAGGCCTTCAGAAACGCCTTCGCGAGCGGATTATGGACGCCGGGGCGGCTGATCCTGACCGGTCCCGAATGGCCATGCCACTGCTCATCGCCGCCGGGCTCATAGCTTTCGGCCCGCTTGAAATAGGGGAGCAGGTCAGCATAGGACCAGCCCGCATTGCCCAGTGCCGCCCACCGGTCATAGTCGCTGGGGGTGCCCCGATCATAGATCATGCCGTTGATGGAACTGCCACCACCCAGAACCTTGCCGCGGGGCAGGAAAAGGACGCGGTCGTTCAACTCTTCCTGCGGCGCGCTCGTATAGTTCCAGCTATGTTTGCCCGACATGAGCAGCGGCATCAGCCCGCCGGGCGCGTGAATAAACGGATCCCGGTCGCGGCCCCCCGCTTCCAGCAGAATAACCTTGTTGCGCGGGTCCTCTGACATTCGGTTGGCGAGCGCGCAGCCAGCCGCACCCGCGCCGACAATAATAAAGTCGGCGTTCATAGCGCTGATTCCGGCGACAGGCCGGACTTGGTCAAAATCGGGGTCGTCCCGCCGTGCCGGGCCAGCGCGCAGCTGCGGAAATGAGAATGATCCTCCAACGATCCTGCTCCTTCAAGGCCGTATCCCGGCCTTCTATTATACTCATCGGCGCACATCAGCGCCCCGCATTGCTTTTTAAGCAACCATTGTCATATTAGGCAATGGCGTCCACCCGTATGGCGCGTCCTTCACTCAACTTGCCTCCACCGGCACCGCAACCTCAACCTGACCGTCCACAACCCGCGTTTCAAACGTACGAAGCGGCTTGTCAGTCAGCTGTCCTTTGGGATTGCCGGTCCGCAAATCGAACGGCATGCCATGTTCGGGGCATAACACCATGCATCTTCTGATCCGGCCACCCTCCAGCGAAAAGGCCCGGTGCGTGCATTCGTTCTGGACGCAGAAAAATTCTCCGTCCGCATGACATAATAAAAGTTTCAGCCCATTCACCATGATCGCTTTACTGCTGTTGTTTGGCAGGTCCGCGATCGTCGCGACAGGAAAGAAGTCAGCGATCATGCGATGTCCAAGCCCCCGGCAACGAAAAATTCCGCGCCGGTCATATTAGATCCTTCGCCCGGCGTCACGCTCTTGCCCAGCACCCGAACCGCGCTCTCACGCGCTAACCGGCGAGCCATCTCAGCGCCCCTGATGATCGCCATTCCGTCGGCCAATCCACTGCCCAACCGCTCTCTCCTTCTCGCCCCGACCTGCGGTCCCGTTACCGTCGCCACGACAACCTCACGCATCGGACAAATGTCATTTAGTGTGGGTTATAACGCCCGCGCGAAACTGTAAAGACATATCGTCCGCTAGGATACTATTTTATGACAGCGGTCGTATAACTCTCGCCACTTGAAACATGTCCTCGGTGTGATATGACACGACCATGAAACAGGGATTGACGCGGCAAACTGGGAAATCAGAAAAGAAACCGACGACTATCAAACCTCATAGCATGAGAACAGATTTCCAGCCCAACACTCTTCAGGTCCTTCAGAACGAGCTGCTTTCCGAAAGGGAAAAGCTCGGCCAGCGCGCGCCAGGCCGCGCCCGCGTCGATCGGATTATCGAGGCGACCATAGAGTTGCTCAAGGAACATAAGCCCGCTGACATCTCCATCGCGATGATCGCCGACCATGGCAGCATCACGCGAACATCAATCTATTCTCACTTTGCCAGTGTCGACGAAATATTGGGACAGATCGCGATCCGGTTCGTCCAGCAAACTGGCGTTGAAGTGGAAAGCTATGTGCGGCGGCGCAAGCCCGCCAGCCTGGAACAGTTGGTCACGTTGATGATCAAGGGCATCCAGAACTATTTCAACCAGCCCAACCCGGCTAAGCCGGGCGCGCTCGCCAGGCACATTCCTTTCGAATCTCATCATCTGGTGAAGGACTTCGACAAGGTCGCGGCGCTTCCCTATCACACCTTGTGGCATACAGGCTGGGCGGTCGAACCGCTGTCCGAAGAAGATCCTTTTCGAACCCTGGTCATCATCCAGTCCGCCATTTTTGAAGCCAGCACTCAGCGGCATGGCAAGATCACCGATCTCGCGGTCAAGCAGGCAACAGAGGTTGCGCTGGACTTTATCGCACGTGCAGAGGCCCGTTACGGGTCCGCGTCCGAAGCCGCTACGCCGGAAAACAGAATATTGGCGGCGGCCCGAACCCTGGCCGCGCACGAGGATCCCACCCTGATAGAGATGGCGACGGCCCAGATTGAATTGCTGGCGTCCACCGTCACGAAACTATCGGCCAAGCCTGCCGCGAAGCGTCGCAAGAAAGTCTGAAATTACCTCGGCTTAAACCGGTCCAGCACCCGCGTCCTCCCTCGCGGGACCGTTCTGCTAAAACCCAGACATTTGTCTGATTACCGCGTCAGTTCCCTGCCCTCCTGCGCAGATGGATGGACAGCAGGTGCGTCTCCACGTCCGCTTCAGGCTGGTCATCTCCGTTTCTGACATTCGTCGGCAAAGCACCGACCACCGGCTTGGTCCCCCGGCCTATTATCCAACTTTCCAGTGCCATCCGATTGGGGTTTTATAGGGTCAGTGGCCGCTTCCAGGCGAGTCACCTGTGCCCGGACAAACATGCGCGAGAAATTACGCGGCGCCCTGGCAACAGCAAACATATTGGAGGGGATGGCATGAGGAACTCGATAGGAACGTCGCTTATTGCGCTCAGCGTGGGCGTCATGGGAGCTGGCAGCGCTTTCGCGCAAAGTGGGGAGGACTCAACCAAGTCCCCCACGGTTGGGCTGGCGGACATTATCGTCACCGCCCAGAAACGAGCCATGCCCCTGCAGGATGTGCCGGTCGCTGTAACTGCCTTTAGCGGAGAGGCTATGCGCGCATCCAATCTCGATGCGCTCACAGGCCTGCGGGGCCTGGTGCCCGGCATGACGATTTCGCGCTCAGGCGCCGCACTGAATACGCCGCAAATCAGCCTGCGGGGCATCTCGCTTCAGGATCCTAACCGCGCGGTGGAATCAGGCATTGGCTTCACTATCGACGGCATTCCCCTGGCGTTCCAGCGCGGAACGTTGCTCGACGCGTTCGACATCGAACGGCTGGAAGTTCTGCGCGGTCCCCAGGGCTTGCTGTTTGGCCGCAACACCACGGGCGGAACGTTGAACGTCATCCGCTCTCGCCCCGATCCAGATGCGCCCGCCACCGGAAAGCTGCGCGCGACGGTGGGCAGCTTCGGGCGAACGGATTTCGAAGGCGTGATCATGGCGCCCATCATTCCCGGACTTCTGGCGATCAAGGGCGCGATCGCGATCAAGAAGCATGATGGTGAATTTCGCAACAGCATCACCGGTGGTCGCGAAGGCAAGCGCGACATGCGCGATTATATGCTCTCGCTGGTGGCGACACCAACCGACCGGACGAGCATCTATCTGTCGTTGGAACGGATGGAGGATGACAGCGAGGTTCCGCCCTATGTCCCGCTGATGACCCCGGACCTCATTGCATTGACGGGTCCCAAGCTGCTCACGCCCAATGGCCTCGGCACGCTGGGTTATCCAACCTATGTTTCGGGGCAGAATATGCAGTGCCTCAATCCTGCAACCGCCATCGTCTGCAGGCCGCTCAGCAAAAAGCGCAATGACGTCGAAACGACCCAGTTTCCTGCCTATTACAACCTGAACGCCGTCACGTTGGAGGTCGCGCACGAACTGGACGGCGTGAAGCTGGTCAGCCTGTCGGGCTATCGTGAGGACAAGGAAGACCAGATCGGTGATTTCGACGCGACCAGGTTCGCCATACAGCGCAATGACAAGCGGGAAAGTTCCTGGCAGTTCTCCCAGGAACTGCGCGCGGAAACGCAGTTTGACGGCCCTGTCAATTTCGTGGCCGGCGCTTTCTTCATTGAATATGCCTTCACGGCCAGGCAATTCCCTTCAGTCGATCTGGCTGGCTTGTCACCGACTACCCCGCCCGGCACCGCTTATTTCAACTCGCTCAACGCCTACCTCATCCGGCAGAAGAGCCGCTCATTCGCGCTGTTCTTCCAGGGCGACTGGGACATCACTGACAAGCTGCGGGTAACCGCAGGCGCACGGCAGACGTGGGACCGCAAGCAAACCAACTTCACGCTGTGGGGCCGCCTCCAACAACCGTTCCGCGACCAGTTCGTGCTGGGACCCCAGCAGGGCCCGGTAAGCGCCTCTGTCAAGTTCGACGAACTCACGCCGCGCATCGGGGTGCAATATGATGTGAAGCCCGATCTGCTTGTCTACGCCAACTGGAGCCGCGGCTATAATGCGGGCGGGTTCAACGGTCGCGCGGGCAGCATCGTCAACGCCGTCATTCCCTATCGCCCTGAGATCATGGACGCCTATGAAATCGGCTTCAAGAGCGAATGGTTCAACCGTCGCGTCCGCCTCAACGTCGCGGCGTTCCACAATACGCTCAAGGACAAGCAGGAAGACATCCTGACCGTAGCCCCGGGAGGCGCGCTGGTCACGGCCACCGTCAACGCCGCCAAGGCGCGATACAAGGGGGTAGAGGCCGAACTGGCCGTCGTCCCTGTTGCCGGATGGACGATCACTGGATCGGCGGGCTATCTCGACGCGAAATATCTGAGCTTTGTCGGCAATCTTGCCGGGCAGGGCCTGGCGGATCTGAAGGATCTGAAACTTCGCCGCACCCCCAAATGGACCGCAGGCGCGATTTCCGATTATACTTTCGACCTGGGGGCAGGCCGGGCGGGACTGAACGCCGCCGTCTACCACACCTCCCGGTATGAAACGAGCGTCCTCAATGACCCGCGCGGGTCCATTCCGCCGGTCACCAAGATCGACCTCGCCATGCGCTATGAATTTCCCGTGCATGACAGCCTTCGGATGACACTGACGGGCTTCGTCAAGAATGTGACGAACAACACCGTCTATGATGGGTTCACGTCCAGCAACACTGCCGGATCCTTCATCGACTTCGCGATCCCCAGCGTCGGGCGGACATGGGGCGTTTCGCTGGCGGCGGACTTCTGATGCCTGCGGACAATCTTTTCGTGAACGCCGATCGGTTGGAGCTGATGCAGAATTGCTGGGTCGTGCCGGACTTGGAAAAGGCGATGCAGCAATGGCTGTCCATGGGCGTCGGGCCATTCTTCCGGCGCGACGCCGACTATCCTGACGCGCTTTATCGCGGAAGGCCCGAACCGCTCGCCTTCAAGGGCGCGCTGGCTCAGGCTGGGCCGGTTCAGATCGAACTGATCCAGCAGACCAGCAAAGGCCCATCCGCCTATCGCGACATAGTCCCCGAAGGAGGGAGCGGATTTCACCACATGTGCCGGATCGTCCATGATGTAGCCGGGGAGATCGCCCGTTTAAGAGCGCGGGGCATCGAGATGGCAAGCGAGTTCCGGTCGGTCGGCGGGGCACAGGTAGCCTATGCCGACACTCGCCGCGAAATGGGATGCATGCTGGAACTGGTGCCTGCGGAACCCGTGCTGATCCACCTGTTCCGCGACGTGGCGCAAGCCGCGCGATATTGGGACGGAAGCGATCCCATCCGCATGCTGGAACTGAAAAGCGACGCGCAGCCGCAGAAGAGAGGATCATCGTGAAGATAGAAGCAGCCAAGACGCTGAACGAGGTAGAATTCGCAGCCACGGCTGACGTCATCATCGTCGGACTGGGGGGTGCGGGCGCTTCCGCAGCCATAGCCGCCGCCGAAGCGGGCGCCGACGTTCTGGTTATCGAACGGACATCGGGCGGCGGAGGCTCCACCGCAATGTCGGGTGGGTTTATCTATCTGGGCGGCGGCACGCCCCCGCAAAAAGCCAACGGCTTTGCCGACACGCCGGAAAATATGGCGCGGTTCCTGAAAGCGACCCAGCCCAAGGCCGCTATGGACAAGATCGACGCCTATTGCGTGGGCAGCGTCGGCCATTATGACTGGCTGATGTCGCTGGGGGTCACGTTCAACGAACGCTATTTCGACGGCAAGCATTTCCACCCCCATAGCGATGAAACGCTGGTCTGGACCGGCAGCGAAGCCTGCTGGCCGCTGTCCGAAGCGGCTGAACCCATCCCACGCGGCCATAAGCCGGGCGGGGGATTTGTGGGGCATCTGCTGTTCAGCCGACTGCTCTACCGCATCGAGGGACTCGGCATCCGCATCATCTATGACGCAGCCGTCAATGCCCTCGTCAGCGACGCATCGGGTGCGGTCGCTGGAGTCCAGTACCGCCAGGAAGGCCGCAATCTGGCCGTGGCCGCGCGCAAGGGGGTCGTGCTGGCGACCGGCGGCTGCGAATGGAACCGGGAACTCGGCCTTGCCCATGGATCGAAGGGCGTGCGCGATGGCGTCGCCCCGCTGGGCGTGCCCACGGCGGATGGTGCAGGAATAGAGCTTGGGCAAAGCCTGGGCGCAGCCATCACCGGCCTGGAACACAGCATGGTGACGTCGCCCTTCTACCCGCCCGCCAGCCTGGTGAAAGGCATATTGGTCAATAGCGAGGGACGCCGCTTCGTGGCGGAGGATGTCTATCACGCCTGGTCCACGGACGCGATCCTGAACCAGCCGGACGGCAAGGCCTATCTGATCTGCGACAATGTCAATTTCGGACGGCCGGAACTTGGCGACATAAGATCGGAGCGCAAGCATGAAGTGGTCGATGCCTGGGACAATATCCCGGAAATGGAGGCCGACCTTGGCATGCCAGAGGGTTCGCTGGTCGAAACGATCGGCAATTACAACCGCTATGCCGCCACCGGTCATGACGAAGAGTTTCGCAAGAACCCCAAATGGCTCGCTCCGATTTCGGAGATACCCTTTGCCGCCATCGATTGTTCGGTCGGATCGGCCTATTTCTGCTGCATCAGCCTGGGCGGCATCCACACCGATGTCGATGGCCGGGCGCTGAAGCCCGACGGCACGCCGGTCCCCGGCCTTTACGCGGTCGGCCAGGTGGCGCCGAACCTGTCGGTCGAAGGCTGGGGCTATGCGAGCGGCCTGCTGATCGGCGGAGCAACATTTTTCGGGCGCAGGGCTGGCAATGCAGCTGCGGCAGACACGGTGCGGGACGGTCTCGGCGCCGGACCGGGCTGTCCCGAAATACCGGCAGACGCCGCTTGATGACAGCGCCGATGACCGGCCGTCCTCCATTACACGATTATCTTCTCAGGAGCTTTCGATGACGATCACCGCGACCGGCAATCTTTACGATCAACTGGAGGAAGATCCCTGGCGCTTCCTGCAACTCAGCCAGGAAGAACTGTTCGACCTGGATTATGACAAGGTCGAACAGATCCAGATCGCGCTGTTCAAGCGGCGGTTCGAGGACCTGAAACCAAAGTTGCGTGCACTCCAGCGCCTGGCTGAAGAGGTCGGGGTCGAGGAAGTCAGCGGGTTCGAAGATCTGACTCGTCTGGCCATGCCACACACCATGTTCAAATCCTATTCCGCACTGGATGTGCAGAAGGCGCGCTTCGATAAGCTCACTCGCTGGCTCCAGGCACTCACGACCCACGACCTGTCGGCGGTCCATGCCGAACATTGCGATTCGATCGAACAATGGTTGCTCGAAGTCGAGCGGACGACGCCATTACGGCCCGTCACGTCATCCGGGACCAGCGGAAAGATTTCCCTTTTCCCGTTGAGCACTGTCGAGGAAACCCTGTTCGTCGACAAGAACACTTATATCGTGGAACCTTATCGCGACGAACCGGGGATTGACGCCAAGAGCGGCGAATATGTCTTCGTCTGTCCGTGGCCATCCCGCTACGGCCGCCACAACATCCCGCTGATCATGCGTGTCCTGAAGGAAAATTGCTATGGCGGGCTGGAAGACAAGTTCGTCACGCTGGACGAAGGGACGCTGACGGCTGATGAAATGTGGCTGAACGGGCGGCTGCAACGCGCACAGGCATTGGGCGAAGAACTGGAGCTCAGCCCCGCCGAACAGGCGATCGCCAGTGCGCTCGCAACGCGCGCGTCGAATGCAGACGACCGGTGGACCCGCTTCATCGAAAACGCCGTGGTCCGCCTGAAGGGCCAGAAGGTCATGTTCTATGGCGCGCTCATGAACCTCTACCTGATGGCAGAGGCGTGCCGGAAGATGGACATCCATGTCGAATGGCATCCCGATTCCATGATCATGACCGGCGGCGGCACCAAGGGATTCAGCTTTCCCGAAGGATGGCGAGACGTGGTGGCGGAACGTTTCCCGCACCATGTGCCGGGGCGGGTCAAGGAAGTCTATGGCATGACCGAATCCAGCTCGACGGCGGTCTGCTGCCCCCATGACAAGCTGCACCCCCTACCCTGGGGCATCACCCACCTCATGGACCCGGCCACCGGCCAGTCATTGCCGCGCAAGGGCACACAGACCGGACGCATGGTCGTTTTCGATCCCATGCCAACGACCTTCTGGGCAGGCGTCATCACCGGCGATCAGGTGACGGTGCATTTCGACGGTGGGTGCGGCTGTGGGCGCAAAGGCCCCTTCATGGACAATGACATCACCCGCATTTCGGAACTGAACGGCGGCGACGACAAGATCGTCTGCGCCCGCACGCCACAGGCCTTCCAGAGTCTTGAGGACTTCCTGGCCAAAGCGTCCTGACCTTTCCTGTTTCGGAGCATATGAAGATGAAAGAATATACTATCCCGCTCATCATCCGGGGCCGCGTCATAGAGGATAACCTTGTCCGCTATGAAGGACGCCGGGGCGAAATCGCCTTCCTGACGCCCGACGTGAACAAATATCTCGACCAGATCGTCCAGCGCAACGGATCCGACCTGCAGGACTATTATTCGGTCAGCATGGACAATATCCTGGACTTTCTGGAAGAACTGGGCCGCCGACTTCACCCGGACACCAACCCCGACATCCGGCTAGCGCTGGAAATGAACATGCAGTCGTCGGGCCAGTCACCTGACATATTGCGCACCGCCTATGTTTCCTTTGCGGCAAACCTGCGGCGTACCATCGTCGAGGAAGCGATCGACCAGAATATCGGACGCGACTATCTGGAAGGATGGAAGCCAAGGAAGCTGCACGACCGCGACGCGCTGGTGCGCGCCTTTGGATCGCGGATCGTGCACCTGAACGCAGGCAACGCGCCAAATGTCGCGCTGCACGCCGTCATCAACGGAGCGGTCCTGCGCTGCGACAATATCGTAAAGAGCCCGTCGAACGATCCATTCACAGCCGTCGCCATCGCCAAGACGATGATCGACATGGACCCCGATCATCCGATCACCCGGCACATGACCGTGGCCTATTGGAAGGGCGGCGACCTGGGCTTTGAAAAGAAGCTGTATGATACGCGCAACATCGACAAGATCGTTGCCTGGGGCGGTCCCGCATCGATGAACCACATCCGCCAGCATCTGACGTCGGGCCTCGACCTGATCGCCCTTGATCCCAAGGTCAGCGCATCGATCATCGGCGCGGAAGGACTGGAATCAGAAGAACGGATGGGCTGGGTCGCTCGACAGCTGGCCAAGGATTTCGGCTATTTCAATCAGGAAGGGTGCGGCAACAGCCGGCTCGCCTATGTCGTGTGCGGTGACGATGACAGTTCGCTCGACCGGCTGAACCGCTTCGGGCGGCTTGTGCATGAAGCGCTGCAGGCCCTGCCCGCCGCCTACAGCTCCCCCCACCCGGCGTTCGATCCCGTGCTGCGCGACGAGATTGAGGGCATCCGCTATTCCGACGACTTTCGGGTGTTCGGCGTCAAGGCCAATGAGGGCGGTGTCATCGTGTCGCAACAGGCAGAGGCAGTGGAATTCAGCGATCGGCTCGGTGGACGCGTCATCAATATCATCCCCGTGCCAGACCTCGACGCGGCGGTCGCCGCTGTCACCATTCACACCCAGACGATCGGCATCTATCCCAATGCGGCGCAGGATGAAATTGCAGACCGTTGCATGTTGCGGGGTGCGCAGCGGCTCTCTCCGCTCGGCTGCATCGCCTATGAAGGGCTGGGATATCCGCACGACGCGATGGAGATCATGCGCCGTCTGGCCCGCTGGGGCGTTCGCGAACAGTTTGACGAGGCCGTCGCCGAAGCAGGCGCAGGAATGATGTGCGCGGCCTGACAGGGCTGCGCCACCATATGAAGGGGGGCGGGATCGCTAGAGCATCGGGCGCAAAGGTAGGAACCGATTTTACGCTTAAAAGGATGCGATAACAAAAACTGGAGCGCGCCACCTGCGTCCGATTAACCGCAGCGCGCTCTGATCCTTCGGGCGGCGGCCCATTTACCGATCTTCCCCGATCGGGCACGCCTGCCCAGGCCCCCCTTCTTTTTTTGCTTTCAAGCCCCGGCGCTCAACACAGCTCCCCTCCGTCAGAGGAGGCGGTAGCGCCCATCTATAAGCTTGACAGCTTCGTCTTCCCAATTGTCCAATATGGGACTCACCTGATGGCCGATCTCCGACATGATCTGGCCCACGAACATCGGTGAGAGGACAATGGAGATGATGGAGAAGGCGGCAACTTTCGCATCGATATCCGGCCGGAAATATCCCTGGCTGACCAATGTGCGGATCAATTGCTGCATTCGGGTGTAACTGCCCTGCGACTTCTTTTGCCGGTAGGAATGCCACACCGTCGAATAAGGGCGGAAACTTTCGATCAGCACGACACTGGCCGTGCCCTTGTGCTTTTCCAGCAGATACATCCAGGCGCTGACGATCTTGCGCGTGGCGTCTTGGCAATCGGTCATGAACAGCGTGTTGAGATCGTTGAGCGTCTGCGCGATATCGCTGCTCAAATTATCCAGCGCGGCGTCGATCAGGCCGTTCTTGCCATGATAATAATAATGGATCATGCCGGCATTGGTCCCGGCGGCCAACGCGATTTCCCGTGTCGTCAAATCCAGATGGCTCTTGTTCCGCAATCCATGCTCCATCGCATGGAGCAGTTCATTCGACACTTCGCGATTGTCGGAGACCGCCGGTCGACCACGCGCCGAACATGCGCCGGGTTCGGCCCCGCCTGGGTTCGTCATGGTTACCTCTCCATCAATTTATCGATGCAACCGCTCCCGCTTATTGTCCCACGAAAGGCCGGGAGGTGCAACCGCTGGTCGCAGTCCTCCCGCTTCTTCGACCGGGTGAGGCCCGACCGGATCACCACAGGCACACTCACCTGTGGTTTATCCTTTTTATTGGGGAATCTGGTGCAAAGCGCACAGCTTGTTGCCATCCGGGTCACGCAGATAGGCCAGATAAAGCGACCCCATCGGCCCTTCACGCACGCCGGGCGCATCTTCGATGGAAACGCCGCCATTGGCGACACCGGCGGCATGCCATGCGTCTGCCTGCGCCGCATCCTGCACCGCAAAACCGATTGTGCCGCCATTGGCGTGCGTGGCGGCCTGCCCGTCGATCGGCTTGGTGATCAACAGCGATGAACCATTGTGCATGTAGATCAGCCGACCCTTATCATCGCTGAAAGCCGGGCCGCTTCCCAGCGCTCCAAGTGTTGCGTCATAAAAACGCTTCGATTTTTCAATGTCATTGCTGCCGAGCACGATATGCGAAAACATGAAATCCACTCCATTGGTAAGATACTGCCATGGCAGGCAGGGATGCACGGATAGAAGTCAGCTTTATTCCGATCTATCTGACATATGTCAACGTAAGGCTCATCGGCTCTTGCCAATGGCGACCGGAATCGGCGCTTCCTGCCCGGCCTCCCGCAGGCAGGATTGGGCAGCCCGGCGGCCTGTGAACACGCAATCCGCCAGCGAAAGCCCACTGATGTAGGTCCGCGACGGTATGCTGCCCGTCGCCCGGCCGGCAGCATAGAGGCCGGCTATGGTGCTGCCATCGGCACGCCGCACCGCGCCCGTCGTCTCCTCAAGCGCCAGCCCGCCCAGCGTATGGAAGGTGATGAAGCTGTATCGGTTGGCCAGCGACACGTTCATCGCAACATAAGGTCCGGCGCCCAGCGATTTCAGATGATCCTTGAGTTTGGAAAAATCATCATCATGCCGGTTGCGGACCATCTCTTCATAACGCCGCATGGTCTGGCGCAGGCGATTGGGGTTGATGCCGCATTTCTGTGCCAGCACGTCCAGATCCCTCGCCCGCTTGGTGCCGCCCAGCAAGAGGTTGAGCATGGCGGGAGCGCCAAAGCGCATGAAAGCATCGAAACCGTCGGTCGCCACCTGGCGCATCGCCTTGCGCACATCCTTGGCGGACATGATCAGCCACGCCTTGCCTTCCGGTTGATCGGCGATGGCGCGCCCCAAAGTGCCCACATAGACGGCTTCGTTGGCAAAGCGGTCGCCCGCCTGGTTGACCAGGATGCCATCCAGCAAAGCCGCCGGAGGCGACTGCACCCGCCCAACGAACATCGCCTCCATACCCGCCGTGTCCGCGCCCAGCGCAGTGCCCAGCCGGACAGCTGTGCCGTCGTCGCCCAATGTGCCAAGACGCATCATGGTCTTGTAATGCTGGCTTAATATAGGCGCATACTGGCTCAGCATGTCGAGGTTGAACACGAAACCACCTGTCGACAGGATGACCCCGGTCTTTGCCCTGATATAGCGGAGCTGGCCATGTTCCTGCTCCATGGCGCGCGCCGCCTTGCTCGCAACCTCGGCCTTGCCCTCCTTGAAAGGCGCGGTCGGCGGGAACTTGTCGTAATATTTCTGATGCTCATCCCGCTTGTCGCCCGGAATCTGGAGCGCGGCAACGCCAACCACGCGGCCGCTGGCATCCACCACCAGGCTCTGGACAATCGTGTGCAGCATCTTGCGAATAGCTGACCGGTCCGCCGTCTCGCGCAAGGCGCGATACAATTTATTGCCGGTGAAGCCGCGCCCCAAGGTCCTGTGCCCTCGCGGAGCAGGCTTCGCCTCACGGCAATAGGCCTCGACCTTTTCATTGCCTGAATATTGCAGGAAATAGCCTTCGGGCGGATAGGTGGTCTTGCCGGTATAGAGCTTGGTTCCGAACACCACGCCATGCGCCTGCAACCATTGGAGATTGGCCGCGCTATCGTCGCAAAAACGCTTCAGCGTTTCGGGCTTCACGATATCGCCGACCTCCAGACGGAGGTATTTCAACATATTGTCGGGATCATCCTCGACCCCATTCTGCCGTTGTATGTCCGTGCCCGCCGCATAGACCACGCCGCCGCTGAACGCCGTCGCCCCGCCGCCGTTGAAACGGTCGATAGCGATCACGCTGGCGCCGTTTTCGACCAGTTCCAGCGCGGCGCAGATCCCCGACCCGCCATAGCCGACGATGACGACATCCGCCTCGTCGTCCCACTGGAACGCGTCGGCGCTGTCGATGGAAATCACCGGCTCACCACCCAGGGAATTCATATCCGCAACCCTCACGCAATTTCTTCCTTGATCATCATATCCGTCATTTCTGCGTCACCGGCATCCGATAGAAAAGGGACAGGAGCCGCGTAGGACCGGTCGGCATCGAACAGCAGGCCCGCGAAAGGAAAGCGTCAGCCCCATGGACAGGGTCGGCAAGCTGGAACCAGCGAAGGCCAGCGCACGGCTGGTTCCAGACTCCGTCTTTATCGCCGCACGTTCCATCATGACCATGATTTCAGCTCTTCCGTAACGAAAAGGCGCGGCTTTTCGTCACAGGGAAATGCCGCCATCCACAAGCAGGGTCTGGCCCGTGATGTAGGATGCCTGTTCAGACGCGAAGAACAGCACCGCGTCCGCCAGTTCCTCGCCCCGGCCAGGACGATTGCCCAGCGGGATCATGCTGCTCATCAACTTCACCATATCTTTGCCGATATCGCTTTGCGTGGTCGATTGAGCGATAGGCGCAACCGCCCCCTGGCCGATATCGAACCAGCCCAGGCCGATGGAATTGGCGCGCACGCCAAAACGTCCTTCCTCGACCGCGATCTGGCGGACCAGGCTTTCGATCCCTGCCTTGGCCGACGCTGACAGCCCGTCATTGATCAGCACCTTGTAATTGGCAAAGGATGTGCACGCGATCAGGCTTCCACGGCTTTCCCGCAAATGACCGATCGCGCCGCGAACGATGTGGAAAAAACCCAGAAGTTCGGAATCCACTTGAAGCTTGAAGCGTTCAGCGTCGTTTTCCACGATGGGGCATACTTCGATGACCGGCCCGGCGGCATATATGACGGTATGGACCGATCCGAACTTGGCCGCGACATCGTCAATGATTTCCTGCGGTCGTTCAGGCGACTTGATGTCCGCCTGATAGGCGACCACGGAATATCCCTCGTCACGCAATTCCGCTTGCAGGTCGTCTGCCCGCCCCTTGCCACCGAAATAGGTGAAGGCCACGTCACATCCAGCTTTGGCAAAGGCACGCGTGATATGACCGCCAGCGCCGCCGCTACCGCCGAATATGACGACCGCGCCTTTCTTGAAATTGTAGGTGACGGCCATTCCACGCTCTCCTGTAATCGATTCATGCCATGCCCGGCGGATTTTTGGCTTATAACCTCATGCCACCGCTCGCCTGGATGATCTGGCCGGTCAGCCACCCCGACGCAGGCGATGCCAGGAAATGGACGATCTGGGCGATGTCGTCGGGCGTGCCCAGGCGACCGAGCGCGGCCATGCTGCTCAATGCGTGCATCGCATCTTCGCTGGCCCGGTATCCGTTGATAAGGTCGGTATCGACCGGTCCCGGCGCCACAGCGTTCACGCGGATCCCACGCGCCGCCAGCTCAACGGCCATGGACAGGGTAAAGGAATGTATCGCCGCCTTGCTCATCGCATAGGCAAAGCCTGGAGGCTGCGCCATCAGCCCGCTCATGGACGATATGTTCACAATGGCCGCGCCGTCGGGCATTCGGCTAAGCGCCTGCTGGGTGACCAGCACAGGGGATTTGAAATTGACGCGATACATGCGGTCAATCTCTTCCTCCGCTATAGTGTCGATCGATGAAGTCTCGCCCGCCCCAGCATTGTTGATGAGGATGTCGATCCGTCCGCCTTGCGCATCGACTTCGGCGAACAACTGCCTGACGCCATCACCGTGGCTAAGATCCGCCTGAACGACGGCCACCTTGCCGCCCGCCGTCTGCACAGCGGCCGCCGTCTGTTCGGCGCTTTCACGGCGGGACGAATAATGGACAATGACATGAGCCCCGCTTTCCGCCAACCGGACAGCGATCTGCCTGCCGATACCCCCGGAAGCGCCCGTGACCAATGCAACCTTGTCGTCCAACGGACCCATCTCACACCTCTCCTGACCGCCGCGCCGCTTTTCATGTGCGAACTGCGCCGATTCTTTCCTGCCATATGCTGGCTTACCATTAAGTGACGTGTGTCTGACAATCTGTCAATCCGGTCGCTTCGCCGTTGAACAAACGCCATTGTATCCGCAGGTTCGTCGTGGCATAGGAAGTATATAAGACGAATGTCATTTAACATTTGGAGAGGACATGGCCGAGTTCGACTACATCATCGTCGGAGCGGGCAGCGCGGGTTGTGTGCTTGCAAACAGACTGTCGGAAAACCCTTCGAATCGGGTGCTGCTTCTGGAAGCGGGCGGCGACAACAATCATATGTTCGTTCGCATGCCCAAGGGCGTGGCCAAACTTGTTGGCGATCCCACGTTCGCGCAATATTTTCCGGTTCAACAACCCCGCGAAGAAGGATTGGACGCCAGCGAGATCTGGCTGAGGGGCCGGGGATTGGGTGGATCGTCCGCGATCAACGGCATGATTTACATCCGCGGCCAGCCTGAGGATTTCGACCAGTGGGAATCGCGCGGGGCGACAGGATGGGGCTGGAACACGATGCTGTCCGCCTTCAACGCTATCGAAGATCATGAACTTGGCGCGTCCAGCGAACATGGCGTTGGCGGCCCGGTCCATGTTTCGACCGAAAAATTCCGCTATCCCCTGGCTGATCGGATGATCGAGGCGGGCAAGCAGATGGGGCTCCCGCGCAACGATGACTTCAACGCGGGAAGTCGCGAAGGCGTCGGCTATTATCACTATAATATCAAGGACGGACGTCGGCAGAGCGCGGCTGTAGCTTTCCTGAAGCCGGTGCGGCACCGACATAATCTCGTGGTCCAGACAGGCGTTCAGGTTGATCGCGTCATAATCGAACAGCGTCGGGCAGTGGGCGTCGCCTGCCGGGTCAAGGGGCAAAGGGCTGAGTTCCGGTGCCGTGGTGAGGTCATCCTGTCGGCAGGGGCGATCGCATCGCCCAAGCTGCTCCAGCTTTCAGGTATCGGCCCGGCTGACACATTGAAAACGGCAGGTGTCGATGTCATTCTGGACAGCCCGGACGTCGGTCAGCGGATGCAGGAGCATCCGATCTACGGGATCAATTATGACCTGCAGGGGGAAAAGGGCCTTAATCACCGCTATCGCGGGCTGGGGCTAGCCCGCAGTCTCGCCGAATATTTCCTTTTCAAAGGCGGTCCTATGGCGACGGTGCCGCAAGAGGTCGGCATCTTCGCCAAAAGCCGACCCGGCGTGGCGCGTCCCGACATCCAATGCTTCGTCGGCGGCGTTACGCTGGCCCAGGGGGACGCGGACGTTGCCGTGCCCACGAACGGCGTCAACAAACAGCCAGGCATGATGATCGCGACCGCGATGCTGCGCGCTACCAGCGAGGGCAGCCTGACCATCACCTCGCCAGACGCCGATGATCCACTGCGCATCCGCCCCAACTGGCTGAGCACGCAAGAGGATGGCGACACGGCGATCGCCATGGTCCGCTTTGTGCGCAAGCTGATGACCCAGCCCGCCATCGCCCCCTATGTGGCGCGCGAAATTGCGCCGGGATTGAACGGTAACGACAGCGACGATCAGATATTGACCGCCGTACGCAGGCACCTGAGCTGCGGCACCCATGCGGTCGCGACATGTCGCATGGGCAGCGACGAACGGGCTGTGACGGACCCACGGACGCGGGTGCGCGGCGTGGACGGGCTGCGAGTGGTGGATTGCTCCATCATGCCCAGCCTGACGTCGGGCAACACGAATGCGCCCGTGATGGCGACGGCCTGGCATGCGTCGTCGCTGATCCTCGAAGACGCTCGCTAAAGGGCACGAACTGGCCACGCGTCATCCAGACCCCAAAGGGGCGACGCGCCAACAGGCCTGATGAAGATCGAATTTAGGAGGGATGACCGTGGCAATCCAATGGGATGACGAAACTGACGTGCTGATCGTCGGCTCTGGGGCGGCGGGCTGTTCCGCTGCGCTGGCCGCCCGGACGGCTGGCGCGGAAGTGCTGCTGCTTGAACGCACGGACAAGCTGGGTGGAACAAGCGCTGTTTCAGGCGGCGTGCCCTGGATTCCCAACAACCATCATATGCATGAAATCGGGCGGACGGACTCCCGCGAACAGGCGCTCACCTATCTTCGCCGCATTTCGCTGGGCAAGATGGACGACGGCATGATCGAAACCTTCGTGGACACCGCGCCGCAGGTTTTGCTGTTCCTGGAAAAGGAAACGGACCTTCGTTTCCGCGCGCTCCAGATGCCGGACTATCACCCCGAATTTCCCGGCGGCAATGTCGGCCGTTCGGTGACGGCTGGCATCTTCCCGGCTGGGACGCTGGGGGAATTGCGCCCGGCGCTCCGGTCCAGCGCGCATTTCCCCATTCCCATATCCATTGCCGACGTCGAAGACGGCATCAACGTGCTGGACGCGGATGTCATCGGCGGACGCCTGAGCGAGGATATGGTCGGCATGGGGGGCGCGTTGATGGCGGGCCTGCTCAAGGGACTAGTGGATCACGGCGTTCGAATTGAACGCAACGTCCGCGTGCTGCGGCTGGTTCAGGACAATGACGTGGTCATCGGCATCGAAGCGGAGCGCAACGGCGAACCGTGGCGTATCGGTGTGCGCAAGGGCGTGATCCTGGCCTGCGGCGGATATGAATGGAACAAGGAAATGACCCGCGAATTCCTGCGCGGCCCGATGGACAGCCCCCACAGCCCACCCTGGAATGAAGGCGATGGCCTCAAGATGGCGATTCAGGCAGGTGCATCCCTTGGCAACATGTCAGAGGCCTGGTGGCAGCCGTCCGTCACTATACCCGGCGAGGAATATGACGGTCGCCCGCTGGTTCGGTTGACCGGCATCGAACGCTGCGGTCCGGGATCGATCATCGTCAACCGTACAGGTCGCCGTTTCGTCAACGAAGCCTGCAATTACAATGATATCGGTCGCGTCTTTCAGGCCTTTGATCCGGTCAACTTCGACTATCCCAACCTGCCCGCCTGGCACATCGTCAGCCAGGATTATATGGATCGCTTCCCGTTCCTGACGCGCTATCCGGGTGATCCGGTGCCGTCCTGGATGGAAAGCGCGGACACGCTGTCCGAACTGGCAACCAGGATCGGCGTCGATCCCGCCGGACTGGAGGCGCAGGTCGCGCGGTTCAACGACAATGCCCGCAAGGGCGTCGACCCTGACTTCCATCGCGGCGAAAGCATCTACGAACTATATTGGGGCGATCCGGGCGCGGAAGGCGCGGCAAAGACGCTGGGGCCACTTCAACGCGGCCCCTATTATGCCGTTGAAACGAAGCTCGGCACGATCGGCACGAAGGGCGGCCCGCGCACCAACGAACGGGCCGAAGTGCTGAGCCTGTCAGGCGGCACTGTCCCTGGCCTCTACGCGGCGGGCAACGCGATGGCGAGCATCATGGGCATGGCCTATCCGGGCGGCGGCGCGACGCTGGGTCCCGCGCTGACCTTTGGCCACATCGCCGGCCGCGAAGCCGCGCGCGGATCGAACCGCTTCTGAACGATGATCACGGCGCATCGCCTGCGCCGACAAAGGAGTTTCCTCATGACCGATCCAAAAATTGTCGCAACCTACTACACCATCGCCGGTGATGCCTATCCGGGCGCGCCCGTCGCCAGCCCTTTCCCGCTGGAGCGGCGGGCCGCTGCTGCCGTCGCGGCGGGTTTTTACGGGATGGGTTTGTCCGGCGATGACCTGGCCGCCAACGTCGCCTCGCACGGGACCGCCGGGATCCGTCGCATCCTGGACGATGCCGGTGTCCAGTTCCTGGAAATCGAGTGCCTGACGGACTGGTTCGCTCAGGGTGAGGCGCGCGCGGCTTCCGACCAGAAGCGCCGCCTGTGGCTGGAAACGGCGGTCGAGATCGGGACAAAGCACATCAAGGTGGTCGGCGATCTGAGCGACAGTGGCGTGTCCATGGAATCCATGGCCGCCGATTTTCGCCTGTTGTCCGACGAAGCGGCGCAGGTCGGCGCCTATGTGTCGATAGAGGTGTTTCCGCTGGCCAATATTCGCGACCTTACGTCCGGGCGGCAACTGATCGAGCAGGCAGGCACGGCCAATGGCGGGTTGCTGATCGACATCTGGCACATGACCCGCCCGGGCATCCCCTATGAAGAGGTTGCCGCCTTGCCCGCTGCATATATCAAGCATGTGGAACTGGACGATGCCGCCGCGCAAGTGGTGGGCCATCTGTTCGACGATTCAACCGACAACCGCCTGTTGCCTGGCGAAGGCAGCTTCGACGTGCCGGCATTTCTGCGCGCGATCGCTGCGACGGGATATGACGGTTGCTACGGCATAGAGATGTTGTCGCATGAATTCCGCGCGCTGGAGCCGGAAGAGGCGGCGAGGCGGTCTTTCGACGCCGTCGCGCGCCAGTTCGCGCTGGCGCGGGAAAATGCCTGATCGCGCACGGGCGGAACCGATGACGAACCGTCCATCCATGATCGCATGACAGGTTTGGGAGTATGGGATGCTGCAGCAGAATCAAATCAGCGAGACCGATGTCGTCGTCATCGGCACCGGAGCCGCGGGACTGGCTGCCGCGCTAAGCGCCCGGCATTCCGGTGCGGACGTCGTCGTCCTGGAACGCGCGGAAAAGCTGGGCGGCACCACCGCGATTTCCGGTGGCGTGCCGTGGATTCCTTGCAATCACCATATGCATGAGGTCGGGAGCAGCGACACGCGCGAGGCGGCGCTCACCTATTTGCGCCGCCAGTCACTGGGCCGCATGGACGACATGATGATCGAAACCTATGTCGATCAGGGCGTTGAGGTCATCAAATTCATCGAAGCACACACCGACATCCGCTTTCGCGCGCTCAAATGGCCCGATTATCATCCCGAACTTCCCGGTGGCACGTTCGGCCGGTCGCTTTCGGCGGGATTGTTCCCCGGCAATGAACTGGGCGATTTGCGGCCAAGATTGCGTGGCAGCCTGACCTTTCCCATCCCGGTTTCCAGCAACGACCTTGAAGACGGCGTCGATATATTCGATCCCGCGATCATCGGCGATCGGCTGGAAAAGGGGCTGGTCGGCGTCGGCAACGCTCTGGTGGCGGGCCTGACCAAGGCCGTGGTTCAAAAAGGCGCGACGTTCCGGTTCGGCATGCGCGCCCAAAGCCTTGTCATGGATGAAGGCGCTGTCGTCGGCGTCAGGGGCGACCATGATGGCGCGCCATTCGAAATTCGTGCCCGGCGCGGCGTCATCATCGCCAGCGGCGGGTTCGAATGGAATGCTGATCTGGTAAAAGACCTGCTGCGCGGCCCGCATGAAGGCGCGGCCAGCCCGCCGGGCAATGAAGGCGACGGACTATTGATGGCGGCGGAGGCCGGGGCTGCGCTCGCCAACACCGACGAGGCATGGTGGATGCCGATCATGAAAATTCCCGGAGAGGAATATGACGGCGAAACCGCCATCCGCTTCGCCGTGACGGAACTCACCAAACCCGGTTCGATCATGGTCAACCGCGCGGGACGGCGCTTCGTCAACGAAGCCTGCAATTATAACGATCTGGGCCGGTCCTTCTTTCAATTCGACGCCCAGGCGTTCGATTACCCTAATCAGGAAGCGTGGATCATCTTCCACCAGGGCTATCTGGACAAATATCCTGTCATGACGCGTTATCCGGGCGATCCGGTGCCAGGCTGGATCGAACAAGCACCTAGCTTGGCGGCGCTGGCCGACAAGATCGGCGTCGATCCCCGCGGCCTCGAACACACCGTCGAACAATTCAACATCTTCGCCCGCGATGGCAAGGATCCGGCATTCCAACGCGGGGAAAGTCTATATGATCGCTATCATGGCGATTGGGCATTGGACGGATCACGCCAGACCGTCGGACCGTTGGACCAGCCGCCATTCTACGCTTGTCGCGTTTACCCCGGCCTACTGGGGACGAAGGGCGGACCAAAGATTAGCGTCAGGGCCGAAGTGCAAAGCCTGCGCGGCGGCAAGATCGCAGGCCTTTATGCTGCGGGCAATGCTGCGGCCAGCATCATGGGCATGGCCTATCCGGGCGCTGGCGGCACGATCGGTCCCGCACTCGTATTCGGCCATATTGCTGGGCAGGAGGCCGCAACCAGGACGAACCGGCGCTAACGACGTCGACCTGATGCCATATAGATACACATATCTATCGTTCGCACGTATACCATATTGACAGAAGTCGCATATGGTGATGAAATGGCCGCGACCTGATGTGATGCAGGGTGCGGCCATCTGGTGCGACCCAGACCTTGCCCTTGCAGCCCATGATTGCATGAATAGCGGGATGCCTCGCAAGCATGGGAAGGCGTCCCCGCAAACCGATAATAATAAGTGCATTAGCGAGGGGAAGATCGATGAAAAATAAGGCTTTAGCTTTTCTAGGCATGTTGCTCACCAGCGTGGCGCCAATGCCGCTGCTGGCGCAGACTGCCGCCGCGCCACAGGATGGGGAAGCACAGCCGCGCCCCACTATGGGCCTTGAAGAAATCGTCGTGACGGCCCAGCGCCGCAGCCAGAATCTTCAGGACGTTCCCGTCGCCGTGACCGCATTCACTGGCGAAACATTGGAAAACAAGGGCATTGTCCGCGTCGCCGATATACAGCAGGCCGACTCGTCGCTGTTCGTGTCGCAAATGTCCGGCGTTGTTATTCCGTTCCTGCGCGGTGTGGGCAATCCTGGCGCCTCGACCCCAGGCAACGAAGCAAGTGTTCCTGTATACATAGACGACGTCTATTATTCCCGGCTGGCCAGCGCCTATCTTGAACTTGCCAACATCGAACGGGTCGAAGTTCTCAAAGGTCCGCAGGGCACCTTGTTCGGTCGCAACTCGACTGGTGGCTTGATGCAGGTATTCACGCGCGATCCCGGCGACACTACCGACCTGTCGGCGACGATTGGCTATGCCAATTATGACACGATCAGCGGCAAGTTATACGCCGCAACACCCATCAGCGACCGCGTATCAGCGGGCATATCCGTCTCTGGCCTGAACCAGCGCAATGGGTGGGGCGAAAACCTGTTCACCGGCAAAGACACCTATCGCCGCAAATTCTATAATATCCGGTCCAAGATCGTGATGGAGCCGACCGATACCACCACGATCCGACTGAGTGGCTTCTACGCTTACCAGCGGCAGAACCAGGGAAATTCGGTCAGCATCTACCCCGGCACGACCCGCGGCTATCCGCTGGGGTCACCGTTGGAAGGAACGCAATTCTTCCAACCGTCCGGCTTCTATGACATCTATGCAAATACCGAGATTTTTCATCGCCTGCGCGGTGGCGGGGCCGCGTTGAAGATCGACCAGGAACTGGGATTTGCCAACTTCGTCAGCATAACATCCTACCGCAAGGCCAAGGAACTGCTCAACTATGAAGGCGATCATACCGAACTGAACTGGCTGACTTTCCCGATCAGGATCAAGGATCGCCAGATCACCCAGGAATTACAGCTCAAGTCCAAACCCACGTCGGATATCAGCTGGTTGCTGGGCTTCTTTTACATCAATTCGCGGACGAACGTCGACACCCGCATCTTTGGCGACGCGCTGACCTTGAACGGACTTGCTAGCCAGAACATCCTCAGCCAGCAGACAATCGAATCCTGGTCTCCATTCGCACAGGCAACTTTCCCGGTCGTCGATGAAAAAACGAATGTGACGCTGGGCCTGCGCTACACGAAGGACCGCGTGGAAGGAAAAGGTCGACAAACGCTGACGCCGCTTGTGGGGGCGAATTTCCCCGTCGCACCCGACTACAACCAGACCGTTAATTTCGACAAGTGGACCTACAAGGTTTCGCTGGACCACAATTTTACCGACGACATCATGGCATATGCGACATGGAGCCGCGGCTACAAGTCCGGCACGTTCAACACGATCCCCTTGAGCGCGCCGCCGACCAACCCTGAAACCGTGACATCCTATGAAGCCGGCCTGAAGCTGACCCTGTTCGACCGCCGGGTACGCGCGAACTTCGCCGTGTTCCGCAACGACATCAAGGACCCACAGGTCCAGCTGGTAGAACTGGTCAATACGCCTGCGGGACCGACGCCCTTCGTCGCATTCGCCAACGCGGAAAAAGCACGCACCAAGGGCGTCGAGTTTGACGGCTCCATATTGGTGACGCGCCAATTACGCCTGGACCTGTCGGGCCAGTATCTGTCGGCCAAATTCATCAAGTTCGCCAATGCACCGATCAATGTGCCAATCTTTGCGCCGCCATGGGGCGTTACCCTGCAGTCGGGAGACGCCAGTGGCAACCGCCTGTCACAGACGCCAAAGTGGAAAATCAATGCCGGTTTCAACTATGAACTGCCGACGTCGGTTGGCGAATTCAGCCTGGCCGGTCAGATGTCCTATCGTTCCAACCTGAAATGGGACCCGGACAACATCCTGACCGAACCCAAGCTGACACTGTTCAGTGCCAGCGTCACATTCAAGCCGGAATTCAACGACAAACTGACGTTCCGGCTGTGGGGCACCAATCTGAGCAATGAAAAATATTTCAACAACCAGATCCCCCAGACGAACACCCCCGCCGGCGACCTGGGCGGCGTTGGCGATCCGCGCGCCTACGGGGTTGAACTTCGCTTCGACCTTTGATCAGCGACCGCTTCGGGTCGGTCCAGAAATAGCCGGCCTGCAATAGCTATGGTCCGCGTCGCCCAGGGTGACGCGGACCCCAGCGCATCAGCCGCCGCGCCCATTTCTGTCTTTGGAGACAATGAATGCTGCTGCACGAAGATTATCCACACACCGTTCCTGCTCGTGCCTGGCTGCGTTGGAAGGAAAATTACTTCTGGGTATTCATGGACCCCGAACGGGACCTGTGCTGCCTGGCCCATAGTACGGCAGAACCAACTTTCGACCGCGCCTTCGCGTCCTTCACCGTTCTGCATAAGGGCGTGAAGGTCAGCCATAGCGGCGAAGTTCCCCTGCCCCAGCCGTTCGAACATCAAAAACTGCTGCGCTATGGCAACCAGACTGTTCATTTCCTAAAGCCTCAGGAAGAATTTCTGGTCGAATATGAGGATGAAAATATTGCTGCCTCGCTGCGCTTCACGCGGCGCATGCACCTGTTCGACTTCCTCGCCTGCGCTGACGTCAATCCCGACCAGTTCTCCATCTCGGAAAACACCGCACTCGACCGGACGGGCTTTCGCCATCAGGGCCAGTGCATGAATGCGACCGGCAGGATGACGTTCAAGACCGGCGAACTTGCGGGTGTGTCGCTCGATGTCGATGGATCGGGCTATCGCGACCATAGCTGGGGGATGCGCAACGACCAGATCGTGCTGGACCACAACTGGTCCTTCTTCAACTTTCCGACCATGGGCTTTCACCTGTTCACCGTCCGCAACATCGTTCGCCCGGCCAACATGACAGCCGAAGGCTATATCGCGCGGCCGGAAGGCAATGAGGTCATCAAAACGCTCAGGATCGAAAATGTCGGCGAGGGGCCGGAAGGCATGCCCGACAAGGTCATATTCCACACCGTCACCCTTGGCGGCGAAAAATTCACCCTGACCGCCGACGTCGGCAATGCCTTTGCCCGCTTGCCGCTGCATTCGCAGAAGCCGGGGGCAAAGGTCTATTATAATGTCGAAAATATGTGCCGCGTGCGCTGTGAAGAGACGGGCGAGGAAGGTCTTGCCAATGTTGAGATCGGCACCTTGAAGGACGCTTGACGCCCTCCCTTTATGCTTCGCGGATGTGATCGCCCGGAATGGTCCGCTCGTAGCAGCCATAACCTTTGACCGATCCGTTGAGCAGAAGGCTGACGGATTGTTCGTCCACCGTGCGCGTCGGCCCCGGCTCAGTGACATAGACCCCGGCATAGGTGTCGTTGGGCGATGCAAGCGACAGGTAGGAACTGCCGTGGAACGCCGCCGTTTCGATCACCAGCGTTCCATTGGCATAGCTTAGCACTGTCCTGATAAGCTTTTCGTCTTCGTCCACATGGCCGCATCGTTCGATCTGTTCGATCTTTGCCTCAAAACTCCTGTCGCCTTCATAGACGACCGCCTCTGAAAACACGACCTGTTCGCCGGGGCCGATCTCTGCATCGAACAGCAGAAAGGCGATTCCATTTTCGAAATAGCCCTGAAACCACTGATGACTGTGCAGGGTGCGGTTGTCCCGACCGCCCAGGCTATGGTCACGATTGGCCATCGCGTTGAAGCTGAACTCTTCGCTGCCGATGCGGAAGGAGCCGGTGAGCAAGCCGGGCTGCTCGATATGGCCCGCGGGCAGGAAGTCCTGAAGCCCGCCCACCTTATGCAGGTCCCAGATGTCAGCCGTCGATGTGAAGGTCAGGTCGAATGACATCGGGGTACGCCGCCCATCTCCCACCACGCCATCCAGCATCTGCCGAGCTGGAACACGCATCACGCCGCCTTTGAAGCGGTAGGTCAGCTTGCGCCCCGGCTCGACGATCCGCACGGCGAGATTAGGCCCGCCCGGCCCATCTGCCGCCGCGAAAGCGTCACCAATGGCGCGGTGGGCAATCACCGTGCCATCGGGCAGGCGGACGATGACGACTTCGCGGAACTGGGTCAGGTCATGATGCCAGCGCCCGATATGGAACCAGAGGCCAACGCCCGATTGCGGATCGAACCCGGCGAGGCAGAAATTCTCGCTCCAATTTTCGACATCGGGAAAGCTGCCCTCCCACGGCGTTTCCTTGACCGGAATCTGCATCATCGTCTCCAAATTTAGGGATCGCTGCCGCGCGTTAGCGGGCGGAGGGGAAAACCGGCGCGCGCTTTTCCAGGAAAGCCGTCACTCCTTCATGGAAATCAGCGTCGCCCACGCAGGCGACGATGCCATCGGTTTCGGCATCCAATGTCTGCGCCAGGCTCCGTCCACCCGCGCTGTTCACCAGCTTCTTGGCAGCGATGACCGCACGCTGCGGCGCCTGCGCCAGACGGCGCGCCGCCTTCATCGCCTGGTCTTCCAGTGCGTCGGCGTCGACAATCCGATGCAGTATGCCGATCCTGTGCGCCTCGGCGGCATCTACCTTCGCCGCCGTCATCAACAGCATACGCGCCATCCTGACGCCCACGACCTGCGGCAGAACGGCGGTCACGCCCCCATCCGGGCTAAGGCCGACGCGCTGATGCGCGAATATGAAGGCGGCGCTGTCGTCACCAACCGCATAGTCGGCGATCAGCGGATAGAACAACCCTGCCCCAGCCGCCGCCCCGCGCACGGAAGCGACGATTGGCCGGTCGAACGCGACGATCGCCTCCACCAGTTTCCGCGCCAGCGGCAGGCGGTGAGCAAAGTCCGCTTGCCGCGTCGCCACATCCTGCTTGATCGAATCCGCAAAGCTCGCGACATCGCCTCCAGCGGAAAACACCTTCCCCTCGCCCCGCACCAGGATGCAGCGCACCGCCGGATCAGCCTGCGCGGCAAGGAACAGTTCGGTCAGCAGCGGCACTGTCGTCTTGGGAATGGCGTTGCCATATTGCGGTCGGTTGAACGACAGGCGCAGGACGCCGTCGATCAATTCCACCAGATAGCTTTCGTCCGGCGCGGACTGAAGCATGCGCGTCGCCCCCTCCGCCGCGATCAAGCCAGCGCCTTGCGAACGGCGGCCTGGATCGTGTCCGCGCTGGGCGCAAATGCCTGCTCCAGCGGCTTGGAAAAGGGCACGGCGCAATAGGCCGCGCCCACCCGCTGGACGGGGCCTTTCAACTCGCCCCACAGCTCTTCGGTGATAACCGACGCAATTTCCGCGCCGATGCCGAACTGTTTCACCGCCTCATGCGCGACGACGGCCCGACCCGTCTTGCGTACCGACGCCAGCACGGCTTCGCGATCCCATGGGGAAATGGTGCGCAGATCGACCACCTCGACGGAAATCCCCTCAACGGCCAGCATGTCCGCCACCGCCAGGCTCAATGTCACCATCAGCGAATGGGCGATGATCGTGACGTCGCTGCCTTCGCGGGCAATCCGCGCCTTGCCGATCGGGACGACCTGCTTGGAAACCGGGGCTGGCGTCCAATAGCTCGGCATATTTTCGATGAACAGAACCGGATCGGGATCGTCGATCGCCGCCCGCATCAGGCCATAGGCATCGTCGGGCGTGCACGGAGCGACCACCTTGATGCCCGCCGTATGAGCGAACCACGCCTCCAGATAATCGCTATGCTGGCCGCCGGTCGAAAAGCCCGACCCAGTCATGGTGCGGATGACCATCGGCACGCCCGTCTGTCCGCCAGACATGAAGCGCAGCTTGGCCGCATGGTTGAAGATCATGTCCATCGGCACCGCGATGAAGTTCATCAGCATGATCTCGGCCACCGGCTTATATCCGCCGACAGCCGCGCCGATCGCCGCGCCGATGATCGCCTGTTCGGAAATGGGCGTGGATTTGACGCGATCCACACCGAAACGGGTGGATAGTCCCTTGGTCACACCCATGACGCCGCCATCCTGCGGATCGGCCACGTCCTCACCCAGGACCAGCACCTTGGGATCAGCCTCCATGGCATCGTGGAGCGCCAGGTTGATGGCCTCCACCATCGTCATCTTCTTGGGTTCAGCGGCCTGCGATGCGGCAGAGGCCTGCGCGTCGGATGCAGTGATTGTGTCGGTCATTGCCATATCCTCAAGCGATTTCTTCAGCGAACACGTCCCGCTTCAATTCGGCGACGTCGGGGAAGTCCGCGGCCATGGCGGCCTCGATTGCCGCAACGATCCGGCTGTCCACCTCCTTCTCGATGGCGACCAGATCGGCTTCCGTGGCGATCCCTTCGGACAGCAGCCGGGCGCGCAGAACCGGCATCGGGTCCTTCGTCTGCGCCTGGGCATAAATGGTCTTGTCCATATAATGCCCGGCCTCGCCGAAAATATGGCCGTTGAAACGGAAAGTCATCGCCTCGATCAACGTCGGCCCTTCGCCCGCGCGCGCGCGCTCTATCGCCACCTTGGCCGCGCCATACATCTCGTCGGGGTCATTGCCGTCCACGGTCACGCCCGGCATGCCATAGGCAGCCGCACGATCCGAAATCCGGTCGATGGCCCGCGAATATTCGGGCGCGGTATGTTCGGCATAATGATTATTCTGGCACAGGAAGATCACGGGCAGCTTCCACACCGCCGCCATGTTCATCGATTCATGAAAAGCGCCGATATTGGTCGCGCCATCACCGAAATTGGCCACCGAAACGCGATTACGACCGTCCAGCTGCGCCGCCCATCCCAGGCCCGTGGCAATCGGCATGGACGATCCGACAATGCCGGTGGTCACCATCATGCCCTTTTCGGGGCAGGTCAGGTGCATTGGCCCGCCCTTGCCCTTGCAGGTGCCCGTCACCTTGCCCGCCAGTTCCGCCCACATCTCGTCCAGGGGAAAGCCCTTCGCCAACATGTCGTGGATGCCGCGGTAGATGGTGCAGATATAATCATCGTCATCCAGGCTGACGGAGATCGCCGAGGGAATGATTTCCTGCCCGCGCGGGCTGTAATAGGGCATCACCAGCTTGCCGGCCATCATCTGCTTGATGACATGTTCGTCATTCTGCTTGATCAGTGTCGCCTTGCGATAGATTTCCAGCAGCGTCGCCGCGTCTGGCTTGGGCCAATTGGACATGTCATCCACTCCAGCTGAGTTCTTAATAGGACTTGGGTAGGTCGAGCACTTTTTCGGCGATAAAGCTCAGGATCAGTTGCTCGGTAATCGGGGCGATCCGCATCAGGATCGACTCGCGGAACAGTCTTTCCACCTGATATTCGGTCGAATATCCCATGCCGCCGTGCGTCATGACAGCGCGGGTGCACGCTTCGAACGCTGCCCTGCCGCCCAGGAACTTGCCCGCATTCGCCTCCGCGCCGCAGGGCTTGCCCGTGTCGTACAGATGCGCGGCGCGCATGATCATCCAATAGGCGGATTCCAGGTAGGTCCAGTTTTCCGCCAGCGGATGCTGGATACCCTGGTTTTGACCGATATAACGGCCGAAAACCTTGCGTTCCGACGCGTATTTCGCAGCCCGCGCCAATGCGCCCCGGCCCAGCCCCACCGCCTCGATCCCGACCAGAATGCGTTCGGGGTTCAGGCTGTGCAGGATATAGTGAAAGCCTTTACCTTCTTCGCCGATCCGGTCCTCGTCCGGCACGAAATAATCGTCGATGAAAGTCGCGTTGGAATCCACCGCATTGCGGCCCATCTTGGGAATGCGCCGCACTTCCACCTGACTCTTGTCGAGGTCGGTGTAGAACAGCGTCATGCCGTCGGTGGGCTTCTTGCACTGTTCCTTGGGGGTCGTGCGGGTCAGCAGCAATATCTTGTTCGCCACCTGGCCCGACGATGTCCAGATTTTCCGCCCGGTGACCCGGTATCCGCCCGGCACCTTGGTCGCAAAGGTCTTGATGCTGGTCGTGTCCAGTCCGGCATCCGGCTCGGTCACGCCGAAACAGGCGCGATCGGTGCCTGCGATCAACGGCTTCAGCATCCGCTCCTTCTGCTCGGCCGTTCCGTGCACAACCACCGCATGGGGACCAAAGATATTCAGGTGGATGGTGCTGGCCGCTGAATAACCGCCCGCGCTCGCTGACACTTCATGCATCATGATGGCCGCTTCGGTAACGCCCAGGTTCGCGCCGCCAAATTCCTCCGGCATGGTGATGCCCAACCATCCGGCGTCGGCCATGGCCTTGTGAAATTCGAACGGAAATTTCTTTTCATCTTCACAGACGGACCAATATTCGTCGCCGAAACGGTCGCAGACCTTCCGCACGCTGTCGCGGATGGCTTCCTGATCGTCTGATAAGCTTATATCCACTGCATCACTCTCTTTGCGTCAGGCCTGCTGCTTCTCGCGTGCAGCCAGCTTTGGTACGCGATATTACTATATACCAACTGCCTTATGTCAAGGGCGTCCGCCCTTCGCCAGGACAAGCGGCGATATTTTTTGACAGATGTCACATATTTCCAGGCCTTGGCCCGCTGTCGCCGCTTTTCATCGCCGGACCGACGGCCCGCATTGCTTAATATGCTACGTTACGATACGCATGTGGTCGAAGGAGAGAGAATATCATGACAAACGCGCGTCACCTCTGGGCCGTCGCCCGCGCCTTGCAGCGCGACGTGCGTCCCTGCGTTAACGATGGTGATGCGCGCGCGACTCTGGACAACAGCATCCGGGTTCTCACCGCCACCGCCAATGGACTGGAACAGGGACCGTCCACCTTCCTGGACCCCGCCGTCTCCCTCCCATTGGCCGCTGACACTGATCGGCTGGGCGGTCCGGCGGAAAATGCCGCCGCTTATCGGTCGACTGGCGCCATCATTGCGCAGATGGCTGACCGGCTGGACAAGGGCGAAGGCCTGACCGCTTTTCGCGACGCCATCGCCTGCGAATGCGCACTGCTGCAATCAGCGATCGATCGCATGGATGAAATTGAACAGGCACCGCCGCGCCGGACGATCGGCGGCACGGATTCGATCGACCCCGAACGGCTCGCCACCTATCTGCGCCAGCGCACCGGCTGCGACGCGCTACGCATCGAATCGTTCAAGCTGGTCGTCGGCGGTCGTTCCCGCCAAACGGCACTTCTGGGCCTGTCCGGCATGGGCGACCTGCCTGCCCGGCTCGTCATCCAGCGCGGCATTCCCAACCTCGCGGCGGGTGACGCATTCCTGGACGAAGTTACACAGTTCAACCTTCTCGACCGCCTGCATCGCGCGGGCATGCGCGTACCGCGCCCGCTGCTGGTCGAAACCGATCCTGCCTGGCTGGACGCCCCCTTCATGCTGGTGGAACTGGCTCCCGGCGCAACCGCCCAACCCGAATATTGGCTTCCCGTCGATGACCGGAATGTCGTTCTGGACCTCGCGCGGCAAATGGCGATCCTGCATGCGCAGCCGGTCGCCGAAGCGGGCCAGGGGCTGCGCCCGTCGCGCAGCAGCTTCGACCTCGAAAGCTGGCAGGCTGAACTGGACGACATGGCGCGCGAATGGAACGCCCTTGCCCGCTGGCCTTCCATCACCATGTCAGCGGTCATTTCCTGGCTGCGCGCCAATGTCGATTGTCTGGATGATCGTCAGGCTATCGTGCACAATGACATGATTTTCCACAATATCCTGGCGCAGGACGGGACCATCACCGCGGTGCTCGATTGGGAACAGGCGGCCATTGGCCATCCCGGCGAGGATCTGGGATATTGCTATCCCGTGGTGATTGCCGCGACCGATTGGGCCAGCTTCATGGACGCCTATCGCGCGGCGGGCGGTACGGACATTCCGCAGCGGCAGATTGATTATTTCGCGCTGCGCGGCGGGCTGCGGCTCATGAATCTGGTGCTCAAGGGCGGTCGCGACACCTTTGAAAAGGGGCATAGCGACGATGTGCTGGTCGCAAGCGCGGGCGCTAATTTCACGCAACGTCTGATGCACCGCATAGCGCTCGTCCTGCAATCCATCCTGGAACGTTCATGACCCCGCCGCCTGTCGAACCCTTTGTCATCCACGTCCCACAGCAACAGCTTGACGACCTGCAACGGCGGCTGGACGGCGTCCGATGGCCAGATGAACAGCCGGTGCCCGGCTGGGAACAGGGCGTGCCGACCGCCCGGCTGAAGGCATTGGTGGACCATTGGCGGACATCCTATGACTGGCGGGCGTGCGAGGCGCTGCTGAACGGGCTTGGTCAGTATCGAACGCAGATCGATGGGCTGGACATTCATTTCCTGCACATCCGTTCGGCGGAGCCAGACGCGATGCCGCTGCTGCTCACTCATGGCTGGCCCGGATCGATATTGGAATTCCGCAATATCATCGGTCCGCTCACCAATCCGCGGGCACATGGGGGACAATCGTCCGACGCTTTTCACCTGATCATACCGTCCCTTCCCGGTTATGGCTTTTCCGGCAAGCCGACGGAAACGGGCTGGGGGGTGGAACGGATCGCGAAGGCGTGGGCCGAACTGATGCGGCGGCTGGGCTATGACCGCTATGTCGCGCAAGGCGGCGATTGGGGATCGTCAGTGACGATGAACCTGGCCGTCGATGAACCGGCGGAACTGGTCGGCGTCCATTTCAACATGCTATCCATCATCCCACCCGATCATGGGGACGATCTCGCCCCCGACGAGCAGACGGCGCTGGAATCCATGCGCCAGTTCAGCGACGTCGAATCCGCTTATGCCCGGCTGCAGGCGACCAAGCCGCAGACGATCGGATATGCGCTGGCTGACTCCCCCGTGGGCCAGGCGGCGTGGATCTACGAGAAACTTCAGCGCTGGTCGGACTGCGACGGCGTGCCGGAAAATATCTTTTCCCTGGACGATATGCTGGACAATATCACGCTCTACTGGCTGACCAACAGCGGGGCGTCGTCCGCCCGGCTCTATTGGGAAAGCATGAACAGCTTTCGGCCCCGGAATATACGCATCCCGCTGGGCTACAGTCACTTCCCGCGCGAAATCATCTGGCCCGCCCGCAGCTGGGCGGATCGCTATTTCGACAGGATCATCCACTGGAACAGCGTGGACAAGGGCGGCCACTTCGCCGCCTGGGAACAGCCCGGCATCTTCGTGCGCGAAATACGCGACTGCTTTCGCATGCTGCGTAGCTGACAATCAATCATCAAGAGGACCTATAATGGCAGCTGACAATATACTCCGGCTGACGGGCATCAGGGGCATCATCGCCCAGAAAATGAGCGAAAGCCTGCAAAAGACCGCGCAGCTCAGCTTCTTCTGCGACATCGACGCTTCCGCCCTGGTCGCCGCGCGCAATGCCTGGAAAGCGGCGGGCACGAAACTGGGCTATGAAGATCTGATCATCGCGGCCCTGACGTCGGTCCTGCGCGACTTTCCCCTCTTCAACGCCGTCGAAACCGACCATGGCGTCGAACCGCAGGACCAGGTCCATGTCGGTTGCGCGATCGCTCTTCCCGGTGCGCTGGTCGCGCCCGCCATTTTCGACGCGGGCAACCTGTCCCTGCCCGACATCGCACAAAAGCGCGCCGAACTGGTCGAGCGGGCCAGGGCGAACAAGCTCAGCATCGCCGAACTGACTGGCGCGACCGTGACCGTCACCAATCTGGGCCTCACCCGCGTAGAACATTTCACCCCGATCCTGAGCTACCCGCAACAGGCGATCATCGGCCTGGGGCGCATGTCGCCCAAACCCTGGGTAGCGCAGGACGGCGAAACCATCGTGGTGCGGCCAGTCATGGGCCTGTCGCTGACCGTCGATCATCGCATCATCGACGGCGCGCCCGCCGGGGATTTTCTCACCCGGCTCGCCCAGGAATTGGAAGACGGACCCACCCTTTCTCCCGGTGGGATCTGATCCGTCGCCGCCTGGGGGAAGGGGCCGTACATCATCCGATGCACGGCCCCTTCCCATTTTTCGCACGGGGATCAGTTCCCCTTCTTTCCCTCCAGATAAAGGTCCAGTTCAGCGTAGAAATGCTGGATGCGCCGTTCCTGTTCGGAAAAGACGATCGTGCCGTTCAGTCCCTTTGACCGCATGCCGCGCTGCATCGTCACCATGTTGGCGATGTCCTGCTCGACCACTTCGCCGGCCTGCGGATTATCGTGAGTGGAACGGCGGATCGGCGGACGGACCTTGCCCGTCACATCGACATCATCCTCCACCCCCATATAGGCTGGCGGACGCCGTCCTTCGGCCAGCTTCGCGGACAGGACGAATACATCCTGATAGCCGCGCTCCGGGTCGGTGGGATGAGGCCGGAACCGCTGGAGCAATATGCCCTCCGGGTGCATGTTCATCGTCACGTTCGGGAACAGCGACGGGTTCCAGTCATCCGTCAACTGATTGTCGGTATAGCCGGAATAATCCACGCCATAGGGGTTGTTCTCACTGCGTTTAGCCTGCTGCAACGCCCGGCGAACATGCCGCGCGTCCCCCTTCAGCGCAGACATCTTCACGCCCGCTTCCTGAAGGAAATAGGCGAGGCCGACATTGACAAAGCGATTGTCCGGCCAGCGCGGGCTGACCGATCCTACCGAAAACAGGTTCCGGTTATGGCCGTTCCGATAGAAATCATACTGAACATAATGATCGTCGACATAGGGCTTTATCTGCGGATGCGTGGCGTGCGCATGATAGGTTTCATTGAACGCCGAATACATCGTCTTCCAGTTGGCCGGAATATCGACCGTCAGATGCTTGACGACGAACATATTCTCGATCTTGTAGGATGCGAGCATAGGCAACAGATCGGCATAATATTCCTCGAACGGCATCGGATCGGGATTCATGCTCACGAAAACCATGCCGCCCCATTCCCGGACGTGCAAAGGCGTCAGGTCCAGATTCCCGCACAGCGCCTCCTCCCGGAACGTATCCCGGTCGGTCACGCGCACATTCTTGCCGTTCAGGTTGAACCGCCAGCTGTGCACGATGCACGTAAAGGACGTCGCGCCATGACCGAAATCGTCCTGCACCAGCTCGTTTCCGCGATGCTTGCACACATTGTAAAAGGCGGCGACGCCGTCCTTGTTGCGCACGATGATCATGGACTGCTTGCCCAGGTCGAACCGGAACCAGTCGCCGACATTGGGTATGTCGCTGGAAATGCCTGCGAGCAGCCAGACCTTGCTCCACAACCGCTCTTCCTCGACCGCCATGACGGCCGGGTCGATGGACCTGCTGGTTTTTGCCGTCCGATAGTTGGCGATATCGGGGTGCAGTTCCTCCAGCCGCCAGGGCGACTTCTTTTCATAATCGGCGGTGACCTCTCCCGGTTCCAGGACAAAGCTTTCAGGATCGGAAAGCTGTTCCTTGATCGGTCGGTCGTTGAACCGTATTTCGGCGTAGCGAGCATTTGCCGCCATTTACGTTACTCCTGCGTACCCCCGGATCAGAACTGGACGCGCTTTGTAAAGCCCCCGTCGATGACAAGATTGGCGCCCGTCACATAACCGGCAGCCGGGCTGGCGAGGAATGCGATAGATTTGGCGACTTCCTCCGGCGATCCCAGCCGCCCCATCGGAATCTGGGCCACGATGCCGTTATACAGGTCGGGCATCAACGCTTTCGCGCCTTCCCAATTGCCGCCTGGATAGCTGATCGGGCCGGGGGTCACCATGTTGACGCGCACGCCCTTGGGCGCCCACACCTGCGAAAGCTGCTTGCCGTAGGTGATAAGAGCCGCCTTGATGGCGTTGAACGCCTGGGGCATCAGGAATGTCTCGATCGCGGCGGTGCTCGACATGAAGATGACCGAACCGGCGCTCGACTTTTCCAGATAGGGTTCCAGCGCCTCGCACGCGTCGACCGCGCCCAGCATGTCGATGCGATAGCTTTCGTCCCAATCCATCGCACCCTGAGCGCCGGACGAGCTGATCGAATGGATGAATATGTCGCACCCGCCCAACTCATCGGCCAGGCCCGTCAGCATCGACTTATAGCCTTCGCGATCCTCCAGCGTGAACTCGCGCGTGACGGCCTTGCCGCCCAGCTCAGCGTTGAATTCCTCCAGCGCATCGCCATTGCGCGAAAACAGGCCCAGCTGCGCGCCCTCCGCCGCGAACAGATTGGCCGCCGCGCGGCTGATGCCGCGGGTCGCGCCGCCCATGATGACTTTCAATCCTGACAAGCCCAGATCCATGAACCCTCTCCCATTTTTTGTGAAATTACATCTGACAGTGGTGGCCTAACGATCCGCCACGCCCGCCACATCTTATTACTATGCTAGCATACCATTATCAATAGACGACATTAGTCATTTTTCCAGTAAAGCTGATCCATGCTTTCTCCGGCATCGAACCGCGCCTGGATCGCCTTCATGCTGACCAGGCTGTCAGGGTGCGCGAACAGGCCCTGGCTGATCAGCTGGTCATTCTCGATGCCCTGCGTCTGGTTCAGGTCCTCCGCCTCGCCCAGCATCTTCTTCATGCCAGCGACCGACTGCGGCGGCAGAGAAGCGATGTGCCGGGCGAGCATGAGCGCTTCCTCGACCGCCTTGCCCTTGGGCACCAGGCGGTTAAGCCCCCCCAGTTCATACAGCCGCCGCGCTGTCAGCGGCTGGGCCGTCAACACGACTTCGGCGGTGACCGTCCGGCCGATCAGGCGCATCAATCGTGACGTGCCGCCAATGCCCGTGCCCGCCCCGATCGCGACTTCGGGCTGGCTGAATCGCGCCTGTTCTTCCGCAACGCGCAGGTCGCAACCCCAGCCCAGTTCGCATCCGCCGCCCGATGTATCGCCATTTATCGCGGCAATCGTCACCGCAGGCCCACGGTTGAGCAGTTGGAGCGAACGGAACCACCCCGCCGGGTCACCACTCGCCGCCTTTCCTTCGACCAGGTTCACGATATCGCTCAGATAGGCATGTTCCAGCCAATGGCCTTCGACTGACGACGCCAGCACGATCACCCGCGCCTTTTGCTCGATCGCGGCTTCCAGGGCGTCCGCCAATGCCGTCACTGTCGCACAGCTGACCAGGTGTCCGGCCATGCCGCCGTCCCCGACCGTGATCAGTGCGACGCCGTCATAGGGCCATTGCGTGTCGATATTTCCGGTCACCTGATTCTCTCCTGGCATCAGTGGGCAGCTTGATGGCTGCGCACCATTTCTTGACATTCGTCACTACAGTATGGAGGCACATCATACAAATGTCATTTATTGATGTGGTTGCGCGCATGATGCAAGGTCGCAATCAGCGGGACATTACCGACGCCCGGGATGATTCGTCGGTGACAGCCTGAACATGGCGCAAAGGGAAATGAGAATGGCCAGCGTGAACGCGAAGTTGAAGCAAAAGCAAAAATCAGACATCGCACCATCGCAATGCTCGTTCCCGATGTTCAAGATGACTTTGGCCTATCAGGCCCAGCTGCTCGCTCGTATCACGCAGGCCGACTATCTTGATCGCATCAGAAGCACGGGAGTCGCTCCCGCACAGGCCTATGTATTAGGGGAATTGTGGCTGGAGGAACCCCTGTCGCAGGTAGAACTGGCTCGACGACTGGAAATCGGCAAGGCAACGATCGGCCAGACCTTGCAACGACTCGAAAAGGCGGGGATCGTCGAGCGTCGTCGCGTCGCGGCCGATCGGCGGCTGGCAATGGTCCACCTCACGGAAAAGGGGCAGACACTGCGCGAACCGCTTAGAATCGGAGCATTGGAGCAGGACGAACTGCTGTTGCGTCAACTGGGTCCCGAACGGATCGCCATGTTGACCGATCTTCTCGAACAGTCGAACCGACTCTTGTCGGGCAGCCTGTCCGATGCATCGGATGCCGCCGACACGCCGGAATAGGCTGGACGCCGCCGAACCATATTCGCGACCTGCAGGATATGGTATGCTAGCGACCTAGCTTCTGTTATGAGGGGGCATGCAGGGTTGCAACGGCCCAACGACCGACGGGAGAGTGCATGAATTTCGAACATTATGAAGCGCTGGCCTTCGAACGTGACGGGCGCATACTGACCATCAGGATGAACCGCCCCGACGATCTGAACGCCGTTGGCCCCGCCCTGCATGAAGAAATGGCCCGCGTCTTCTTCGACGCCGCCGACGATCCCGACAGCGACGTCATCATCCTGACTGGATCCGGCGGCGCCTTTTGCGCTGGCGGGGATTTCGACTGGCTGGAGGACCAGGCCGCCGGTCGCCGCGAGCCATTCGTCAACGAAGCAAAAAGCATGCGGCGGATCGTCATGGGCTTGCTCGATTGCGCCAAGCCGGTGATCGCAAAGGTCAATGGCGACGCCATCGGCTTTGGCGCGTCCATCGCGCTGCTGTGCGACATCGTCATCGCCGCGGATCATGTGCGTTTCGCGGACCCCCATGTCAAACTGGGGCTGGTGGCGGGCGATGGCGGCGCGCTGATCTGGCCGCAGCTGATAGGCTTTGGCAAAGCGAAACATTATCTGCTGACAGGCGACGCGATCGGCGCGGTGGACGCGGAACGGTGCAACCTGATCAGCTTCGTCGTTCCCGCCGCCGAACTCGACGATTATGTCGCCAAATATGCGGCGCGACTGGCGCGGGGTGCTCAATCGGCGATCCGCTACACCAAGTCAGTGACCAACATCGCTCTACGCCAGTTGTTCAGCTCGGTTTTCGAAGCCGGAGTCGCCTATGAAGGGCTCGCGACCTACACCGCCGATTTCGGTGAAGCCGTTAGCGCCGTCCGTCAAAAGCGACATCCGTCCTTTACCGGTCGATAATCGGCCGGACCGTCGCCGAAATGCATTGCGCCTTGCGCATTCGCGCAGATGATGTTTAAGAACATCGTATGCATACGCACTATAGTCGGAACGGGTGAGGCTGATGAATCCTTCCTACAGCAAAGAGGATGAAGCGTTCCGGGCAGAAGTTCGGGCCTTCATCGAAGCGAAACTGCCACCCGAACTCGCGCAGCGGGGGCGCTACGACTTTCACCCCCATCGCGATGACCAGGCCGCCTGGACCCGCATCCTCGCGGAAAAGGGCTGGTCCGTGCCGCACTGGCCCGTTGCCCATGGGGGGCCGGGCTGGAACGGCGTGCAACGCTTCATTTTCGAAGATGAAATGCGCCGCGCCTACGCCCCCACGGCGGATCGCATCGGGTCGGAACTGGTCGCGCCGGTCGTCTACACCTTTGGTTCCGAAGCTCAGCGGCAGGCCTATCTGCCCGGCATTCGGGCGGGCGACACATTCTGGGCACAGGGTTTTTCAGAACCGGGGGCTGGCTCCGACCTGTCATCCCTTCGCACCCGCGCCGTGCGAGATGGCGACCATTTTGTCGTCAGCGGGCAAAAGACCTGGACGACCGAGGGACATCATGCCGACATGATCTTCCTGCTCGTGCGCACCGATCCCGACGTCAAGCCGCAGGCGGGCATATCCTCGCTGGTCGTGGACCTGAAGACCCCCGGCATCACGCGCCGCCCGATCTGGACGCTGGATGAAGGATTGACCGTCAACGAATTCTTCTTCGACGAAGTGCGGGTTCCGGTGGAAAACCTGATCGGGGAACCGGGACAGGGCTGGACGCACGCCAAATTCCTGCTCGGCAACGAACGGACCAACAGCGCCGAAGTGCCGCACACCCGCCGCGACATCGCCCAATTGCGGCAGATCGCACGGACCGAACGGAAAAATGGGCGCCCCCTGATCGAAGACCCGATCTTCCGCGCAAAGCTCGCCCGCATCGAAATAGACACGAAATCGCTGGAGATTGCGGTGCTGCGGGCGCTGACATCCGACGGTCACGGCAGCGCGTCCGTCGCCTCGCTGGTCAAGGTCCGGGGTTCCGAACTACGCCAACGCGTCGCCGATCTGGCCGTCGACGCGCTGGGCGACCGGGGCATCGCCGTCAACGTCGATCCGCACGCTGAATATCGCATGGTCGATCGCGAACATGGCGCTGCTCCGACCCCCGGCCACGGCATTGGCGTCGCGGCCAAGGCGATGTTCCGCCGGGCCACCACCATCTATGGCGGCGCGAACGAAATTCAGCGCACCCTCATCGCCAAGACCGTTCTGGAGCTGTGACATCATGGATTTCAACTACACAGCCGAACAGGATGCCCTGCGCGACAGCGTCAGGCGCTTTGTCGAACGCGAATATGACTGGGAAAAACGGTTCGCCATCATCCGCTCGGATCAGGGGGTAGCGCCGGGTCATTGGGCGGCCTTCGCCGAACTTGGCTGGCTGGGCGCTGGACTGGCGGAAGAAGCGGGCGGCTTTGGCGGCAGCGCGGTGGAAAATGCGCTGATCGCCGAAGAACTGGGCCGCGGGCTGGTGACCGAACCCTTCTGCGCTCATGTTCTTGCGACGCAATTGCTGTCATCCATCGGCACCGCCGAAGCCTCTGAGCTGTTGGCAGCACTCGTCATGGGAGAAAGACGCGCAGCCCCCGCCCTGCAGGAACCGGATGGTAGGGGCGACTGGCGGATCGTAGAAACGCAAGCCGACCACACCGGACCAGCCCTCCGCCTCACCGGAACCAAGTCGCTGGTAGAAAGCGGAACATACGCTGATTCATTCATTGTTTCGGCCTCGAACAATGGCCAGACGAATCTCTACCTGGTCAACGCCCAAAATACGGGGACCAGCCTTCACCCCTATCGCACGATCGATAATCGCCGCGTTTGCGACATTCATCTGGATAACGCCCCCGCCCATCTGCTAGCGACAGGAGAGAACGCAGCACGCGCCATCGTCCTGGCCGTCGACCACGCCATCGTCGCTCTGTGCGGCGAGGCATTGGGCATCATGGACACCGCGCTCTGGACGACGCGCGATTACCTCAAGGTCCGCAAGCAGTTCGGCACCGCGATCGGCAATTTCCAGGTGCTCCAACACCGCATGGCCGACATGATGATAGAGGTGGAGGTGACCCGATCCGCCCTGTTCAACGCGCTTGGCGCGATGAACAGAAGCGAGGCAACCAGGACAGCCGCTGTGTCGGCAGCAAAGGTTCAGGCATCGACCGGAGGACTATTCGTCGGCCAGCAGGCGATCCAACTGCACGGCGGCATCGGCGTGACTGAAGAACTGAACATCAGCCATCACTATCGCCGTCTGTTCGTGATTGCGCGGCAATTGGGCGACGCCGACCTGCATCTCGTTCGTTTCGCGCAGGCCACGGATGGGACGGAGGAGGCTCTCACGAAGTCGGCCCGGAGAGCGGATGGCCCGCATGGCATTTAATGGTTACGCTCATAGGAAAACCAGCGCTCATTGCTGCGGTCTGAGCGACCATCATTGCAGGTCGCTATATCTGGCCGTCAACGCGTAGCCGGGCGACTTCCTGATTGCCTGCCTCGCGCAGGGTCACAAGTCCCATGTCGTCGATAAACCATTCACCGTCAACGCAGGTGAAGCGATAGGAAACCAGACCCCACAATTCATGGAGCGGCGGCGTCAACTTGTCGCATCTTGCCCAGCCATGGCGCTTTGCGCGCAGCATCGCGCGGTCGTCCGTGACAGTGACGATGGGATTCAACAGCATATGGCAAGACATTTTTGCGGGCGGATTGAGCGCAGCGATCCCCGTTACCAGTTCGTCCGCCGACAGTGTCACCGCGTTATCCCCGACCAGAACCCCGATCCTCACCCCAACCAGAGGCATGAAGCTGCGCCGTACACGCGACCAATCCTTGCCGTCCACCGCTTCATCAAGCGCAAAAGCGGCGTTCAGCACCTCCTGGACGGAGGCAGGCAACGTCACGGCACGCCCACGGTTAGATGCGCACCCCAACGGATCGCGCGCCGCAGCAGTTCCAGATAGGCCGGACTGTCCCACGGCCCCACCTGCGGTTCGATCTCCGCGATGAACGGCTGCATGTCGTAACGGCCACAACTGTGGCCCGGCGCCAGGAACAGCGCCTCTCCTGCGCCGTGACGGTGGAGCACCGCCTGCGGACGCGGCACATCTTCCAGCCATGGGCCCTTCACATAGCCGGGCGCTTCGCCGGTATAGCGCGATTCCAGCAAGATCTCGCTCTCCCCACGCAACTCCAGAATATAGGGTTCATCCACCACCTCGAACGGCGGCAATCCCGCGACCAGCGGATGGTCCGACACGGGATGGACGGTGAACGGCTGCCGCGCCAGGTGCGAAAGGAAACGACAGCCCAACAGATCCATATAGCCGGGGTGCCGGTCAGGGGTGTCGGTTAGCCCCGGCAGTCGAATGCCGCCAATCTCCACTTCCGGTCCTGAAAATTCGATATAGGCCGCGCTGCCATGGATCGCGAGCCACCGTCCGCCGCCGGCCAGGAACTGCTCCAATATCCGCAGCCCTTGGGCATCCGGGAAGATGTTCGTCGTGTAGGTAATCAGGAAATTTGCCGCCGCCAACGCATCCTGGTCGCGAAAATCATGAGTGCAAATCGTCCTGATCCGTTCCTGCTCTCCCAACAGGTCCAGCAGGCGGCGGCGCACCAGATCGAAATCATGATAGCCGCCGCCGATGACGAGCATCGCCCGCACGGTGGCCACTGCTTCACCGGTCATCACGTCGTTTCCTTCCACGGCCTTACGCCCTTGCACATCAGTTCCAGTTCGCCTGCCCGCCATCGACCGGGATCGTCGCTCCGGTGATGTAGGCGGCATCGTCGCTTGCCAGAAACAGGACGACGCGGCCGATATCACGCTGCGGATCGCCGATCCTGCGCATGGGGATGGTGGACAGATAAGCGTCCGGCCCCTCCGGCTTTGCGTCCAGCCAGGCGAGCATTGCGGGCGATCCGGCCAGCGGCGCGATATTGTTCACGCGGATACCGTCCGGTCCCCATTCGGAAGCTGCCACTCGTGTCATCGCGCCAATCGCCTGCTTTGCGGCGGAATAAGCCGCGGTCCCGCTGCTGTCCCAGTTGATGGCGGTCGATGAAACAAGGTTGATTATCGCCCCGCCGCCGCGCCGCTTCATATGGGGATGCACCGCCTTCATCATGCGGAAGGTGGCGAACGGCCCGCTTTCGAAGGTCAACAGCAATTCCTCGTCATCGATCCCCAGCAGCGGCGCAAGCACGGCCTGCTGTGCATTGTTGACCAGAATGTCGATGCCGCCATGGCGATCGGCGACACTCGCCACCAGCGCGTCGATGTCCGGCGCCTTTCTGACATCGGCTGAAACCACATCGGCCTGGCCGCCAGCCGCCACGATCTCGGCGTGCACGGCTTCCAGCTTGGTCTCCGTTCGTCCCGCCAGGATCACGCGCGCGCCGCCGGCCGCCAGAGCGAGCGCGATGCCCCGTCCGACCCCCTGCCCCGCGCCGGTGACGAGTGCGATCTTGTCCGTGACGTCCGTCATCCTTCTTCCTCCTGAAACCAGCGCTGATGCAGGAAGGACAGCGACTGGCCGGCGATGCGCCAAACCCCCTTCTCCCTGCGGTAAACGTCGGCATAATGGCCATAGGCGTGCCGGATGCGGCCATGGGGCGGCGCGATGCCGAAGAAGACGTCCTCCATCGGCCAGATCGCAGTGGCGCTGTCCCCCGTCACCTCGATTTCCGGGGTGAAGCCGTGGTGAATGCTGATGACGGAATTAAGCGCGCCGGTGATGAAGGCGACCATTTCCGCGCGCCCGCGCACGACCGCATGCTGATGCCCAGGGAACAACTCCCCCAGTTGCACGGGGACGACGACGGCGCCGTCCGCATCGCGCTGGACGATTCCTTCCAGGTCGAAATAAGCGTCCTCGGTCAATATGTCGTGCAGTTCGTCGAAGCACTTCGTGTCGATGATCCTGAAGTAACGGCCCTTCAGATTACGGATGGCGTCTGTGGCGGATTGGCCTTGGTTCATAGCGCTTTTCTCTCTTTACCTTCCGCGTCGTCCACCATTTCAGTATTGCGCCGACTGTCCACCATCGATCGGAATGACCGCCCCGTTCACGAACGCCGCACCAGTGGACAGAAGGAATGCGACGACCGACGCGACCTCATCCGGCGTTCCCATTCGCCGCATGGGATTATGCGCAACGAAGGCGCTCGCGGCCGCTTGCCAGTCCTGTGGGTCCACTTGCCGCAGCGACGCTTCGACCAGAGGCGTCAATATGGCACCTGGGGCAATAGCGTTGATGCCGATGCCCAACGCCCCATATTCCAGCGCCGCGTTGCGGGTCAGCCCTACGATCGCATGCTTGCTGGCAGTGTAGCCTGCCTGCCGCCCCGCGCCACGGATGCCCAGCGCCGATGCCGTATTGACGATGCGGCCATGTCCCTGGGCCGCCATCACCTTGAGGACATGTTTCATACCGAACAAAACGCCCCTGGCATTGACCGCCATGATGCGATCGAAGAAGTCGCCGTCCACGTCCTCGGTCGTGGCCTGCCGGTCTTCGATTCCGGCATTGTTGAAAAATCCGTCGACCCCACCGAAGCGCGCCACGGTCTGGTCTACATAGGCGCGGACCTGGTCTTCGGAAGAAACGTCGGCCTCCTCCAATAGCATCTCTGCCTTTGGACACAGGGCCAACACAGCCGCCTTCGTTTCCAGCAGCCCCGCGCTGTTGACATCCACCAGGGCCAGCCGCGCACCGTCGATCGCGCAACGGATCGCCGCAGAGCGCCCGAGGCCCGACGCAGCGCCGGTGATGAGGACGATCTTCTGATCCAACATTGACATGTTTCCGCCCTCTCCTTTTCGCGGCCCGATCCCACCATCTGCACTTATGGGCGGAAGTTATGTGACATATGTCATATTTCCTGCTTCACGAGTCGCAAAAGTCAGGTGACAGATGTTGCATATACGATCTAAAGCATATAGTACGCATACGGATTAGATACGTAAAGAGGTCAGGTTGGATGAGGACCGGCGTAGCAGCAGCCAGGCGGGTGACCGAAACATCCTTCCCGACCGAAAGGACCGAGACGATCGGTCAGGTGAATATTCCTGTGGACGTGAGGAAGAGGGCATGAGTTTTCTGGAAGGCAGAGTCGCCATTGTGACAGGCGGGGGCCGCGGCGTGGGCCGCACCTATGCGCTGAAACTCGCCGAACATGGCGCCAAGGTAGTGGTCAACGACCTGGGTGGCGATGCGGCGGGTGGCGGCGGGGACGATCTGACCCCTGCACAGGAAGTCGTGAACGAAATCAAGGGGATGGGCGGCGAAGCCGTCGTAAACGGCGGCGACGTGTCCAACTGGGACAATGCGCGCGAAATGGTCGCCCAGGCTGTCGAAACTTTTGGTCGACTCGACATCCTCATCAACAATGCGGGCATCCTGCGCGATCGCATGCTGGTCAACATGACCGAAGAAGAATGGGACATCGTCGTCAAGGTGCACCTGAAGGGCACCTTTGCGCCGACCCATCATGCCGCCAACTACTGGCGCGCGGAAAGCAAGGCCGGGCGTCAGCCGGACGCCCGCGTCATCAACACCACGTCGCATTCGGCTCTATTCGCGAATATCGGCCAGGCCAATTATGCCGCGGCCAAGGGTGGAATCGCCAGCTTCAGCCAAGTGGCCGCGCGCGAATTGCAGCGCATCGGCGTCACCGTGAACGCCATCGCGCCGCGCGCCGAAACGCGAATGACGGCAGGACTGCGCGAATGGACACCTGAACAGCTGGAACGCCGCGATCCGGAATGGATCGCCGGTTTCATCGCCTGGCTTGCCAGCGCGGAAGCGAGCCAGGTCAGCGGCCGCGTGTTCGAAGTGTGGGGCTATGGCATCACCGTTGCCGAAAGCTGGCAACATGGCCCCAGTTGCGAAGCGTCGAAGGACCCGACCATATTAGGCGAACGCGTGCGCAAGATACTAAAGTTCGCGCGCGGTAATGCCGGGATCAACCCCGGTGAGTGGCTGGACCCCTGATCGACTGGAACGGAAAAATGGGCGGCGGGCTGGCAAAAGTCCGCCCAGCCTTCACCAAATGGCAAATCTGGAATGCGGCATGTCTCTGGAAGCTCTGTTTCAACCCCTGACCATCGGATCGCTGAAGATCCCCAATCGCGTGGTCATGGCCCCGCTCACCCGCGCCCGCGCCGATGACCGGCACGTGCCCACGCCGCTTCAGGGTGAATATTATGCTCAGCGCGCGGACGCTGGCCTGATCATATCCGAAGCGACCGCCGTCGATCCGCTGGGAATGGGCTGGTATCGGGCACCCGGCATCTGGTCGGATGAGATGACCACCGCATGGAAGGGCATCACGAACCGGGTTCATGAAGCGGGTGGGCGGATCTACTGCCAGCTTTGGCACATGGGCCGACTGGTCCTGCCTGACTATATTGGCGGGCAACAGCCCATTGGCCCGTCGCCCATAGCAGGCGAAGGCGAAACCATGGCTCCCCCGCCAGAGGGTTATCAGGGCGGCTTCCTGCCGATGAAGCCCTATGTCGTCCCGCGCGAAATGGTCCAGGCGGACATCGACCGGGTCGTCGCCGCCTATGGCCGGGGCGCGAGCAACGCGCAGGCCGCAGGATTTGACGGCGTCGAAATCCACGGCGCGAACGGCTACATCATCGACCAATTCCTGCAGTCGAAGACCAACCGGCGGCAGGATGGTTATGGCGGCAGTATCGACAATCGCGTGCGGTTGCTACGCGAGGTCATCGAAGCCGTCATCGCCAAGGTCGATCCCGGCAGAGTGGGCCTCCGGGTCAGCCCGACCAGCGAGCGCAAGGGCATGGGCGATGCTGATCCCGGCGCGCTCACCCAGGCCATTGGGCGGATCGCACAACATTATGGCCTGGCCTACATCCACCTGATCGAACCCATCGCATCAGGTTTCATGGAAAAGCCCGATTATCCCGTGATGGATCGCCTGCGTGCCGTATTTTCGGGCACGATCATTCAGAATGGCAGCTTCGACGGGCCTTCGGCAGGCGATGCCATCGCCGGGCGCAGGGCCGACGCCATTTCCTTTGGCCGCCCCTATATCGCCAACCCCGACCTGGTCGCGCGGTTAAGGCATGGACTGCCGCTGGCGGACGCGAACTTCGACTATGCCTATGTCGGGGAAGAAAGGGGATATACCGACTATCCCGCCCTTTCACGCGCCACCTGAATGGGCAGCGGTCATTCATGCGGAAGGATGTGGACATATTTAGTTCGCTAGCATATCTTATCGGAAATCGTTAGCGTCACGATCACGCCGCGAAAGGAGAAATTATTCATGCCGACCGAAATCCTGCTGCCCAAGCTCGGCTTTTCAATGAATGAAGGAGTGCTGTCCGAATGGCTGGTGGCCGATGGCGGCGCAGTCACGGCGGGCGAACCCCTGTTTGCGCTGGAAAGCGACAAGTCCACCCAGGAAGTCGAAGCACCAGCATCCGGCACGCTCAAAATCCTGAAACAGATCGGCGAAACCTATCCGGTCGGCACGATTCTGGGCGAAATCCTGTAATTTCTTCGCAAAAACAACCATAATCTGGAGAGGCGGCGCACAGCCGATAGCCTATGAAACGCACCGACAAGGTCATTATCACTTGTGCTGTCACCGGGTCGATCCACACCCCCAGCATGACGCCCCATCTCCCTATCACCGCAGACCAGATCGCGGCAGAGGCAATTGCCGCGGCAGAGGCCGGGGCCGCAATGGTGCATCTGCACGCCCGCAATCCTGAAACAGGACAGCCGTCGCAAGATCCGGAGCTTTTCCGCCAGTTCCTGCCCCGGATCAAACAGTCGACTGACGCCATCGTCAACATCACGACCGGCGGCGGCCTGGGCATGAGCCTTGCAGACCGGCTGGCGCCTGCAAAGATGTTCAGGCCTGAAGTCTGTTCGATGAACATGGGGTCGGTGAACTTCAATATTTCCGGCGCGGGTGCAAAGATTTCCGAATGGCAGTTCGATTGGGAACTGCCTTATCTGGAAATGACGAAAGACTTCATCCTGTCCAACACCTTCGCCCAGATCGAACAGGCGATGACGCAATTGTCGGACCAGGGCACGCGATTCGAATTTGAATGCTATGACGTGGCCCACCTCTACAATCTGGCCCACTTCGTCGATCGCAAGATGGTCGAGCCACCCTTCTTCATTCAGGGTGTGTTCGGCATATTAGGTGGCATCGGGCCTGATCCTGAAAATGTGATGCACATGAAATCGACCGCCGACCGTCTGTTCGGCGAAGACTTCATCTTCTCGGCACTGGCGGCGGGCAAGCACCAGATGCGGCTCGTTACCCTGTCAGCATTGCTGGGCGGATCGGTGCGCGTGGGATTGGAGGACAGCCTTTATGCCGGCAGAGGAAAGCTCGCCACTTCCAATGCCGAACAGGTCGCAAAGATCCGGCGCGTGCTGGAAGAACTCAGCCTGACGGTGGCTACCCCCGACGAGGCCCGCGCGCTGATGCAGACAAAGGGCGGAGACGATGTCGCATTCTGACGGTAGCGCCGACGGCGGAACGCCGGTTCCTGGCATGGCATTCGTGGAAGGCCCGCCGCTCGATGATAGCGGCCTCATCCTGCCGTCGGAATATCCCAACACCGCGGCGGCGCGCACTCCCGGTAAGCCAGCTATCGTCTTTGGGGACCGCAGCTGGACCTATGCCGATCTGGATCGCGGCTGCAATGCGGTCGTCACCCTGCTCGCCGAACATGGCGTCGGGCGTGGCGGCCGTCTCGCCTATCTGGGCAAGAATAACGACCTGTTCTTCCTGATACTGATCGGTGCCATTCGTGCCGGAGCGGTTCTCGTCCCGATCAACTGGCGCAACACCGCGCCGGAAACGGCCTATGTGCTGGAAGACAGCGGCGTGAACCTGATCGTTGCGGATCGCGAATTCCTCCCGCTGCTCGGGGAGGCCGATCAACACGGCCTTCCCCTGTTGGTGGTGGATGATGACGGCCCGCAGGGCCTGCGTAGCCGGATCGCAGCGGCGGAACCAGCCCCACGCGCTCCGCTGGACCCGCGCGCGCCGTGCCTGCAACTATATACCAGTGGCACAACCGGACGCCCCAAAGGCGTCGTAACATCCCAATATGCATTCGGCATTCACCGCCATGTCGAAAATATGTCGGGCTATTTCGCCGATTGGGGCGATGACGAGGTCCTGCTGTCTCCGCTGCCTACCTTTCATATCGGCGGCATGTCGTGGGTCTGCACCGCGCTAGCGCGCGGCGCGACGGTCCATATTATCGCGGACACTGCGCCTGCGACCATATTGGACACCTGCCTGGCCTTTGGCGTCACCCGCACCTTCATCGTGCCGACGCTGGTGCGGGGCCTGATCGCAGAGATGGACGCGCGCGCTGTCCGCGCGCCAACCCTGCGCGGGATTCACTATGGAGCGGCGTCAATGGACCCGGCCTTGCTGGAGCGATCCATTGCCCGCATCGGCTGCCGTTTCCTGCAATATTACGGGATGACGGAAATCACCGGCACCATGTCCATCCTGGGCCCGGATGAACATGACATTGATCGCGTGCACCTGCTTCGATCGGTCGGTCATCCGCTACCGGGGTTCAGCATCGCGATCCGCGATGCGCAGGGCCAGTTGCTGCCGGTGGGTCAGCCAGGTGAAATCTGGGTCAAGGCGCCCAGCGTCATGATCGAATATTGGAACAATCGCCAAGCGACCTCCGAAGCACTGATCGACGGCTGGTATCGTTCAGGCGACGGTGGGCGGCTGGACGAGGACGGCTATCTGTTCCTCACCGACCGGATCAAGGACATGATCGTGTCGGGCGGGGAAAATGTCTATCCAGCCGAGGTCGAGGCTGTCCTGCGCGATCATCCGGCGGTCATGGACTGCGCCGTGTTCGGCATGCCTCATCCCAAATGGGGCGAAGGCGTTACCGCTGCGCTGGAACTACGCCCAGGGCATCAGGTCGATCCGCAGGACATCATTGCTTTCGCGCGCCGGTCGCTGGCCGCCTACAAGATCCCACGGCGGATTGAGGTTGGCGTCACACTGCCGCGCACCGCGTCGGGCAAGGTGCAACGTGCGCTGGTGCGCCAGCATTTCATGGATCAGGAATAGGTCGTCGGGCGCGCGCGGCATGGCACCGCGCGCCCCATCCCCCCTCCGTTACGCTTCGCTCACTTGCGCCGAGCAGCGGTCGAGCACCACCACATCGCGTTCAACCGCCACAGCGCGGAAACGCAGCAAGCCACCGCCCTGCTCGTAAAACTCGAAACGGATCGTCTCACCTGGCATCACCGGCTTGCTGAAACGGACGAACATCCCTTTGAAGCGCGCCACATCATTGTCGCAATAATGGGCCAGCACCGCGCGGTTCGCGAGCCCCTTGGTACACAGGCCGTGCAGGATCGGCCTGTCGAACCCAGCCTTTCGCGCTATGGCAGGGTCGGCATGCAACGGGTTCCAGTCTCCGCTCAGGCGATAGATCAACGCCTGTCCCGGACGCGTCGCGATCTCTACCACCGCGTCGGGCTTCCCTTCAGGCACCGGTTCAGCAGCAGGGATAGGATCGCCAAAGCCGCCCTCCCCTCCATTGCCCCGCATGAACAGCGTCGATCGCACCGTGGCCAGATGATCCCCCGTTGCCGTATCGTAGAGCGCCTTTTCCTGGTGCAGTAGCGCACCGCGCCCTTCCCCCTTGTCTTCGACGCCCGCAACCCGATATTCGCCCCGGATCGCACCTGTCGGCGGCAATGGCTTGTGCATGGTCAGATCCTGCTCTGCGTGCAGTATCTTGACCCAGTCGATGCCGAATTCAGGCCGCTGCGCCCAGAAACCAGGGTGGCACAGGATGTTCGCGAAGCAGGGCAGGCACCGCAACTCCTTTTCATAAACGAACGGCAACTGTGCTTCATCAAGCGGGTCGAGGCCGTAGCCCAGTCCAAGCGCATGAAGCATCGTGTCACGTTTATCATAGGCTTGGACGATGGGTTCCATCGCCAGGTTCCTGATCCTATCAATATCCAACTGTCATCCTCCGCTAGCTTTCCGTCATCCAGCCGCTGGCGAAGACGGTCGATATTTGGTGTGCACTATTACCATACGCATTAGGTCTGGTTTGACAACCGCCCCACATCGATTCTCCCAAGCGTTGACCCCATGTATCTAGATTGCTAGCGTACCACATGCATATATACGAGTAGGACCAAGGCATGCAGGGACTTATCCCTCCGTTCAAAACGGACCCCGTGAACCGGCAGGTCATCCTTTCCCGCAGACCCGCGGGTAGCCCCGTTACCGCCGATTTCGCTCGCAGGGATGCGCAGGTCCCGTCACCTGGGGAGGGCATGTTCCTGGTCCGCAACCTTTACCTCGCCGCCGATCCGGTGCAACGGGGCTGGGTCGCCAATCCCGCAATGACGCCGCTGGATGAACCGATGCGCGCGCTCGCGGTGGGGATCGTACTGGACAGCCGGGACACCGGCGTCAGGCCCGGCGACATCGTCTACGGCTTTCTGGGGTGGCAGGATTATAAGGTCGCGACCCGCGCCGACCTGCTGTCGCATATCGAAAATCCGGTTGCTCCGCTTTCGGCCTATGCCGGGGTGCTTGGCATGCCCGGCGTCACTGCATGGCTGGCCCTGGGGGATATCGCCCCACCCTATGATGGCGCAGGCGTGCTTGTTTCAACGGCGGCGGGGACGGTGGGCAGCGTCGTGGGCCAGATCGCCCATCGTGCCGGAGCATTTGTGGTCGGCCTAACCGGTAACGACGACAAGGTGAAACTGTGTCTGGCCGATTATGGTTATGACGCCGCCTATAATTACAAGTCGGTTGACCTGGCGTCGGTACTCGCAGAGGTTCGGCCGCAGGGGTTCGACATCTATTTCGACAATACCGGCGGGCCAATTCTGGACACCGCGATCCGCACCATGGCCCGTCACGGCAGAATCGTCCACTGCGGGACAGCGGCCACGCCCAGCTGGAATCCGCCACCGACCGGCCTCCGCAATGAGCGCGAGATATTGATGCGCGCGCTGACCTGTGGCGGCTTCGTCATCTTCGACCATGTTGCCCGTTTCCCTGAGGCCATAGAGCGGCTGACCGACATGGTCCTGGCGGGACAACTGAAGTTCCACGACCATGTGGAACCGGGCATCGACCGGATCAGCCGATCGCTGGAGGCGCTGTTCGCAGACAGCAACGCGCCCAAGACGCTGGTATATATTGGCGAAGACTGATCATTCTTTCAGTCCAGGATGGACCTTCAGTCGCCTCGCCACTCTCCGATCGCGGGCCGTACCGGCTGCACAATGAAGTCACCCGTGAACACGCCTTCAATGGTGAAGGGGTCCGCCGCCAGCAACGCCCTGACGGCCAACTCATCCCGCGCCTCCAGCAGGAACGAGCTGCCCTTGGGGCTTGCTTCGGGGCTGTCGCCGTCCAGCATCGCGCCTGCGATCTTCACCGCAGCACCCTGCGCCAGCCAATAATCGAGATGGCGCTGACGATGTTCCAGGCGAAGGGCCCGCGCACCGGCCCTATCGGCCGCCAGAACGATGAAAAACATGCCCTTCTGCTCCCCGCCAAATAGCTCAGTCCTCACTGTCCAACAGGCCCAGGCCGCCTTGTTCGCGCAAGACCTCCTTCAGATTCTGCTTCACTCGCAACAGCACATCTTCACAGACTTCCCGGTCGGCATCCGACACGCCCTCCAAAATGCGGCGGTTCGTGGTGGCGGCCAGTTCGATCATCAGGCCGATGACGTCGAATCCCTGTTCGGTGATGAATACGCGCTTGGCCCTGCGGTCGTTGGCGTCCGCCCTGCGTTCCACATGACCTGATGCTTCCAACCGGTCGATCAGCCCGCCGACCGTCACCTTGCCCACTTCCATCAGCCGGGCAAGATCGACCTGCATCATCCCGTCATTGCCCGCGCGCGACAAGGTGCTGAGCACCGACCATTGCGACCGCGTGATCCCGTAAGGCCGCATCAGCAGATCCATGACGGTGCGCCGAATCCGCGACACGTCGTGGACGAGATAACCGAACGTGAACTGTTGCGCAGAGGGTCTCTTGGTCGTTTTCTTTTTGGGGGCTGCGGCCTTCAGCGTTTTCGTCATTCTCACCATCCGGTTTGAGGCGTGCGGCGCGTCGTCTTCAACCGCGGTCGCTACATGGATATAATCATTTGTAGCATATGATGGGAAACCTCATAATCAGCAAGCATATGATGATGTTCTGACATTCCTGCCCTCATTTGCCGAAAAGATCGCGGCCAATGATCTGCTTCATCACCTCCGCCGCGCCGCCAGCGATACGCACGATGCGGGCGTCGATATAGGCGCGTGCGATCGGATATTCGGTCATATAGCCGTAGCCGCCGAAAAACTGCAGGCACTGGTCCACGACCTTCACATGCAGGTTGGTGACGACCAGCTTCACCTTCGCCGCCTCGACCCCGGTCAAGTTACCGGCCAGGAAGCGTTTGATGCACCAGTCGGTAAAGGTGCGCGCGGACAAGATTTCGGCCGACAATTCCGCGAGCACGAACTGCGTATTCTGGAAATCCGCCAGCGTCTGACCGAACATCTTGCGTTCGGCGGTGTAGGCGACGGTCCATTCCAGCGCGGCTTCCGCCACACAGATGCTGCGCACCGCCTGCGTCAGCCTTTCCTGCGCCAGCTTTCCCATCATGATCCCGAAGCCGCCGCCCTCGCGACCCAGAAGCCGCCAGGATTCCGCGCGCGCGTCCTCCAGAAAAATTTCCGACGTATCCTGCGCCTTCAGGCCAATCTTTTCCAGATTGCGGCCGCGCTTGAAGCCCGCTTGATGCGTGTCGATCGCGATCAGGCTGACGCCCTTGGCGCCCGCCGCCGGATCGGTCTTGCACGCGCAGACCATGATGTCGGCTAGCTGCCCGTTGGAAATATAGACCTTCTGCCCATTCAGCACATAATCATCGCCCTCGCGCACCGCGCGCGTGCGGACCTCCTTGACGTCTGAACCAGCACCCGGCTCGGTCAATCCAAGCGCGCCGATGCACTCACCCGCCACCATGCGGGGCAGGACTTCGCGCTTCAGTTCCTCGGTCCCCGCCGCCAATATATAGGGCGCGACCATTTCGGAATGGACCGTGAAACCGGGGCCGGTGATCCCCTTTTTCGCCAGTTCCTCAATGACGACGACATTGTAGAGCCAGTCCGCGCCGAACCCGCCATATTCCTCGGGAATATTGGGGCAAAGGATGCCCACCTCGCCCGCCCGCTTCCATATCTCGCGGGGGACGACTTCGTCCTTTTCCCACTGATGGTGGTGCGGGACCAGTTCCTCATCGACGAAGCGGGCGACAGTTGCCCGGAATTGTTCATGTTCAGCGGAAAATATACCGCGTCCGCTGTCGTCCCGCATCGTACCGTCAACCACGGCGCGCCTCATGCATTGCCAATGTTCTTTCCGCCTGCTTCAAATGCGGGATATCCAACATCTTGCCGTCCAGTCCCAATGTGCCCGAATCCGGGTTGGCCGCGAACAGTTCGACCACCCGCCGGGCGAAATCCACCTCGTCCGGCGACGGAGAAAAACATTCATTCATGATATCAACCTGCGCGGGATGGATCGCCACGCGACCGGAAAATCCCTCCGCGCGCGCCGACTTGCACGACGCGCGCAAACCTTCAGGATCGCGAAAATCGACATAGAGCGTGTCCACCGCCTCACCCCCCGCCGCATGCGCGCCCAACAGGCAAAGGGACCGCACCATCTTGTAAGTGTGCGTCCATTCGCCGCTCGCGTCGGTATTGCCGCTCGCGCCGATTGCGGAACTAAGGTCCTCCGCCCCCCATGTCAGGCCATAGAGCCGCTCCAGCCGCGCCGCCGCATAATCGCCAAGCCGGAAAGGGGAAACCGCCGTTTCCGTCGCGACCGGCAAGATGCGGATCGATCCCGGTTCGATCCCCGAAGCGGTCTCCAGCGCGCTCAGATAATGGCTGACCTGCACCACATCCTCTGGCCCGTTCACCTTGGGCAGCATGATGCCGTCGGGCGCGGCGGGCACGATCGCGGCAAGGTCCTCCAGCGTCCAGGGCGTATCGAGCGGGTTGACGCGGACCCAAAGCTGCGACTTTCGTCCAGCGCGTGGACGTTCCTTGATGAACGCAGGCACCATTTCCCGCGCTACCGGCTTGCGTGCCGCAGCGACCGCGTCCTCCAAGTCCAAAATGAACGCATCGGCAGCGACGCCGTCCACCTTACCCAGCTTCTTCTCGCTGTCGCCGGGGATGAACAGGAAGGATCGGATCGGTAGCGTCATGACGCAGGCCTTTTGAGCTGGAGGCCGGATCGCTTGCACGATGCCACCAGTTCATCCTTCTGGTTGTAGCATTTGTGCAGGAATGTGACGATCCCGGCTTCGGGCCGCGACTTTGACTCGCGCAGGTCGATGACCTCGCTCGTGACGTGAATGGTGTCGCCATGGAACAGCGGGTTGGGAAAGCGCACCTCGTCCCAGCCCAGATTGGCGACGGCGGTGCCCAGCGTCGTATCGCCGACGGAAATGCCCACCATCAGGCCCAGTGTGAAGGCCGAATTGACCAGCCGCTGGCCGAAGGGCGTGCCCTTCATATATTCCTCATCCAGGTGCAGCAGCGCCGGATTATGGGTCATGCACGAAAACAGGACATTGTCCGTTTCGGTGATCGTGCGGCGGATGGGGTGCTCGAACAGCATGCCCACTTCAAGTTCGTCAAACCATACTCCAGGCATCATGCAAGTCCCAGGATAGAGATGGCGGCGATGCCCTGATAGGGAACACCGCCCAGATTATGCGTCAGTCCGATGGACGGGCTGGAAAGCTGGCGCTCCCCGGCCCGACCCAGCAACTGGCTGTAGACTTCGTAAGCCATGCGCAGACCCGAAGCGCCGATCGGGTGGCCGAAGCATTTGAGGCCGCCGTCGATCTGGCACGGTATCGCGCCGTCGCGGTCGTAGCGGCCGTCCAATATGTCGAACACGGCGCGACCGTCGTCGGAAAAGCCCAGATCCTCCATCGTCACCAGTTCGGTGATCGAAAAACAGTCATGTACCTCGCTCAGGCTGACCTGCGACTTTGGATCGGTAATTCCCGCCTCCTTGTAAGCGCGAGCCGCAGCGTTACGGGTATTGGCGACATAGCTGCCGTCCCAGTCGTTGGTCTGCGTTTCCCGGCCTGAACTGGTCGAAAGCTGGAGCGCCTTGATCGTCACCAGATCCGTCTTGCCCATCGCGCGCGCTATTTCCGGCGTCGTCACGATCGCGCAGGCCGAACCGTCCGACACGCCCGAACAGTCGAACAGTCCCAGCGGATCGGAGATCATTGGCGCGTTCATGATGGTTTCCATCGACACTGCCTTACGGAAATGTGCCTTGGGACTGTGCACGCCATTCTGGTGGCTTTTCCACGACACATGGCTGATGGCGCGCTTCAGGTCTTCCTTGGTCGTGCCATATTTGGCCCGGTAGTAAGGCGCGAGCTGGGCAAAGCCCGCAGGCGCCGACCCCATCGGCATCCACAGGTCGTTGAACGTGCCTTTGAATGGCGGGGGAAGGCCGCCAAAACCCGTATCCTTCAATTTTTCCGATCCGATCGCCAGCGCGATATCGACGGCGCCCGAAGCCACCGCATATGCGGCACCGCGCAGCGCCTCTGTGCCCGTCGCGCACATATTCTCGACGCGCGTCACCGGAATGCCTTCCAAGCGCAACGCCATCGCGGCGGGGATCGCGCTGTTGCCGACATTGACGCCGTCACCCCAGCAGCCAAACCATGCCGCCTCGATCTGGCTCCGCTCGATCCCCGCGTCTTCCAGCGCTTCGTCAAAAGCCTCTTTCATCAGCTCCGGCGAACCCGCATCCCATCGCTCGCCAAATTTGGAACAGCCCATTCCCAGAATGGCTACCTTGTCCTTGATGCCTGTCGCCATGTCTCGAAACTCCTCAGGCTGCGCTCAGCGGCGTCGATTTCCAGAAGTAGCGGTTATATCCCCGCTGGCGGTCTTTCTCCTTGATGCGGAAGACCATGCGGACCTTGTCCCCCGTGTCGATCCCATCCTTGCCGATATCGACCATCTCCATCAGCACGCGTGCGCCATTGTCGAACTTCACAAAGCCGACCCAGAGCGGCGGGGATGGATGATAGGACAGCCAGTCGGCGGTGGACGTCAGGACTTCCGCGACCTGGTCCTTCAGCGATATGTTGGTGAACTGTTCACTGGGCGCATGGCACTGGACGCAATATTGCAGCTGTGGGAACTGAACCGCGCCGCAACTGCCGCACTGTCCGGCATTGAAGCCTTCCATTTGATCGGCCGATCGATATTGCTCGGTCAGCGCCGTCTTCGCGTTTTTTTCGGAACGCATGCCCCATTCGGCGTCCAGCCCCCCATGGAAGGACAGCATGCGCAGATAGCTGTCGGTGGGCAGCGCGTCGGCGACGCAGCCCGCGACGCCCCGCGCTGGCCGGATTGCCACGATCGTATCGGTCGCCTGAAAGATCAGCACGTCCGCGCCCTGACCAAAGCCGATCAGCATGATGCGTTCGCCCGGCTGTGCCCTTTCCAGCGTCGCCGCCAGCATCAGCAGCGCGTGGGCGGCCCCAGCATAACCGACCCCATCCTCCAGCGCGCCCGCGACCGTGCCGCCGAACTTCAGCGCCTTCGCCACCATGTCGGCCGCGCCCTTGATATAGGACGGCATCACGAAATGCTGGATGTCGGCGATGGACAGCTGCGCCTGAGTCAAGGCCGCCGCCACTGCGCGCGGTACTATCTTCGCATAGCCTTCGTCGCGGACCCAGCGTTCTTCCCAGCCATAGTCGCTCTGGGCGTCAGCGGCCCGGAAGTGATCGACGAACACATCCGCCAATGAAGCCGACCCGATCAGCCGCGCTATCACATCGCTTTCAGAAAGCAGGAAAGCTGCCGCCCCCGCACCAAAGGTCATCTCCTGCCCGCTCGCTGGCTTGGCGAACGGATTATCGGACGCGATGACCAGCGCGGACTCGGTTCCTTTGAGCGCTTGCAGAAGGGCGGACGTCCCCGCCCGTTGCGATCCCGCCGCGTCCGATGTGGCGACCCCAGCCGGCACGCCGACCGCGCGGGCCACGATCGCGGCATTCTGCAGGTCCGCATAGGGCAGACTGGTCGATGCCAGCCGCACGGCCTTTACGCCATCCAGGCTAATGTCGGCCAGCGCATCGCGCGCGGCCTCGACGCCCATGGTGATCGCGTCTTCGTCCCAGCTGGTGAAGGCCCTGCTGCCCTTTGCCTGCCCGCGCAAGCCCGGCGCCATCCAGCCATGCGCCGCCGCTATCGCGGAACGCTCCAGCCTTAGACGGGGAACATAGGCGCCATAGCGCGAAATGCCGAATTGAGTCATCCACCTCACCTATTCAAGGACGCGGCCCTTACGCCGCCCAGACGCCCGCCATGACGACGACCGTATAAGTCGATGAATCGATTTAGTTCGCTCGCGTATTTTACGCAAGGGTCTTATTGACTCGTTTCCGCTTTACGAGCGATATATCATTTGTTCGAATATGATATACGTGCAAACCTCTGGAGGGGATTTCATGAAGATCCTTGTGCCCGTTAAGCGGGTCATTGACTATAATGTGAAGCCGCGGGTGAAGGCGGATGGGACGGGCGTCGATTTGGCGAACGTCAAGATGAGCATGAACCCATTTGACGAGATCGCGGTCGAGGAAGCCATCCGCCTCAAGGAAAAGGGCGTGGCGACCGAGGTGGTGGCGGTGTCGATTGGCGTTGCGAAGGCGCAGGAAACGCTACGCACGGCGCTGGCCATGGGCGCGGATCGCGCGATCCTGATCCAGACCGATGACGAAGTCGAACCGCTGGGCGTGGCCAAGCTGCTCGCCAAGGTGCAGGAAGAGGAAGGCGCTGGCCTGATCATCCTGGGCAAGCAGGCGATCGACGACGACAGCAACCAGACCGGCCAGATGCTGGCGGCGCTGCTGAACCTGCCGCAGGGCACCTTTGCCTCGAAGGTCGAGGTTGAGGGCGACAAGGTCAGCGTGACCCGCGAAGTCGATGGCGGCCTGGAGACGGTGAAGCTGAACACGCCTGCCATTATCACCACCGACCTGCGCCTCAATGAGCCGCGCTATGCCTCTCTGCCCAACATCATGAAGGCGAAGAGCAAGCCGCTTAGCACCAAGACGCCCGCCGATTATGGCGTGGACATTTCGCCGCGCCTCGAAACGCTCAAGGTGAGCGAACCCGCCAAGCGTTCGGCCGGCGTCAAGGTTGCCGATGTCGATGAACTGGTCGCGAAGCTCAAGGCTCTAGGAGTTGCCGCATGAAGACGCTTGTCTGGGTTGAACATGAGGGCGGCGCCGTCAAGGACGCGACCCTTTCCGCGGTCACCGCTGCTGCAAAGCTGGGTGAAGTGCATCTGCTGGTCGCTGGCGCAGGCGTTGGCGGCGTGGGGGAAGCCGCTGCGAAGATCGCTGGCGTGGGCAAGGTCCATGTCGCCGATGACGCGGCATTCGGCCATGCTTTGCCTGAGAATGTCGCGCCGCTGATCGTCGAGTTGATGGGCAGCCATGACGCGTTCGTCGCGCCCGCCACCAGCAACGGCAAGAATATCGCGCCGCGCGTCGCGGCTCTGCTGGACGTGATGCAGATCAGCGACATCCTGTCGGTCGAGAGCGAAGACACGTTCACGCGTCCGATCTATGCGGGCAACGCGATCGCGACCGTGAAGTCGAAGGATGCCAAGAAGGTGATCACCGTGCGCGGCACCGCTTTTGAGAAGGCGGCGGGCGAGGGTGGTTCGGGCGCGGTGGAAGCCGTGTCTTCGACTGGCGACAAGGGGCTCAGCAGCTTCGTCGGCGCCGAGATCGCCAAGCAGGAGCGACCGGAACTGACGTCTGCCAAGATCATCGTGTCGGGTGGCCGCGCGCTGAAGGATGGGCCGACCTTTGAAGAGGTCATCTATCCGCTGGCGGACAAGCTGGGCGCGGCGGTCGGCGCTTCGCGTGCGGCTGTGGACGCGGGGTATGTGCCCAACGACTATCAGGTCGGCCAGACAGGCAAGATCGTCGCTCCCGAAGTCTATATCGCCGTGGGTATTTCCGGCGCGATCCAGCATCTGGCGGGGATGAAGGACAGCAAGACCATCATCGCCATCAACAAGGACGAGGATGCGCCGATCTTCCAGGTCGCGGACATCGGCCTTGTCGGCGATCTGTTCAAGATCGTGCCGGAGTTGACGGGCAGAGTGTGACGCGTCGTGGCGGAATTGCGTACTCACCTGGAACCTCGGCAAAAAGGGATCGTGACCCATGTCATATATAGAGGTCAGCAGTGACGGCCCGGTAACGCATATCCGGCTGAACCGTCCGGCGTCACACAATGCCCTGACGCCCGACATGCATCACGATCTGGAAGCAGCCTTCAACGAATTCGCGCAGGATTCGGATGCGATGATTGCCGTGGTATCCGGCGCTGGCGACCATGCGTTCTGCGCAGGCAGCGATCTCAACTTTGATGTCCTGGACATGTGCTATCCCGACCATGGCTATGCCGGGCTGGCCCAGCGGTTTGATCTGGCCAAACCGGTCATAGCCGCCGTGAATGGCTATGCCCTTGGCGGCGGTTTCGAATTGGCCCTCGCCTGCGACATCATTATCGCGACGGACAGCGCCAGCTTTGGACTTCCTGAACCACTGGCGGGAATGGTCGCGCTGGGTGGCGGCCTGCATCGACTGGCGCGGCAGATTGGCCTGAAGCAGGCAACTGGGCTGATATTGACGTCCCGCACAATCAGCGCGGACGAAGGATATCGACTGGGTTTCGTCAATGAGGTCGTTCGGCCTGAATATCTGCAGTCGGTGGTGGACCGCTATTGCGCCGACATTCTGCGCGCTTCCCCCGCCGCAATTCGTGCGTCGAAACAGGCGATGATGTACGGCCTTGACGAACCTTCTGTCGCCAAAGCCCTGGCCCAACAAGCCAATATTCCTGAATTCGTGCGATGGCGGATCAGTGAGGATGCGAGGGAAGGCCCCCTGGCCTTCACACAGAAGCGCCCTCCTCGCTGGACATCCTGATCCGTTCACGACGCAGCGCCCACCAACGACCGTGGATCAGATACGCCGGACACACCGTGAACGGCACCCGGAAGAAAGGAATGCGAGTTGGTCCAGTCCAGAGGATATGCCGCGTCGCAATCGGGCGCGCCGCTAACGGCGATGACGTTTGACCGACGAGAGCCGGGACCGCGCGACATTGTCATGACCATCACCCATTGCGGCATCTGCCATTCCGACTTGCACGCGATCGATGATGATCTGGGCAATACCGGATTTCCAGTGGTTCCCGGCCATGAAATTGTGGGCGTCATAACCGCCATCGGCGATGAAGTGACCCGCTTCCAGGTCGGCGATAAAGCTGCGGTCGGCTGCTACGTCGACAGCTGCCGATCATGCGATCCCTGCCTGTCGGACAGGCAACAAATGTGCGCTACAATGATCCCGTCGTTCAATGGGCTTGAAAAGGACGGGAATCATCGCACCATGGGCGGATTTTCGACCAACTATGTCGCCGACCAGGACTATGTTTTCAAAATCCCCCAGGCCATGGACAGCGCTCGGGCCGCGCCGATCCTGTGCGCTGGCATCACCGTCTGGTCGCCGTTGCAGAAATGGCGAGTGGGGCCGGGCAGCAAGGTCGGGGTCGTAGGCCTGGGCGGCCTTGGCCACATGGCGGTCAAGTTGGCGGCCGCACTGGGCGCGGACGTCACCATCTTCACAACCTCTGATGCGAAGGGCGCCGACGCGATCCGACTTGGCGCGCGCAACGCTATCCTGTCGAATGACGATGCGGCGATGGCAACCATTGCGAGTGCGATGGATTTCATCCTCGACACTGTGTCGGCACAGCACGACATCAACGGCTACATCGCGGCACTGAAGCCCGAAGGGACGCTGTGCCTTTTGGGCATTGGTCCGGGCGGCCTGCAGATCGCCAATCTTTCAGTCGTGTTCGGACAGAAATGCATCGCCGGATCGCTGATCGGCGGCCTTCATCAGACGCAGGCGGTCATCGACTTTTGCGCTGCTCACGACGTCATGCCTGAAATCGAGTTGGTGCCCCATGCCCAGATCAACCAGGCGCTGGACAGGCTCCGGCGCAACGATGTCAAATATCGTTTCGTGGTGGAGATGACACCCGAAAATTAGCGAATGAGAAGGCAGGTGCCAGTCCAGCGATTTACCGGCCAGACCACCTGCCCCCTTTTCAGATGCGATACTACAGGAGGGGGGTTATCCTTGGTGAAAAAACTCCCCTGCTCATCGATATCGGTGCTACGTTCAGTGCAGGCCCGACCCGCCGCCGCTCAGTTCCTTGGCGATGGATCCGACCATGTCCTTGGCGTCGCCGAACAGCATCTGGGTGTTGGCGTTATAATAGATCGGATTGTCGATCCCGGCAAAGCCTGCGTTCATCGACCGCTTGATCACGAACACCGACTTGGCGCGATCCGCCTCGATGATCGGCATGCCCGCGATCGCGCTTTGCGGATCGTCGCGCGCCGACGGGTTGACCGTGTCGTTCGCACCGATGATCACCGCCACGTCCGCCTGCGGCAGTTCCGGGTTGATGTCGTCCAGGTCGACCAGCTGCTCATAGGGCACATTGGCCTCGGCCAGCAGCACGTTCATATGGCCCGGCATGCGCCCCGCCACCGGATGGATCGCGAACTTCACGTCCACGCCCTTCTTGGTGAGCGCCTGATAGAGTTCGCTGACCTTGTGCTGCGCCTGCGCCACCGCCATGCCATAGCCCGGGATGATCACAACGCTGCTGGCATTTTCCAGCTGCATCGCCGCTTCCTCGGCCGAAGCCGAACGCACCACCCGGTCATCCTTGCCGCCAGCAACGCCCGCGACCACCTTGCCAAAGCCGCCGAACATCACATTGGCAAAGCTGCGGTTCATCGCCTTGCACATCACCAGCGCCAGGATGAAGCCCGATGCGCCATCGAGCGCGCCCGCCACGATCAGCAGCTTGTTGCCCAGCGCAAAGCCCATGGCGCTCGCCGCCAGGCCCGCATAGCTGTTGAGCAGCGCAATGACGGTCGGCATGTCCGCCCCGCCGATCGGGATCACCAGCAATATGCCGAACAGCAGCGCCAGCGCGACAAAGGCGGGGAACAGCCAGGTCTGCGTCGGGTCAAGCGCCAGCATCGCGCCGATCACCACCGTCGCCAGCGCCACCGCGCCATTGAAGATGCGCTGCCCCGGGAAAGCCACCGGACGGCTGCCCATCAGTTCCTGCAGCTTGGCAAAGGCGACGACCGATGCTGTGCAGGTCAGGAAACCCAGCAGCATTTCGAACATCAGCACCCACATGATGAAGCCGCCGGCATATTGCGCATGGGCATGCTTGTAATATTCCGCCGCGCCGATCAGGCCGACCGCCAGCGCGCCAAAGGCGTGGGAAATGGCGGTACGCTGCGGGATCGCCGTCATCGGCATCAGCAGCGCCATCGGAATACCCGCCGCCGCACCCGCGATCATCGCGATGATGATCAGGTCATAGCTGACCACCTCATGCTGGACCAGCGCGCCGATGATGGCGATGACCATGCCGATCTCACCCGCGCGCACACCGCGCCGGGCGGTCGAAGGATGGCTCATCCACATCAGCGACAGGATGAACAAAGCCGATGCGGCAATCGCCGCAAAAGGAACAAAGGCGTCCATCTCTTACTTCCCCCGCGGCTTGAACATCTTGAGCATGCGATCGGTGATCATGAACCCGCTGACCAGGTTCACCGTCGCGCAGAACACCGCGATAAAGCCAAGCGTCCGGGCAAGCGGCGTCGCCCCTTCCTCACCCGTGATCGTGATCGCCCCCACAATCACCACCGCCGCAATCGCATTGGTCAGCGACATCAACGGCGAATGAAGCAGCGGCGATACCTTCTTGATCAACTGAAACCCCAAAAAGGCCGCCAGTATGAAAACAAACAGATAGTCTGCGTTAAATGCGTTCACTGTCTCATCCCCTGCTTCAGGACCCAGCGGTTCGGGCCTTCCAGTCCCGCCCTTTTTCAAATTCATGCATGCGGCGAAATGCGCGCTCGCATCAATCAGAATCGCTGTTTCCCCTCAATCCCCTCCAGAATTGATGGTCGCCCCATATTGATAGCAGCCGCCCCAGGCAAGGCGAACAAGCGGGAAATAAACCCGGCATCGCGCATGACACGGATTTTATGCCGGTGATGGCCCGAACAATCATCATCCCGGCTGCCAGCCTGTTCACGCCGCGGGCGACGCTGCTTCCTTCAGGGTCAACGGCAACCCCGCCGCCACGAATATAACCTCATCACACCGGGCGGCCATTTGCTGGTTCAGCCATCCCGCTTCGTCGCGAAAACGCCGAGCCAGGGCATTTTCGGGCACGATCGACAGGCCGACTTCGTTGCTGACCAGCATGACCGGCACCGCGCAGGATCGCATGGCATCGGCCAGCGTGGCGCGCCACACGGCAATGTCCTTGTCGGCCAGCATCAGGTTCGACAGCCAAAGCGTGAGGCAATCGACCAATATCGCGCCAGCCCATTCTGACGATGATCGGATCGCGCCCGGCAGGTCGATCGGCGCATCGACCGTTCGCCATCTCTGACCGCGATCGGCCCGATGGCGCGCGATGCGGTCAGCCATTTCTCCATCATGCGCCTCAGCCGTGGCGATATAGGCCAACCCGCCCGACAGGGCCTCGCATCGCGCCTGCGCATAGCGGCTCTTGCCGGATCGAGCACCGCCCAGGACCAATATGTTCACAGCGCGATCTCCACCCATGCGCCTAATCCCCAAAGCAAGGCGCAGGCGCGCAGGAAAATCCCCATCGCCCGGCGCAGATCGCCCGGCGCGACGTCTCCAAGGCTGCCGCCGATCCACGGCTTGTCATGCAGCACCCCGTCATAGCGGATCGGCCCGCCCAGCCGGACCCCTAGCGCTCCCGCCATCGCCGCCTCTGGCCAGCCCGCATTGGGGGACGCGTGCCGCCGATGGTCACGCCACAAGACCCGCCATCCGCGCCCGCCCGCAATGCAGACCAGCAGCCCGGACAGCCGGGCAGGCGCCAGATTGAGTGCGTCGTCAAATCGGGCGGCGGCCCATCCGAACGGCCCATATGGTTCTTCCCGATGGCCGATCAGGCTGTCGGCGGTATTGACCGCCTTATAGGCCCATATTCCCGGCAAGCCCGCCAGCAGCAGCCAGAAAAGGGGCGCGACCACACCGTCGCAAAAGCTTTCCGCCAGGCTTTCCACCGCCGCGCGCGACACGCCGCTTTCATCCAGGCTGGCCGTGTCCCTGCCAACGATGCATGCAACGGCACGCCGCGCATCGTTCAGTTTGCCCGATTCCAATGCCCGCGCCACCCGCGCGACATGGTCATACAGGCTGCGCTGCGCCAAAGCAGGCCAGGCGACCAGCGCCACGCCGACCCAGCCCCAGCTTCCCATGCTCTGCCGGATCAGCCCTTCGGCGGCCCATCCACATCCGATCGCCACCGTCAGCAGGACCAGCAAAGTGGCAACCCCGCCGATCCGCCGCGCTCCATCGCTCGATCCGGGACGGTTCCAACGGCGCTCGCACATCGCGATGATCCGGGCGAATCCGCCAACCGGATGGCCGATCCGCGCGTGCAGACGACCGGGCCACCCCAGCGCCGCATCCAGCATCAAAGCGCCAATGGCCACCGGATCAGCCATCCGCCAGCGCCTTGTCCAACCGCTCCATCGCCGCGGCATCCGCGGGCAGGCCGAAACGCAGCCACCTCGGCTGCGCGTGGAAGGGCCGGGTCAGGATAGCGCGCCGCGCCAGATGTTCGAACAACTGCGCCGCATCGTCCCGCTCCACCAGCCTGAACAGCGGACAGTCGCCCCGCGCCACCAGACCATGCCGGGCGAGCAGCGCGTCCAAACCTGCTGCCTGTTCGCGAAGCGACTCTATGGTAGCGTTGATCCACCCCCTGTCACGATAGGCCGCCGTGCCAAATGCGATGGCCGCAGCCGAAACCGGCCAGTCACCCAACATGCGCCGACAGGCCGCGACGATAGGCGTCGGGCCAAGAACAAAGCCCAGCCTTGCACCTGCCAGCCCGAAAAACTTGCCGAAGGATCGCAGGACGACCAGTTGCCGCCCCTCCCCTATGTCGGGCGCGATGCTCCCGCCCGGCATGCAATCGGCAAAGGCTTCGTCGATGACCAGCCATTGCATGCGCTCCGCCAGTGCCAACAACTGCTCCCGCGCAAAGACGCGGCCATCGGGATTGTTCGGGCTGGCCATCATCAGAACAGAGCCGGATGGAGCCTCTGCGGGATCGCCGACCGGCCTTGCCTTGGCGAAAGCCTCGCCATGCGTGCGATAACCCGGAGTCAGATAGCAGGCGGGGCGGTCGATCAGCTGTCCGACCATGCGCAAGCCGATCTCGCTTCCCGGCACGGCGCAGACATGGGCCGGGGGCAGGCCGAAATGCGCAGCCGCCACTGCTTCAAGCTCCGCCAGCGCGGATGGATCGGGCAAGGACGCCCAATCGACCGCAATCCGTGAACTGCCGGGCCACGGCACAGGGTTGATCCCCGTGGACAGGTCGATCCACGGTTCGACCGAACCATAGCGCTCCTGCGCAACGGCCAGACGGCCACCATGCCAGCGAAACGCGTCGCTCATCGCGCCAGCACCAGCGCCGCCAGCAGCGCGCTTTCCACTATCTCGATCCCCGCTCCATGCCCGTCGCCGGAAATGCCGCCGATGCGCATGCGCAGCCATATCGCCCATGACGGGATCAGCGCGGCAACGATCAACAGGCCCGGCATCCACCAGGCAAACAGGATCGCAACCACGCTCCAGCCCAGCAGGTGCACTGGCCTGACCCCGTGGCGAAATCGGCTCGCAAGTCCTTCATGCAGCGGCGGGAGCCAGCGCGCCCAGAATAGCGGCCCCATCCGCGCCACCATAGCCACGCCGATCAGCCCCCAAGCCGGTACAAACTCCGCGCATAAGCGCAACAGCACCAGCTTCGTTATCAATTGCAGCGCCACCGCCGTGACGCCAAAGCTGCCGACATGCGGGTCTGCAAGCACGAGGGAGAGCCTGCTTCGGTCACCATGAGCCGCCCCAACCGCATCGGCGATGTCGGCCAGCCCATCAAGATGCAGCGCACCGGTCATAGCCACCCAGACCAGCAGAGCCAGCAACGCACCCGACCACGGATCGACCTTGCTACCCAGCAACAGCCCGCCCGCAGCACAGGCGCCGACAATGATACCCGTCATCGGGAACCAGCGGATCGCAGCAGCGAAATCTTCTTCATCCGCCTTCACCGACGGCAGCGGCAGGCAGGTCATGAGCTGCATCGCCAGCACCAGCCGCCTCATATTTGCAGGCCCGTGATCTGCGCGGTGCCGTCCGGCCAAAGCCGCAGGCTCAGCAGCGCGCCATAAGGAAGGTCGAAAGTCCAGCATTGCCGGTGATCCAACCCGCATAGCACCGACAGGGCGGCGCGCATGGCGCCTGCGTGGCTGATGACCAGCGTCGGCCTGATTATATCGCTCAGAGCCGCGCCGACCCGCTCGCAAAGTGCGGACCAGCGTTCCCCGCCCGGCGGTGGGCTGGCGTCGGGGTCGTCCCAGAACGGCGCTAGCGCATCGGCATCCAGATCAGCAGGATCAGCGCCTTCCCACAGCCCGAAGTCCAGCTCTCGCCAGCGCGGGTCGATATGCAGGGTCGCGTTCCGCTCCGTTGCGATGATTTCGCCGGGAATATGCGCCCGCGACAGATCGGATGTTATGACATGCTCAAACATCACGGCGCGCGCCCGATCGACGCACAGCGCCATGCCGTCGGGATCAGGCGGCGAGTTACAATGGCCTAGCAGCCTGCCCGCCATTTCCGGGACGCCATGGCGCATCAGATGAATGGAGATTCCCGTCATTGTCCGCTGGCGACCGCAGCTTGCGCAAAGGTGGCCATGTTGCCATGCGCCGCGAGGGCCGATCGCACGACCTGCGCCGCCACCGCTGCGCCGCTCCCTTCGCCCAGCCGCATGTCCAGCCGCAGCAATGGGTCAAGACCAAGCACGTCGAGCACCCGCCCATGCCCCGCCTCCGCGGAACAATGGGCGGCCAGGCAATGGTCGGTAATTTGCGGATTGTCGCGTGCCAGCGGAGCGACCGCCGCCGCGCAGATGAATCCATCCAGCATCACCGGCAGGCGGGCAAGGCGCGCCGCCAGCACCGCGCCAGCGATTGCGGCAATCTCCCGCCCGCCAAGGCATCGCAACGTTTCGAACGCGTCCCCGCAATCCCCGCCATGCCGGGCAAGCGCCAGCCTGACAGCCTCGACCTTCCGACCGACGCCCGCTGCGTCGACGCCGGTGCCCCGGCCAACCCACTGTTCGGCGTCCCCGCCCAGCACATGCGCACAAATGGCGGCGGCGACAGTCGTGTTGGCGATGCCCATCTCTCCCAGCAACAACAGGTCGATACCGGCTTGGATGACCGCTGCCCCGGCATTGATCGCCGCCAGGCACTCGGCTTCGGTCATTGCCGGGCAATGGGTAATATCGCCAGTGGGACGATCCAGATCGATTGGCACAATGACCAGTTCCGCCCCGCAGGCGGCGGCGAGCGCGTTGATGGCCGCGCCCCCCTTTCGGAAATTCGCGACCATCTGGGCCGTCACTTCGGGTGGAAAGGCGCTGACCCCGCGCGCAGCCACACCGTGATTGCCAGCGAACAGCGCGACGCGGATCCTGTCTGCGCCGGGCCGCTCCCGCCCCTGCCATCCCGCCATGAACAGCGCGATATCCTCCAGCCGCCCCAGCGAACCGGCGGGCTTGGTCAAAGATGCCTGCCGCCTGGCCGCCGCTTCGATTGCGCCTTGGTCGGGGACGGGCAATGTCGCCAGCGCCTGATCGAATGCGGCCCGGTCGCGAAAGAACGTCATGTGCAGACAAAGCCGTCGGGCGGCGTGCGGACGATGAAATGACCCTTCACCCCCTGCGGCCAGTCGGCATAGCGCACGACGCCCTCCGCGCTTGCCGCGTGGCGGACTGCATAATCGAGGATCGCGCGCGCCGCCGTTTCATCGGGGGTGAAATCGCCCAGCACATAACCGACCTTGCCGGGCGCGCGCAGATGGACGGTGCAATGTCGCTGACACGCGAAAAGGCATGGCATTTCCTGCACTTCCACGTCCGCATAGGCGCTGTCGCCTGCCTGCACCGCCCGCAACGCCTGCGCCAGCAGGGCGCCGCCGCGCCTTCCTTCGCCATCTTCCCGTTGTTCGGGGGACAGGCGGCAGGTCGAACAGACCACCACCGCCGCCCCGGCTTCGACCGCGCGCAGCATCAGCCGCGCCCCGGCATCAAATAATGGATCATCATCCTTGGCTCCGCCTTCCGACCGCAAACAGCCTTGTGGCGGGGACGAAGCGGGAAGCGCACAACGAAATGCGTCCCGCACGACCTAGCCGGCAAGGCAATGGCTGTCGCTCGGCGAGGATACCCCCGTTCGTCCGGCACACCCTGTCCGGTCGAAGAACGACTGCGGCAGGCAGGTCTCCTGGCTCACGGGTCAATGCGTCCGGCCGCCTTCTCGGGAACGCCCCAAGGGGTCCCAATGGCGTGAATGGCCGTTCGCTCACCGCTTACAGTTGCAGGGGCAGCGCGGGCTTTACCCGACTTCCCTTTTCATCCCCTTGCGAGGAACCTGTCGCGTCGCCGCTGATAATGCGGGCGGGCGGTGGTCGCAAGGGATAGATGGGGCATGGGCCTTTCGCTGCCCATGCCCCGCCGGATCAGAAGTCCAGTTCCGCCCGCCATCCCACGACATTGACGCCATAGTCCCGGTCGGTTCCGGCGGGGATCGCCGCGTCGGTATAGCGCAGGTGCGCGTAGTTGAGGTTGAAGCGCAGATATTCGATCGGGGTCCATACCAGCCCCAATATCCAGGCATTCTGCGTGCCGCCGACGATGTCCTTGTCGTTAAGGTCCAGATAATCGTAGCGCGCCGTCACCTGAAGCGACCCCATGCCCCCGTCGCCAAATTCCTGCTTGGGCTTGGTGCTGCCGAAAATGCCATTCTTGTACGACCGGGTTTCGCCCGTCAGGAAATAGCCGACCTCTGCATAGCCGCCAAAGAAGGTCGGGTCCGAAAGGCCGGGCCGTTTCGTGCGCAACCAATGCGTTTCACCGGCCCAGTGAAGCGGCCCGCGGGTGCCCGCAAATTCCAGCCCATAATGGGATTCGCCCGTCGCATCGATCGACGGCGTGGCGAGAAAGCGCGTGTTGATGCTGTGCAGATAGGGCCGCTGGCGATAACGCTGCGGCTCGTCGGCCAGTCGGTTGAAGTCGCGCCAATGCCCCGATGCGCCGAAATGCAGCTGCGTCTTGCCGATGCGCGGCGCCAGCACGACGCGACCGTCCACGCTATAGCTGTTATTTTCGTCCCCATCCTCGTCATTGGTCAGCGAATCGGCGCTGTCGGAAAACAGGCCAAGCTGGGCGAGCAGGATGCCGGAGCGATATTGGGCCGACAGGCCGAGGCGACGCTCGAAATTGAAGGCGTCGGTAAAGGCGGCGCGCTCCATCACCGAACCGGTCGTATCGCCAATCAGTTCGTCCAGCGACTGGAACTGGTTATGATTGCCCAGCGTCACCAGCCACTTGCCATTTTCATAGGTGATGAAGGTGTCGACCAGATCGATGCTGTTGTCCGACAATTCGGTTTCCAGCTTATAGCCGAACCCGGCCCCCAGCTGACCTTCCGCGCCTAATCGCAAGCGGCGAAGCTCATTCGAATAGCCCTGCGCCCGATCGGATATGTTGCCCGGCGCCATCAGCAGGGCGGCGTCATATTGAATGCGGCCCTTGACCTTGAACTTTGCGTCGTCACTGGAAAATTGCGGGCTGCCCTTCCAGCTGATCTTGGTTGCAGGCTCAGCCGCAGCCGCCGGTTTGGACGCGCTGGCAAGCGCCGGTGGAACAGCCGAACCCCCCGAACCCGCCGCAGCCGAAACAGGCGCCGCCACATCCAGGCGCGTTTCCAACATCTGCACCTGCGCCTTGAGCGCGGCGATCTGCGCGCGCAACTGCTCGGCTTCGCCCTGGCTGATCGACTGTGCGCTCGCCCATGAGGGCGCTGCTATCTGGAGCATCGCGATGGCGATCGCCCAACGGCTGGCTTTCATTGCTTGGTCCCTTCTCATGGGCCGGGCAGATATGTCAGCTATGTGACTATAGGATGACTGCCATGTTACGATTATATTTCAATCGATCCTTCTGCCCCATCGCTTCCCTTTCCTGACGATGCGTTCTATGCACGGCATCGTGAAGGTCCGCCACGGCGGCTTTCACCTGATCGCGCCGGTGCCCCGAAGGGGCTTGAATGGGAATGCGGTGCGGATGCCTTTCCGGCGTCCAAATCCGCGGCTGTCCCTGCAACTGTAAGCGGTGAGCGAGATGCATATCGACCTTCCATGACATGGGAAGGTCAGCCACTGGGCCGGACGCTAAATCTTGCGAGGCCTGGGAAGGCCATGTGTCGAGCGATGACCCGCAAGCCAGGATACCTGCCGGCGTTTGGTCGCTCTTGCTTTGGTCCAGGGGATGGCCGGGGCACGGTGTTCCGTCTGAGCGACGCCTAGTGCGGCGGGAGCCGCAACGGCATGCGTGCCGGGCGCACAGGCGTCCGTCCGGCAATCGCTGTCGGCCGCGTTGCGGAGGCTCCCGTCCCGGTTCGCCGACGCCGACGGGACTGCCTTATGAACGATCATTCCCCTGCCCTTCACCCGCCACCCGACCGGGGTGGGCTTCGTCGGCGCGCCACCTGGATGTTTGCTGGCCTGATCGCCGCCAATCTTGGCCTCTGGCTATGGGCCGGGGCCTTGTTCGCGGACGACATGGCGATGCTGGGCATGGCCCTGCTGGCCTGGAGCCTGGGCCTGCGTCATGCCGTGGACGCGGACCATATCGCCGCGATAGACAATGTGACGCGAAAACTGATGCAGAGCGGCCAACGCCCGCTGACCGTCGGTTTCTGGTTCGCGATTGGCCATAGCGCCATCGTGCTGATCGGTGCGGTCCTGATCGCCACCGCCGCCAGCGCGCTTAGCCGGGTGGAGGCTGCGGGCGAAATCGGCGGCGTCGTCGCGACCATCATTTCAGCGACATTCCTCTTCGCCATTGCAGCGGTGAACCTGATCATCCTGAAATCGGTCTGGGCAACCTTTAACCATGTTCGCAGGGGTGGCGCGTACATCGCTGAAGACATGGATATATTGCTCGGCAATCGTGGCCTGCTCGCCCGCCTGTTCAAACCGCTCTTCCGTCTGGTGACGCGCAGCTGGCACATGGCCCCGCTGGGTTTCCTGTTCGGCCTTGGCTTCGATACGGCGACAGAGGTGGCCATATTGGGCCTGTCCGCCGGGCAGGCGGCCAGTGGACTGGCGCTGTCCACCGTCCTCATCTTTCCCCTTCTCTTCGCGGCGGGAATGGCGCTGGTCGACACGGCTGACGGCGCGTTGATGATGGGCGCCTATCGATGGGCCTTCGTAAAGCCCATTCGCAAACTCTATTACAACATCACCATCACGCTGGTTTCGGCGATTGTCGCAATCGTGATCGGCGGCATCGAAACCGCGGCGCTGCTGGGCGACAAGCTCGGCCTCAACGGCGGCATCTGGTCGCTCGCCGCCAGTCTGGGCGAACAATTCAACAGCCTGGGTTTCTTCATCATCGGCCTGTTCGCTGCCTGCTGGCTGATCAGCTGGGCAATCTATCGCTGGAAACGCTTCGACGAGATCGAAGTCCCCCTCGCCATCCAAGGAAACACCCCATGAACAAGGTTCCTGCTACCGTCATCACCGGCTTTCTGGGGGCGGGCAAAACCACCCTCATCCGCCACATCATCGAAAATGCGGGGGGCCGCCGGATCGCCCTTATCATCAATGAATTTGGCGATGTCGGCGTGGACGGCGCCCTCGTTCAGGGCTGCGGCGACGAAGCCTGCCCTGACGATGACATCATCGAACTGGCCAATGGCTGCATCTGCTGCACCGTGGCGGACGATTTCCTGCCGACCATGCAGCGGTTGCTCGACCGGCCGACCCCGCCCGACCACATCATCATCGAAACGTCCGGGCTCGCCCTGCCCAAGCCGCTGGTCAAGGCATTCCAGTGGCCCGACATCCGCACGCGCGCCACGGTGGATAGCGTGATCGCGCTGGTGGACGCGGACGCGCTTGCCGCCGGACGTTTCGCCCATGACGAAGCCGCGCTGGCCGCCGCCCGCGCCGCCGATCCAACGCTCGATCATGACAGCCCGATTGAGGAACTGTTCGAAGACCAGCTCGCCTGCGCCGACCTGGTCCTTCTCAACAAGACTGACCTTGTGGATGCTGACCAGCTGAAAGAACTGGAAGCCAGGCTAAGGCAGGACGTCCGCCCCGGCGTCAGCTTCATCCGCACCGCGATGGGCCGTATCGACCCCGCCGCGCTGCTCGGCATCGACGCAGCCGTGGAGGATCAGGTCGACGCCCGCCCGTCCCACCATGACGGGGATGACGATCATGATCATGACGACTTCGACAGCTTCGTGCTCGACCTGGGCGAACTGGACAGCCCCGAACCCTTGCTCGCCGCGCTGGACAAGGCCATTGCCGGGCATGACCTGCTGCGGGTGAAGGGCTTTCTGGCGATCCGGGGACGCCCGGCTCGTCTGGTCCTCCAGTCGGTCGGCCCCCGCCTCCAACATCATTATGACCGCGCGTGGCGACCGGACGAACCGCGCGCGTCACGTTTGGTCATCATCGGCCATCATGGGCTTGATCGCGACGCCATCGCCAGCGCGCTCGACACCCGGACGGTGCCTGCCTGATGCATTTGCTGACCGCCACGCCCGGCGCCGTATCGAACGGCGACGAAGCGATCGACCTTGGCCAGACGCCGGGGGACATCGTGGTGCTGACCGTGGCGGACAGCGAACTGGCCTGTCTCGCCAGCGCGGCGGCGACGCTGGGGGATGCCGCCCCCACCATCCGCCTCGCCAATCTGCTCCAACTGCGCCACCCCTATTCCGTCGATCTCTATGTCGAACAGGTGATCGACAGCGCAAAATTCGTCTGCGTCATCCTGCTGGGCGGTAAAAGCTATTGGCCCTATGGCATTGATGAAATTGCAAAGATTTCCAGACAAAAGGGCATCGCCTTCGCCGCGATCGCCGATGGGCGGGAACAGGACCCGGACCTTGTCCAGGCATCCACCGTCGCTCCCGATATCTGCGACCGCCTGCGCGACTATCTTCGCCAGGGCGGCGTCGCCAATGCCGCCGCCTTCCTGAAAACTGCCGCTCGGCTTGGCGGACGTGATGCAGGCGATCCCGATGATCCGGTCCCCGTGGCCGATGCCGGGCTATATTGGCCCGGCACTGACCGTGTGACCATCAATCAGGTAAGGGGCCAGTGGCGCGAAGGGCAGCCGACCGTCCTTTTTCTCTTTTACCGCGCGCTGTTGATCGCCGGAACGCTTGACGCGGTCGATGCCATGATCGCGGAACTTCAATCCCATGATCTCAATGTGTTGCCGGTATATGTTCGCGCGCTTCGTGAACCATTTGCACGCGACTTTCTGCGTGCGTCGATGTTGGAAACGCCACCGGACGTCATCCTGAACGCGACCGCTTTTGCCGCCTCCGCTCCGGGCGAACCACGAACCCCATCCGTCCTTGAACAAGCGGACTGTCCGATCCTCCAGGCCGTCTTTGCCAGTGCCGAGGAACAGGCGTGGCAAGCGAGCGCGCGCGGGCTTGGTCCACGCGATCTTGCCATGCACATCGCCCTTCCCGAAGTGGACGGGCGGCTGATCACACGCGCTGTCGCCTTCAAGGCCGCAGCCAGATTTGACCAACGCACCGAATGCAGCATCATCGTCCCGCAAATTCTCCCGGATCGTGCTAAATTCACTGCTCAACTGGCTGCAAATTGGGGATATTTGCGGCAGGCGAAACCGGCTGATCGCCGGATCGCGCTCGTCCTCGCCAACTATCCCAGCTGCGCAGGCCGCGTCGGCAACGGCGTCGGCCTGGACACGCCCGCCAGCGTCGCCGCTATCCTCCAGGCAATGGCGGACGGCGGCTATGATGTAGCCGGTGCGCCGATGGACGGCGCATGCCTGATGGACCTGCTGACCCATGATGTCGCGCCCGCCAGCTTGCCGCTGACCGACTATCGCGCGGCGTTCGACGCCCTCCCCGCATCTGCGCGAGAGGCGGTGACCGCACGCTGGGGACCGCCCGAATCCGACCCGTCCCTGCGCGACGCCGCCTTCCCGCTCTCCATCCACCGCTTCGGCAATGTCGCTGTCGCGGTCCAGCCATCGCGGGGTTATGATGTCGACCCCAAATCCAGCTATCACGATGCCGCGCTCCCCCCGCCGCACGCCTATCTCGCCTTTCATTTCTGGCTGGCGCGGGATTTTCACGCGCAGGCCGTCGTCCATGTCGGCAAGCACGGCAATCTTGAATGGCTCCCCGGCAAGGCGATTGCTCTGTCGGAAAGCTGCTTTCCCGAAATCTGCGCTGGGCCGGTGCCGCAAATCTATCCCTTCATCGTCAACGATCCGGGCGAAGGGACCCAGGCAAAGCGCCGCATCGGGGCCTGCATCATCGATCATCTGACCCCGCCCCTCACCCGCGCGGAAAGCTATGGCCCGCTCAAGGAATTGGAGGCGCTGGTCGATGAATATTATCTCGCCGCGGGCATGGATCCGCGTCGGCTGGCAACGTTGCGCAAGGACATATTGGCCCTCGCCGCGTCACAGGGGCTGGACCAGGACGCCGGGGCCCAAGGAACCGGAGACGATGCTTTAGCTGCGATCGATAACTATCTGTGCGACTTGAAGGAAATGCAGATCCGCGACGGGCTGCACATCTTCACCCAATCGCCTGAAGGACCGCAGCGCCGCGACCTGATAATCGCCCTCGCCCGCTGCCCCAGGGGGCTGGACGATGGGCAAGGCTCCCTGCTTCGGGCGCTGGCGGACGATTTTTCCCTTGGTTTCAACCCTTTGGATTGCGTCATGGGGACAGCATGGAATGGCCCCCGCCCTCCCGAACTCCAGCGCCTCACCCCTGACGCATGGCGGACCACCGGCGACACGGTGGAACGGCTGGAGCTTTTCGCGATCCACCTGCTCGACAGCGGCGCTGCTGCTCCCGGCTCCCATAGTGCCGCTGTGCTTGACGCCCTGCATCACGACCTCGCCCCCCGCGTGGATGCCAGCGGCCCAGCCGAAAAATCCGCCCTCCTCGCCGCCCTCGACGGGCGCTTCGTCCTCCCCGGCCCGTCCGGCGCACCAACACGCGGACGCCCCGACGTCCTGCCCACCGGCCGCAACTTCTATTCAGTAGACACCCGCGCCGTCCCCACCGTCGCCGCCTGGAATTTAGGCCAACAATCCGCTGCCTCACTCATTCAAAACTATTTCCAACGCCAGGGAGAATATCCCCGCGCCATGGCAATTTCAGCCTGGGGAACAGCAAATATGCGCACAGGCGGCGACGACATCGCCCAAGCGCTTGCGCTGATGGGCGTGCGACCGCGATGGGAATGGGCATCCGGTCGGGTGATCGGCTTTGAAGTGATGAAGGTCGCAGAACTGAACCGCCCCAGGGTGGATGTCACCTTGCGCATATCCGGCTTCTTCCGCGACGCCTTCCCCGATCAAGTCGACCTGGTCGACAGCGCCGCCCGCGCGGTGATGGCGCTCGACGAACCGGAAGAGGAAAATCCCGCCGCCGCCCGCCACCGCGCCGAAACCGCCGCACTAATAGCAGATGGAGAATCCGAAAAAACAGCGTCCCGCCGCGCAGGCGCTCGGGTCTTTGGGTCGGCGCCCGGTACTTATGGAGCGGGCCTGCAAGCGATGATCGACGAACGCATCTGGCATGATCGTTCCGATCTGGCGAACGTCTATCTCGACTGGGGCAGCCACGCATATGGCGGCGGAGTGGATGGCGATGCCGAACGCACACTGTTCGTGCAGCGGCTTGCTCAGGCCGATGCTTTGATTCAGAATCAGGACAATCGCGAACATGACCTGCTGGACAGCAACGATTATTATCAGTTCGAAGGGGGCATCTCCGCCGCAGTCGAACATCTGTCAGGCCGCAAGCCGCTCAGTTACCATAATGACCATAGCCGCCCCGAACGACCGATCATCCGCACGTTAGAAGATGAGATTGGCCGGGTCGTCCGCGCCCGCGTCACCAATCCCAAATGGATCGCAGGCATGATGCGCCACGGATACAAGGGCGCGTTCGAGATGGCCGCTTCCGTTGATTATCTGTTTGCCTTCGCCGCCACGACCCATGGCGTGAAGGACCATCATTTCGACGCCGTCCACGCCGCCTTTATCGAAGATGACGATGTCCGCACCTTCATGGCGCAAGCCAATTCCGCCGCCCTTCGCGAAACAGCCTCTCGCTTGCACGAAGCGCTAGACCGGGGGCTGTGGCGGCCCCGGTCCAACAGCGCCGCCATGCTTTTGTCCCAACTCAAGGAAGCCCAACCATGATCGAACGCACCCCCGAACAACATGCCGAAAAGATGAAAAAAAAGCAGGCCGCTCATGGCAAGATCATGGCGACCAAAACACAGGAAAAGGGACTGCTGATCGTCCATACTGGCAAAGGCAAGGGCAAGACGACGGCTGCGCTGGGCATGGTCGTCCGCGCGATCGGCCATGGCAGGAGGGTCGGTGTCGTCCAATTTGTGAAGGGCGCAATGACGACCGGGGAGAAGGCGGTGTTCGATGCTTTCCCCGAACAGGTGGACTTTAAGCCGATGGGCGAAGGTTTTACCTGGAACACGCAGGATCGTGAGCGTGACATAGCGCTGACCCGAACTGCGTGGAATGAGGTGAAGAGGATGATCGCCGACCCGTCCTATGATATGGTGCTGGCAGATGAGCTCAATATTGCCCTGCGCTACGACTATTTGCCTTTGGAAGAGGTTTTGGAAGCCGTGAGGGCGCGTGATGAAATGAAGCATGTCATCATCACCGGTCGCAATGCGCCCGAAACCCTGATTGAAGCAGCGGATTTAGTCACGGAAATGACGTTGGTGAAACACCCCTTCCGGTCGGGTGTGAAGGCGCAGGCGGGGATTGAATATTAACCATGAGCGGCCCCGCCATCACCCCCATCGACAGCGCGCGGTTCGAGGCGTTGGTGCGGGCGCGGCGGGATGTTCGCCATTTCCTGACCGACCCCATCAATGAAGCCGATGTCGAATGGCTGATCAGCATGGCGCATCGCGCGCCGTCGGTCGGCCTGTCCCAGCCGTGGCGTTTCGTGCGGATCGACATGCCTGCTCTGCGCGAGCGGCTGGCCGCCCATGTCGACGCTCAGGTCGGTGAAGCCGGCAAGGAATATCAGGGCGAGCAGGACCGGCTGTATCGCAGCTTGAAACTGCACGGCCTTCGCGAAGCGCCGATACTGTTCGCGGTCTATTGCGACGAGGGCACCGAGACCGGCCATCATCTGGGCGCGGTCACGATGCCCGAAGCGCGCCGTTACAGCTGCGTCATGGCGGTCCACACATTATGGCTGGCGGCGCGCACGCGCGGCATCGGCATGGGTTGGGTGTCGATCCTGGAGTCCGACCGCGTGGACGCGATGCTTGATATTCCCAAGGGCTGGGAATGCCTGGGCCTGCTGTGCCTGGGCAAGGCGATGAGCGAGGAAGATGTGCCGGAACTGGAGCGGCGCGGCTGGGAACAGCGCACCGACTGGCATTCGGTAGTCGTGAGGCGTTAGACGAAAGCATCGCGCACAACGACGGAAGGTGGACCCATCATAAAAATGCTGTAATAACAAATAGATATCATAAATCGCGGCCTTGTTGTTGCGCTGCCCGGGCTATATCTTTGTTGTCGCATCGCTTTTCGCGGAACACCGGTTCCCACTTTTCCGCCCGATGCCCTAATCCCCGCCACCGAGCAGGAAGCCCAGCGCCAGCGTTTCGAACCGTTCCTTGCATTCGATCATCGCCCAATGGCCGCATCGGGGGAAGACGTGCAATTCCGCGTTCGGGATCACGCGCATGGGCAATAAAGCGCCGTCCAGAGGGCTGACCTTGTCATCGCGGCCCCAGGTGATCAGCGTCGGCGCCTGTATCCGGCCCAGATAGTCAATCCGCTGCGAAACCGCGGGGCCGGTCATCGACTGGGCGATGAAATCAAGGGCTGAGCGCGTGTACATTTTGCGGCTGCTGGCCATCGTCACCGGTTCCAGCGCCGCCTTGTACCGCATGTCGATCAATTCATCAGTGATGATCGATTTGTCGAAGACCATGGATTCCAGCCAAGCGACGATATTGTCACGGGTGGGATTTTCGATGAAATCGACCAGCCGCGTCAGCCCTTCATTGGGGAAGGTCGATGTGATGTTGAACCCGATGCCGCCAATGGTAATATAGCGCAGTACGCGATCCGGGTGTGCCGCGGCCAGGTGACCGCCCACAATTCCGCCATAGCTGTTGCCGATGACGTGGGCGCGATCAATGCGCAGGCCGTCCATAAGCGCCAAGACCGCATCGCGCGCCACGGTAACGGGATCGCCATCGACTGGATCGCTTTTCCCATAGCCGGGCGCGTCGAGGATGATGGTGCGGAAATGACGCGCAAAGAGAGGCAGATTGCCTGCGAAATTGGCCCAGCCGGTTACGCCGGGACCGGATCCGTGGAGCAGCAAGAGAGCCGGACCCGACCCTGCTTCATGATAATGTAGCCGACCATTTGCGGTTTCCAGAAACCGGCTCGTCGTGTCGAAGCTGAGTTCTGTCATCTCTCTCTCCCTTATCCTTATCTGGCAAGGGACTAGTGGGGCGGCAGGACGGACGCAAGACAGCGCGGCCCATCCCCCTTTCCTTTGCCCGACGATCGCCCTATGAGGCGAAGCGGATCGGTTAGCCGGTCCATCGATCGCGTCGGTGTCCCTTCGGGGGCTTAATTGGGAACGCGGTGCGGGAGCTTGCTCCCTAATCCGTGGCTGTCCCTGCAACTGTGAGCGGTGAGCGAGATACGGACGATCGCCTGACAGGTGATCAGCCACTGGAGAAATCCGGGAAGGCCCGTGTCCCTGCATTGACCCGCAAGCCAGGAGACCTGCCGACGCAAAGGTCGCTCTTGCCATGATCCAGGGGATGGTCACGGCTCGGTTCTCCGTTTGAGCGACGAAATTTTTGCGCGGCTGCGGCTGTGCTGGCGTGCGGCTGTCCGCCACGCCGGTACGCCGTCGCCATCGTTGCTTGGCGTCTGGAGGGCTGGAAAAGTGCAGGACCGATCACGGCGCGCGTTCGCCGATCAACCGCCCCGTGCCGTGGTGCGGGGTTGGTGCCCCAGCGCGTGGCAACCGATGATGGCGGGCGATGGGCTGTTGGTCCGCGTGCGGCCGCGTCTGGGGCGGATGACCCGCGCCCAGACACTCGCCCTGTGCGACGCCGCGCTGCGTTTTGGCAACGGCCATATCGACCTGACCAATCGGGCCGGGCTGCAAATCCGTGGGGTGCGCGATTGCGACCATCCGCCGTTGGCGCACGCGCTGGCGGAGGTCGGGCTGATCGATCCTGACGGCGCGGGAGAGACCCATGCCCCGGTGATCCTGAACCCCGACTGGACCCCCGGCGACGACACGGAAACCATCGCTTTGGCGCTGATCGACCGGATGCGCGAATTGCCCGCCCTGCCGCCCAAGGTCGGCTTTGCCATCGATGCCGGTTCCACCCCGGCCTTGACGCACAGCCCGGCGGATTTTCGCATCGAGCGGGATGGCGCGGGCGCGTCGATCCTGCGCGCCGACGGCCGGGACTGCGGCACGGCGACGAGCGCCGAAAGCGCGGTCGATGACATCATCGCGATCACCCGATGGTTCGTCGCGAGCGGCGGCGGACAGGTCGGGCGCATGGCCCGCCATGCCGCGCCGCTGCCCCAATGCGCCGACCGGCGGCCTGCTCCGCCCCGCGATGCCGCCGCCGTCATCGCCGCCAGCCCTGGTCGGTTCAGTGGCGCGCCATTTGGCCGCGTCGAAGCCGACAACCTGCGCATGGCGATGAGTGAAAAGACATATGGCGTGCGCCTGACCCCCTGGCGCGGCCTGATATTGGAAGGGGACGACGGGCCGTCCGACGATCCCGCCGACCCCCTGCTACGCACCTGTGCATGCCCCGGCGCGCCCGCCTGTCCCCAGGCGAGTGTCAACACCCGCGATCTTGCAGCGCGGCTGGCTCCACATGTCGCCGACCTGCATGTTTCAGGCTGCGCCAAGGGCTGCGCACGTCCGGCGCAGGCCGCTACCGTCCTGACGGGGCGAGACGGCGCTTTCGACCTGGCGTTGAATGCTCATGCCGGTGCGCCGCCGGTGCGCGCCGGGCTGAACCCCCTTCAGATCATCGCCCTGTTCGGAGCAAATTGATGCCGCATGTCTATGAAACCGATGGAGCGGCCATTTATCGCCAATCCTTCCGCACCATCCGCGCGGAGGCGGACCTGTCGCACCTTTCACGCGAGGACGAACGCATCGCCGTGCGGATGATCCATGCGGCGGGGCTGGTCAGCCTGGAAACCCATATCCGCTTTTCGCCCAGCTTTGCCAAAGCCGCCATCGCGGCGCTGGAGGCAGGCGCGCCTATTCTTTGCGACGCCCGCATGGTGTCCGAAGGAATCACGCGCGCGCGCCTGCCAGCCGCCAACCTCATCATCTGCACGCTGCACGATCCAGACGTGCCCGGCCTTGCCCGTGCGATGTCAAACACGCGATCCGCCGCCGCGTTGGAATTGTGGCGACCGCATCTGGCGGGTGCGCTGGTCGCCATAGGCAATGCGCCGACCGCGCTGTTCCACCTGCTCAACATGCTGGAAGACCCCGCCTGTCCGCGCCCGGCGGCGATCATCGGCTGTCCGGTCGGCTTCGTCGGCGCGGCGGAATCGAAAGAGGCGCTGTGGCAGGTGCAGCCCGTGCCTTGTTGTATCGTGGAAGGCCGACTGGGCGGCAGTGCGATCACGGTCGCGGCGGTCAACGCAATTGCGAGCGCCGCCGAATGAGCGGCACTATCCATGGCGTGGGCTTAGGCCCCGGCGCGCAGGATTTGATGAGCGTGCGGGCCGACCGGCTGATCCGCGAGGCGCGCCACATCGCCTATTTCCGCAAGGCGGGGCGGCCCGGCCATGCCCGCCGGATCGTGGAGGGCATGTTGCGCGCGGATGCCGTCGAATATGCGATGGAATATCCGGTGACGACCGAAATCCCCTTTTCCGATCCCCGTTACAATGCCCGTCTGTCGCCCTTTTATGCCGATTGCGCAGCGCATCTGCACGGGCTGGCGGCGCAAGGGGAAGATGTGGTCGTCCTGTGTGAGGGCGATCCGTTTTTCTACGGCAGTTTCATGCACCTGCACAGCCGCCTGGCGGCCCATGCGCCGGTGCGCATCGTGCCTGGCATTACAGGCATGTCGGGCGCATGGACGGCCAGCGGCACGCCGATCAGTTGGGGCGACGATGTGCTGACCGTGCTGATGGCGACCCTGCCGGAGGATGAGTTGGCGCGGCGCATTCATGACACCAATGCGTTGGTGGTGATGAAGATCGGCCGCAACCTTGCCAAGCTGCGCCGCGCGGTCGAGATCGCGGGCAAGCAGGACTGCGCCTGGCTGGTCGAATATGCGACCATGGCGGACCAGCGGATCACTCCGCTGGCCGACGCCGATGCGGTCACAGGCTATTTTTCGATCCTGTTGATCCACGGGCAGGGGCGGCGGCCATGAACGGATGGGTGGCGGTCGCAGGACTTGGCCCCGGCGCGGAGGCGCTGATCACGCCGGAGGTCAGCGCGGCGCTGGATGAGGCGACCGACATCATCGGTTATGCGCCCTATGTCGCGCGGGTGGCCGACAGGCCGGGCCTTATGCGGCATCCTTCGGACAATCGTGTCGAGTTGGACCGCGCCGCGCATGCGCTGAACCTGGCGGCGCGGGGCCATCGGGTGGTGGTCGCTTCGTCGGGCGACCCCGGCGTCTTCGCCATGGCGTCCGCCCTGTTCGAAGCGCTGGAGTCCGGCCCTGGCGAATGGCGCGAAATCGACATCCGCGTCCTGCCGGGGATTACCGCGATGCTGGCCGCCGCCGCGCGGGCGGGCGCGCCGCTGGGCCATGATTTCTGCGCCATCAACCTGTCCGACAATCTAAAACCCTGGCCATTGATCGAACGGCGGTTGCGGCTAGCCGTGCAGGCGGATTTCGCCATGGCATTCTACAACCCCCGATCGCTTTCGCGACCCGAAGGATTTGCCCGGACGATCGACATCCTGCGGGAAACTTGCGAAGCCGGTCGCCTGATCCTGTTCGCCCGCGCCGTATCGACGCCGCAGGAGGAACTGCGCATCGCCACAGTCGATCAGGCCACGCCCGAAATGGCCGACATGCGCACGGTGGTGATCGTGGGGTCCAGCCGCACGCGCATGATAGACCGCCCCAGCGGCCCCATCCTCTACACCCCGCGTTGGGCCGAATGATCCAGCCAGTCGATCACGTCCGTAACGCTGTGCGTCGTCTGTGCATCGGGCAGGGGTGGCCGGTCGATCATCAGCACCGCTATGCCCAGCGCCCGCGCGGCGTCCAGTTTCGCCCGCGCGCCGGTGCCGCCCGCATTTTTGGCGATGACCAGTTCGACCCGATGCTGCCGCATCAGCGCAAGGTCGCCCGCCAGTGTGAAAGGCCCGCGATCCACCACCAGTCGGTGGTTGGGCAAGCTGGGCGCAATGTCCGGTGCGTCCACAAAGCGCATCAGATAGTCATGCTGGGGCTGGTCCGCGAAGGCGTCCACATGCATCCGCCCCAGCGCCAGCATCACGCGGCGCGGCTCACCATCCAGCGCGGCAACGGCGGCGGGAATGTCCGGGACGTGGGTCCAGCGGTCGCCCGGCCCCGCTTCCCATGGGGGGCGGGTCAGCATGATGTGATTTATCCCCGCAATCCGCGCCGCTTGCGCCGCATGGCGGCTCATCGTCGCGGCGAAGGGGTGGGTGGCGTCCACCAGATGCGTGACCCGTTCCTGCCGCAGATGGTGGACCAACCCTTCCACCCCGCCAAAGCCGCCGATGCGCCACGGAACCGGCTGCGCGCGGGGATGTTCGGTGCGTCCCGCATAGCTCAGGACGGCGCGCATCCCACGTTGCGCGACTGCCGTGGCGAGGGCGCTTGCCTCTGTCGTGCCGCCCAATATCAGGATGTTGGTCATGGTCGCTGACAGTCCCTGGCTGACGATCATCGGCATAGGCGAGGACGGCGCCGCCGCCCTCAATCACGCCGCCCGCTCTGCGCTGGATCAGGCGCAATTCATTATCGGCGCGCCACGCCACCTGACGCTGCTGCCGCTCCTTAATGCGCAATGCGTTCCCTGGCCAGCGCCGTTCGAGGATGGAGTTGCGCTGCTGATGGCGCGTCGGGGGCAGCCAACCGTCATGCTGGCGTCGGGCGATCCATTCTGGTTCGGCGCGGGCGCCAGCATCACCCGCCGCCTTGCGCCGGGCGAGTGGGTCGTTCATCCGGCTCCTTCTACCTTTTCACTTGCGGCTGCGCGGTTGGGTTGGGCGGTGCAGGACACGGCCTGCCACGGGCTGCACGCCGCGCCACTATCGCGACTGCGCCCTGACCTTGCGCCGGGCCGTCGCGCCATCATCCTGCTGCGGGATGGCGCTGCGGTGGGGGAGCTGGCGGACTTTCTGGCGCAAACAGGCTTTGGCGCATCGACGATGCACATCATGGAGGCGCTGGGTGGGCCACGCGAGCGTATCCGGCAGGCGCGCGCGGAAAGCTATGCCCTTTGCGACGTGGCGCATCCGGTGGCGGTGGCCATTGCCGTGGCGGGGGATGGCGATGTCTTGCCATGTGCCAGCGGGATCGGCGACCACTGGTTCGATCATGACGGCCAGATCACCAAGCGCCCCGCCCGCGCGCTCACCCTGTCAGCGCTGTCGCCGCGAGCCGGTGAAACATTGTGGGACATTGGCTGTGGTTCGGGGTCCATCGCGATCGAATGGCTGTTGAGCCATCCATCGACGCAGGGCGTCGCATTTGAAGCCGATCCCGCCCGCGCCGCCCGCGCGCGGGGAAATGCGGAACGGCTGGGCGCTGATCGGCTGACTGTGGTCGAGGGTGTGGCTCCTGCCATATTGCAGGACCGCATCCGGCCCGACGCGATCTTCATCGGTGGCGGTATCAGCGATGCGCTGATGGAAACCGTTGCGGGCATGGCTGGCGGTCCTGTGCGCCTGGTCGCCAACGCCGTGACGCTGGAGTCCGAAAGCCTGCTGGCGCGATGGCATGCGCGTTTGGGCGGGGACCTGTTGCGCATCGAGCTGGCCTCCGCTGCTCCACTGGGCGCGCGGCGGGGCTGGCGGTCGTCATATCCGCTGGTGCAATGGAGCGTGACGCTATGATCGTCGCGGGCTTTGGCTGTCGGGACAGCGTCGACGCGGACGCGCTGCGCGCGGCGTTGGACCTTGCGACCCGCGATGGGCCGATGCCCACGGCGCTGGCCACATTGTCGCACAAGGCATCGCTGCTTGCCCCAATTGCCGAGGCGCTCGACCTGCCGCTTTTGCTCATTGATCCGACCGAGATTGATGGCGTTTCGACGCCGACCAGCTCCCCGGCCAGCCTGGCCGCCTATCGCACCGGCAGCGTGGCCGAAGCCGTTGCCCTGATCGCGGCTGGCGCAGGGTCGCGGCTGATCATTCCGCGCGTCATTTCCCCTCTGGGGGGAGCGACCTGCGCCTTGGCACAAGGAATTGCCGCATGACCGTCCATTTCATCGGCGCTGGTCCCGGTGCGCCCGACCTTATCACGTTGCGCGGGCGTGACCTGATCGCCGCATCGCCCATATGCCTTTATGCAGGGTCGCTGGTGCCGCGCGCCTTGCTGGACCACTGCCCGCCCGGCGCGCGCATCGTGAACAGCGCGCCCATGACATTGGATGAGATCATCGCGCTTCTGGCCGAAGCTCATGCGGCGGGTCTGGATGTCGCCCGGCTCCATTCGGGAGACCTGTCGGTGTGGTCGGCGATGGGCGAGCAACTGCGCCGCCTGAAGGCGATTGGCGTCCCCTACAGCATCACGCCCGGCGTCCCGTCCTTTGCGGCGGCGGCGGCGGCGCTGGGAACCGAACTCACCCTGCCGGGCGTCGCGCAGTCCGTCGTCCTGACCCGGACATCGGGCCGGGCCAGCGCCATGCCGAGCCGGGAAAAGCTGGCGGCGTTCGGGGCGAGTGGGGCGACGCTCGCCATCCACCTGTCGATCCATGCGCTTCGCCAAGTGGTGACGGAGCTGACGCCGCTCTATGGTCCTGAATGTCCGGTCGCGATCATATGGCGCGCAAGCTGGCCTGACGAACGGATCGTCCGCGCCACATTGGCGACGATAGAGACGGCGGCGGAAGGTGGGCCGGAACGCACCGCCCTGATCCTGGTTGGCCCGGTGCTGGGCGACAGTGATTTTGCGGAAAGCAGCCTCTACGCGCCCGGCTATGATCGCAGGTTTCGCCCCGCATCCACACAATCACGCTTCGTCGGACCGGAAGAGTGACGCCTGGCATCCTTATCGCCGCGCCGCGTTCTGGTTCGGGCAAAACCACGGTTACGCTGGGGCTGCTGCGCGCCCTGAAACGCAACGGTGTCCGGGTGCAGGCCTATAAATGCGGCCCTGATTATATCGATACCGGCTATCATCAGATGGCGAGCGGCCGCCCTGCCTTCAACCTGGACAGCTGGGCCATGGACGGCACGATGATCCAGTCGCTCGCGGGGCGGGCGCAGGATGCAGAAATCGCCCTTGCCGAAGGAGTGATGGGCCTGTTCGACGGCGCAGTCGCGCCCGGCAGCGCCGGAAACGGCAGCAGCGCCGACATCGCGGCTATGCTGGGCTGGCCCGTTTTGCTGGTCATCGACGTCACGGGGCAAAGCCAGTCCGCCGCCGCGCTGGTCCATGGATTTCGCACCATGCGCCCGGACGTGCAGGTCGCTGGCGTCATCCTGAATCGCGTGGGCAGCGACCGGCATGACCGGATGATCCGCCGGGCGATGGAGGACATTGGCATGCCGGTGCTTGGCTCGATCGCCCGCTGCGGCGACCTGTGCCTGCCAGAACGGCATCTGGGTCTGGTTCAAGCAGGGGAACTGGCGGAGGCGGAGCGCATTATCGACGCCCTGGCTGACCGTATCGCAAGTCATATCGATATTCAGGCCCTGTGCGCGCTAGCCAACGGGAAGCCGCTGAGGCAGGCGCATCATCATTGCCCGCCGCCCGGTCAGCGGATCGCGTTGGCGCAGGATGCCGCATTTTCCTTTACCTACGCCCATCTGGTCGATGGCTGGCGTGATGCGGGGGCGGAAATCCTGCCATTTTCCCCGCTTGCCGACGAAGCCCCCGTGTCAGACGCCGACGCCGTCTGGCTTCCGGGGGGTTATCCCGAACTGCATGCCCCGCGCCTTGCCGCCGCCAGCCACTTCATCGCCGGGCTTCGCCGCCATGCACAGGACCGGCCAGTGCATGGCGAATGCGGGGGGTATATGGTGCTGGGCCAAGCGCTGATAGACGCCGATGGCCAAGCGCACGCAATGGCCGGGCTGCTGGGGCTTGTCACCAGCTTTGCCGACCGCCGCCTGCATCTGGGCTACCGTCGCGCGCGATTATTTGCGCCCATGGCAGGCTATGGGGCAGGCGCCGTCCTGAACGGGCATGAATTCCATTACTCAACGGTTATTGAACAGCCCGACGACCCTCTTGCCGACGTCACCGACGCGGCGGGCACGACGGTCGCGTCCACCGGATCGCGGCGCGGCCATGTGACCGGCAGCTTCTTTCACCTTGTAGCAGGCGCGGCATGATCCGGCTGCTGCTCATCGGCATCGGCACGGGCAATCCCGACCATCTGACACGCGCGGCGACGAAGGCGATGAATGAAGCCGACCTTATCCTGCTTCCTCGCAAGGGCGATGCAAAGTCCGACCTGATCGACCTGCGCCGCACCATCTGCGCACAGGTCCTGACCGGCCCTGCCCGCATAGTGGAATTCGACATGCCGGTTCGCGCCGCCGAGCCAGCCTATCTGGACGCGGTCGTCAACTGGCACGCCGCCATCGCCGATTTATGGATGGAACAGGCCGCGATCCACCTTTCGGGCGGCGGCACCATGGCGTTGCTGGTCTGGGGCGACCCGTCCCTTTACGATAGCAGTTTGCGGATCGCTGCGCGCCTGGGACCGCAGATCGACGTCCATGTGATCCCCGGCATCACCAGCATTCAGGCACTGACCGCCGCCCATGGCATAAGCCTGAACCGCCTGGCAGCCCCGGTGCTGATCACCACGGGCCGCCGCCTGGCGCAACAGGGATGGCCAACGGGGGTCGATGATGTGGTCGTGATGCTGGACGGCGATTGCGCGTTCCGTGTCCTGCCACCGCAAGACCTGCATATATGGTGGGGCGCCTATCTGGGTATGGAGTGCGAAGAATTGGCCCATGGTGCGCTGGGCGACGTTGGTCCCGCCATCGTGGAACGGCGCGCTGCGCTGCGGGAACGGCACGGATGGATCATGGACGTCTATCTGCTGCGCCGGGCAACCAGCGAGGTTAACTGACGGGGGAGCAGAGTTCGGCCATAGGCTTGTTGATCACCGTGCGGGCCGCATCGAAGGAACCCATTGTCGCACGTCGGCGAAATTCGGCGGCCATCGCCTGATGCATGGTGCGGGCATAAGGGTCCGCCGTCGTCGCCGCCAATTGTTCGTGCATTCTGGCCCGCTCAAGACATTCCTGGGCATTAAGGGCATTGGTCATGAACCGCACTCCTGCTGTCCTGCCACATCAGGCTCGACTCGCGATCCGTCCGGCCAGACCGAAAGCACTGCCACATCGGGCGGAATTTACGCTTCCCGCAACCCAATGGGAAACGGAATCTTTGGAACGCCTGTTCGCATGACCACAATGCGCACCGGTTCAGCGCATCCAGTCGTCCTGCGGCTGACACCGGTGGCTTTGCAGTTCCTTGCGGCTGTCCACATCAACCTCGCTCAGCACCACTTCATAGCCCCATAGATTGGCCAGGTTCTGCAGGACCAGATCGGCATCCGACGATTCCAGCACCACCCCGTCACTGACCGCATTTTCCAGCATCAGCGTCCTGTCGCCCGCCAGATCGACGTCGACGACCTGAATATCCGGTTCCTGCCGGGCGATGTCATATTCACGGGACAACGCCCTGCGGATGCGCCTGTATCCCCTTTCATCATGGATGGCGTCCACCCTGACGTCCGCTTCGCCTTCATGGTCCAAAATCTTGAACAGGCGCCACTGCCTGATGAGATGGGGGCTAAGGAACTGCGACACAAAACTTTCGTCGCGATAGTTGGCCCATATGTCCTTCAGCACCTCTACCGGATCGCCCGATCCGGCGATATCGCCGAACCATTCGCGATCCTCCTCCGTCGGGTCGATGCAGATACGTTCCACGTCCGACATGATGCCAAAGCCGAGCGCATAGGGATTGAAGCCGCCAAAATGCCCGGAATCATAGCTGGGTTGATAGACCACATTGGTGTGCGACTGGATGAATTCCATGAACGCCCCGTCGGTGATCCACCCGCGCGTGTGCAGCGCCGTCATGATGCGATAATGGGTGTAGGTTGCCGCCCCTTCATTCATCGCCTTGGTCTGGCGCTGGGGATAGAAATATTGGGCGATCAGCCGCACGATGCGCAGGATTTCGCGCTGCCAGCTTTCCAAGCGCGGCCCGCTCTTTTCCAGGAAATACAGGATATTTTCCTGTGGCAGGCCCAGCGCCGCGCGCCTTTGGTCGCTGGGGATCGTGTCGGCCTTCTCACCAATGGGGACCGTGCGCCATAGATCGTCATAGATGCGGTCACGATAGGCCTGTCGTTCGGCTTCCCGTGCCGCTTCCGCCTTCAGGTCGCGGGGGCGGACGCGCGGATAGCGGTGGACGCCCTGGTTCATGAGCGCATGGGCGGCGTCCAGCACCCGTTCCACCGCCAGTTGGCCATGGCGTTCCTCACAACTGGCGATGTAGCGTTTGGCGAACTCCAGATAATCCAGAATGCCATCCGCGTCGGTCCATTGCCGGAACACATAATTATTCTTGAAAAAATGATTATGGCCGAACGCGGCATGGGCGATGACCAGTGTCTGCATGGTCGCGCTGTTTTCCTGCATCAGATAGTTGATGCACGGGTTGCTGTTGATCACCAGTTCATATGCCAGCCCGCGCAGCCCCTTTCGGTACAGCATTTCGTTGGTCACGAATTGCTTGCCGAAGGACCAATGCTTGTAGAATAACGGCATGCCGATGGACGAATAGGCGTCCAGCATCTGTTCGGCGCTGATCACTTCTATCTGGTTGGGATAGATGTCCAGTTTCATTTCCTGAAGCGCGATCGGCTCTATCGTTTCATAGATGCGGTTGATGAGCGTGAAATCCCAGTCGCTGCCGGTAAATAGCGGTGCGGGAGCCAGAGCGCCCGTCATCCCCGCGCCCTTTCACTGACGCCACGGCGCTGGAACAGTTCGCGGAATACCGGATAGATTTCGCGCCTGTGCGTCACCTTACGCATGGCGAAATGCGGGTTAGCCACCATCACCGGCGCATAGGCGTCCCATAGTCCAGTGGTCGCCGTCGCGCTTTCGATCGACGCAAATTCTTCACGACCGACCTCAAGATAGGCGACATATTGGGCGATGGGCAGGACCTCATCCTCCATCAGGCTGACCACGCGCGCATTGTCCGACGCCAGCGTATCCCCGTCGGAAGCCTGCGCCACATAGATGTTCCAGTCGGCGGGGTTGTAGCGATCCCGGATCACCTCCAGCAGCTTGTCGAGCGCGCTCGACACCAATGTGCCGCCGGTGACCGTGCTGTAGAAGAACGTCTGTTCATCCACCTCAGCCGCGCGGTCGGTATGGTGGATGAACACCACATCGACATGTTCATAGCATCGCGACAGGAACAGGTGCAGCAAGGCGAAGAAGCGCTTGGCCAGGTCCTTCATATGCGCGGTCATCGACCCGGACACGTCCATCAGGCAGAACATGACCGCCTGCGCCACGGGGCGCGGCACGGGTTCGAACCGGCGATAGCGTAGGTCAACAGGGTCGATATAGGCGATCAGATTGCGCCGCCGGATGATAAGGTCGCGATCGTCCCGCAAGCGTGCCAGCGTTACGGCATCGTCTGGATCGGCGATGGCCCGCGCCTCTATCTGTGCAATTTCCTCGTCCAACCGTTGCAGGTCGCCGCTGGTGGGCCTGCGCAGCGCCAGCCTGCGCGACAGCGCCTTTTGCATGGTGCGCGGGACCGACAGGTTCGACGGGTTTCCCGCGGTCGAATAGCCTGCGCGCCTGATACCTTCGATCTTGCCAGCGACCAGCCGCTTCTTGGCCATGTCGGGCAGTTCCAGATCATCCAGGAACAGGTCCAGAAATTCTTCACGGGACAGGGCGAAGCGGAAATCATCCTCATCCTCCCCCTCTCCTGCCCTGGAGCCGCCGCCCGATCCGCCGTCGGGCCGCTTGATCCGGTCACCTTCCAGAAAATCGCGGTTGCCCGGCAGCACCTGTTCCCGGTTGCCGCCCTTCCCGGCGCGGCGCAGCGTGGGTTCGTGGATGGCGTCGCGGCGGATGGTGATCTGGCCTTCCTTGTCCAGATCCTTGATGCTGCGGTCCTTCAGGCTGTCACGTACCGCCTGGCTGACATAGGCCCGCGCCCGCCTCAAGAAGCGTTGCCGATTGACCAGGCTCTTGCCCCCAGGGTTCAGCCGTCTGTCGACTATGTGCATGCCGACCCGAGCGCCTCCTTCAACCAGCCTGCTTGACGCGGATATACCATTCGACCAGCCGCCGGACCTGCCGTTCCGTATAGCCGCGTTCCACCATGCGGGCGACGAATTCGTCATGCTTCATGGCCGTGTCGCCGTCACGCTTCGATCCAAAGCTGATGACCGGCAACAGGTCCTCAACCTGGCTGAACATCCGCTTTTCGATGACTTCGCGGATTTTTTCATAGGAGGTCCAGCTAGGGTTGCGCCCGTCATTGCTGGCCCGCATCCGCAGCGCGAACTTCACCACTTCGTTGCGAAAATCCTTGGGATTGGCGATGCCGGCGGGCTTTTCGGTCTTGGTCAGTTCCTGATTGATGATGTCCCGATCCAGGAGCTGGCCGGTGTCGGGGTCCTTGAAGTCCAGATCCTCTATCCACGCGTCGGCATAGGCGACGTAGCGGTCGAACAGGTTCTGGCCATAGTCGTGATAGGATTCCAGATAGGCTTTCTGAATTTCGTTGCCGATGAATTCGGCATAGCGCGGCGCCAGCTCGCCCTTGATGAACTCCAGATATTTGGCTTCCGTTTCGGCGGGGAATTGTTCCTGCCGGACCATGCCTTCCAGAACATACATGAGGTGGACGGGGTCCGCGCCAATCTCGTTCGTGTCATGGTTGAAGGTCGCCGACAGCGCCTTGAAAGCAAAGCGGGTGGAAATGCCCGACATGCCTTCGTCCACGCCCGCCGCGTCTCGATATTCCTGGATGCTCTTTGCCCGCGGATCGATTTCCCGCAGCATTTCGCCGTCATAGACTCGCATCTTGGAATAAAGATTGCTGTTTTCATGTTCACGAAGACGCGTGAGGACGGAAAAGCGCGCCAGCATGTCCAGCGTTCCGGGCGCACAGGGCGCCTTGTTCAGGTCGGACTCCCTCAGCAGCTTTTCATAGACATGGCGTTCTTCGGTCGACTGAAGTGAATAGGGCACTTTGATGACGTAGATACGGTCGATAAAGGCTTCGTTATTCTTGTTATTCTTGAAGTTCGACCATTCCGATTCATTGGAATGCGCCATGATGATGCCGGTATAGGGAATTGCGCCGATATTTTCGGTCCCGATATAATTCCCCTCCTGCGTCGCCGTCAGCAGCGGGTGAAGCATCTTGATCGGCGCCTTGAACATCTCGACAAATTCAAGCATGCCCTGGTTCGCTCGGTTCAAACCACCCGAATAGCTGTAGGCGTCGGGGTCGTTCTGGGACAGCATTTCCAGCTTGCGGATGTCGACCTTGCCGACCAGCGAGCTGATGTCCTGATTATTTTCATCGCCCGGTTCGGTCTTCGCAATCGCGATCTGCCGCATGCGCGAAGGCATCAGGCGGATGACCTTGAACTGCGAGATGTCACCGCCAAATTCATCCAGCCGCTTGCGCGCCCATGGGCTGATCAGGCCGGTCAGGCGGCGGCGGGGAATGCCATAGCTATCCTCGATCAGCGTCCCGTGCGTTTCCGCATCGAACAGCGCGAGGGGGCTTTCGAAGATGGGACTGATCTCATCCCCCGCCTTCAACGCATAGATGGGATGGGTTTCCATCAACGCCTTCAGCCGTTCGGCCAGCGACGACTTGCCGCCACCCACCGGACCCAGCAGATACAGTATCTGCTTTCGTTCCTCCAAGCCCTGGGACGCGTGGCGCAGGAAGCTGACGATATGTTCGATCGTCCCTTCCATGCCGTAGAAATTCGCGAAGCTTTTGTAGCGGCGAATGGTGCGGTTCATGAAGATCCGGCCCAGTCGCTGGTCGCGCGATGTATCTATGACCTCCGGCTCACCAATGGCCGCCAGCAGCCGTTCCGGCGCGGATGCGTGCATGATGGGATCATTGCGGCAGCCCAGCAAATAATCCTCAATCGACATCTCGGCCTGACGCCGTTCGTCGAAGTTCCGCGTGAAGCTAGAAAACAATTCATTTGTCGTCACTGTCGACTCCCGTCGCAGTAGCCATAATTGTAATATACTATGTATGACCCTGTAAAAACAGGCCTATACAACAGGAGGACTGGAAAAAATTAATCCTGCACATCCGAATAGTTCGCAACAAGGCATTGGACAGCGGTCACGTCATCGCCGTGCGCCCGGCGCGGAAGCGGCCGGTGGCAGGCATTGGCCGCCCCCGTTCCAACATGATATAAGGGTAAACACCGCAGACCCGTCCCCCATTGGGGACCATCATGGACATGGAGGCGCCCATGACTTCGATTTTGCTGCACATCCACGACGACAGAGGCGCGGAAAGCAGGTTGCAGGTCGCCTGCGACATCGCGCGCGGAGCGGATGCGCATCTGCATTGCGTGCAGGTCACATCCGTGCCCGGCCTGATCGCATCCGATCTCTATGGCGGCGCGTCCATGGCTCCCGCGATGATGGCGGAACTGCATGATATAGATGCCCGGCTGCGCACGCGCATGGAAGAGCGGCTGCGGCGAGAAGGCGTCAGTTGGGACTGGCGGCAGGTCGATGGCGATCTGGTGAACGGCCTGTTGTCCGCGTCCACGCTCGTCGATTTTCTGATCGTCACCCTGCCAGAGGGCCCCCGCGCGGAAATGAGCGATCCGCCGCATATCGTTGCCGACCTGGCGATGGGCAGCCGTGCGCCGGTGCTGGCGGTTCCGCAGGCCGCGCGCGGACTGACCGTCGCCGGTCGCGCACTGGTCGCCTGGGATGGATCGCAGGAAGCGTCAGCCGCGCTGCGCCTTTCGCTACCGCTCTTGAGGCTGGCTGAAGAGGTCCATGTCGTGACGGTCGAGGAAGCCGGGAGACATTCCTTCCCATCCACCGATGCGCCCGAATATCTGGCCCGCCACGGCATCAAGTCGCAACTTCATATCTGGCCGCAGGACGGGCGTTCGATCGAAACGACGCTGCAGGCGGCAATAGGCGTGCTGAGACCCGACTGGATCGCCATGGGCGCTTACGGCCACAGCCGCCTGCGCGAACTGGTGTTTGGCGGCGTCACTCGATCCATGTTGCGACAGGCGCGCGTGCCCCTTTTGCTCGCGCATTAATCGCTTTGAGGCTCGACCCGGCATTTGCGGGCTGAAAAGGCCGGGGCAATTGCAACCGAAATGAAGCGAATATTTACCCGAACACGACCGGGGTAAAGCCGTTTTGCGCGTCAATCGGCACGCAAAAATAGCGGGAATGGCCTTTTACCCCCGCCTGACCGCCATTAACCTCTGACCGCCCTTCGCATCAAAATGGCCCGATCTGCCGTCCCCTTATCCATGTGGATTCTCTACGGAATCCCCTTGTCGGGGGTGGGCGCCGGAATGCGCTGACTTCGGTCGGGGCAGCGGCTTTGCGTAATCGCAAGCCAGAGGGGGATTGAATGCAGATCGGTGCGAAAGCCAGGATCATGATGATCGCGGGGACCGTCGCCGCCCTGTTGTTCCTGATGTTGGGCATCCGGGAATTGCAACGATCTTCCGCGGCAGTTTCGCCATCACCCGGCGCGAGCGCATCGCCAAAGGTCGGCGCGCCGGTCGTCGTGCTCGCAGCGGCCGCGCGCCAGATCGGCACGGGCGAAACGATCACGCCGGGGATGATCCGCAACATGGTCGCCGACCCTCGCCGTAATCCGCAAGTTGCGACCCCCGCAGAACTGATCGGCAAGGTAGCGACGCGGACGATTGCTTCCGGGGCACCCATCCCGCGCGACGCAGTGGGCGGAGAAGCCAAACTCGCCATCCGCGTCCCGGTTGGCATGCGCGCGATCAGCATCGATACGACCGCGGAGATCGCCGTCGCGGGCTTGGTTCGGCCCGGAGACCGGGTGGATGTGCAGGTCGTTTATCCCGGCGCCGACGCGATCAGCGGCGCGCGGGGCGCAGGGCGTAGCCGCGCGCAGACGCTGCTTCAGATGGTGCAGGTGCTGGCGGTCGGGGAAACCATCGTCGGCGCGCAATCCTCTGCCAGTTCGACCGGCTCTTCCCCTCCTCCACCTCCCGCCCGGACGGTCACGTTGGCGCTGACGCCCGATCAGGTGTCCACCCTGTCGCTTGCCAAAAGCACCGGTGCGCTGACCTTGTCGCTGCGCAATCCTGTCGATGGCGAACAGACGGCCACCGCCGCTGCCGCGACGTCCAGGCCGCCCGATCCCCTGCCGGTCGCCGCTCCCGCGCCTGCGCGCAAGACGCCATCCTCAAGGGCAAAGCGTCCTTCGCACGCAATCCAGCTTGTCGTCGGCGAACGCCGCGAAACCATATATTCAGGGGGTGACGCGCGTTGAACAGGATCTTTACCCCTGCCCTGCTGGGCCTGGCCCTGTCCGCCGCCTGCCCAGGATATGCCGCCGCGCAGGAAGCCCCCATGCCGCTGCGGGGCAAGCGCACCATCACGTTCACACAGCCCATCGGCCGGGTAGAGGTCGATCGCGACAATATCATTGCGGTCGCCGCGCCCAGCGCCCGCTCTCTGCGGCTGACCGGGGTCGGCACGGGAACGGCGACGCTGAGCGTCTATGGCATGAACGGCGCGCTGCTTGAAGAAAGGCTGGTGACCGTAGGATCGTCAGCATCGTCCGCTGACGCAGTGGCCAACATAGCGGTCGAACGCCGCCTGACCAGCGCCGAACGGATTGTCGCGGGCGAACAGGTGGTAGCCGTCGATGTGCAGTTCGCGGCAATATCATCCTCCACTCTCAAGGCGTTGGGGTTCAACTTCGCAAAGCTGAGTGGCGACCTGCAGGGGGCAATCGTGTCGCCCAGCACGCTGACCAGCGCCAGCTTTTCACGCGACGGGTCCAGCGTCGACGCCAGCGTGCCGATCCAGAATGCATTCAACCTGTTCCTGTCTTCGCCCAATCGCGGCGTCAGTGCCGTGCTGAGCGCGCTGTCGTCGAACGGCCTGTCCGAATTGCTGGCCCAACCGACATTGCTCGTCCGGTCGGGCGAACAGGCGAGTTTCCTGGCGGGCGGGGAAATACCCGTGCCGGTCCCGCAGGCATCCGCCGGGTCGGGCAGCGCCATTTCCATCCAGTATAAGGAATTTGGCGTGCGCTTGGCCGTCACACCCTTCGTCCTGTCGAAAGACAATATCGTGCTCAAGATAGCGCCTGAAGTCAGCGAACTGGATTATGCCAACGGCGTCCAGTTGCAGGGCTATGTCATCCCCGGCCTGCGTCGCCGGTCGGCTGAAACGACGGTTGAACTGGGTAGCGGCCAGAGCTTTGTGATCGCAGGGCTGAGCTATTCCAGCCAATCAGTCACGCGCGACAAGACCCCGTTGCTGGGCGACATCCCGGTGCTGGGGGCGTTTTTTCGCCGCCAGCAAAGCCAGAAGGAACGGCAGGAGCTGGTCATCGTCGCCACCCCCCGGCTGGTAGGACCGGTGCAGGCGGCCAACATGCCGCCATTGCCCGGCACGACGGATGCCATCGCCCCGGACGCGCCCGACTTTGGCCTGGTGAGGCGTTGATGATGGCGAACATACTCCTCCTGTCGGTTGACCGCAGCCTAGCCGAACGGATCGAACAGGCGATGAATGGGCGCGCGACGGTCGATATGGCGCAATCGGTTGCATCCGATCTGCCCGCCGGTCCCGCCGTCATCGTGATCGATCGCACCGCGATTCCGCCCGAACGTTCGATCACCGCCGCCATTGCAGCCGTGGCCGAAGGCGCGGGGGGACGCGCAATCGTGCTGGCGACGCCGGATTGCGATGCGGATGAGATATTGCAGGCTGTTCGCGCGGGGGCGCATGACATCATTCCGCGCCACGGGGAGGGTGGGGAGATAGCGGGCATTTTATGGCGGCTGCTGAATGAGGCCGTCAGCGAACAGAATCGCGGTGGTCGTCTGACTTTGGTGCTGGGGGCGGATCAGGAGGCGGCGGCCATGGTCGCCACCGACATGGCGGTCAGCCGGGCCAGGGACCGGTCGCCCACCTTGCTGATCGATTGCACCATGCCGACCAGCGCGGCGCAGGCCTATCTGGACGTGCCGGTCAGTTACGGCATGGCCGCCGCGGTCGGGGACATGGAGCGGCTGGACGCCAGCCTGCTGTCGAGCGCGCTGGCGCGTCATGGCCCAAGCGGGCTGTTGCTGCTGACATTCGATGGCGGAACGGGCACGGAGCCGGTGGGGATCGGCCCCACAGACATTGCCGCGCTGGTCCGCCTGCTGCGGACATGCTGCGCGGAGGTGGTGCTGTGCGCGGGCAGCCTGCGCCATGCCGGGCTGCTGAAGGATCTGGGGACGCAGGCGGACCGCATCGACCTGATCTGCGCGCAGTCGATCAGGGAGCTGGAGGCGTCCCGCCGCCTGATCGACCGGCTGGGGAGCGATGACGCGATGCTGGCCAAGACGCGGCTGCTGGTCTGGGATCATCAGCCTTCCGTGCTGCTCGACGGGCGGCGCATGGCCGATATTCTGGGCATTTCCAGCGTCCATGCGCTGCCGGTCGATGCTGCGCGGGCGCGCAACGCGTTGAACGCAGGGCAGCCGATCGCCATGGAGAAGGATGGCGGCCCCTATATGCAGGCGATCCGCAAAATGTGCGGCATCCAGCCCCCCGCCCCCAGCGCCGCGTTCGCGCGCATCGACCGGGTTCGCCGCGCCGTCCGCCGATCACTGGAGCGCACATGATGAGCCTGCTGACCGAAGACAGCCTGCCGATCAGTCCCGCGCGCGGCGGTGGCGGTGGCCGTCCCGCGCCCGTGGCCCAACCCGCCACCCAGCGGATGAGCGACAGCTATCAGGCGGTGAAGGCGCAGACCTGCCAGCAGGTGATCGAACAGCTGGAAGCGCGGGGCAGCGCCGCCGACGCGCTGGGGCCGGGGGCGTTGCGGGCGGAGATCGAACAGGTCGTCACCAGCCGCAGCCGACGCGGCCAGATGGCGTTGAACGCGGCGGAACGATTGCTGCTGATCGAGGATGTGGAGGATGAGGTTGCGGGCCTGGGGCCGCTCGCGCCGCTGCTGCGCGACCCGGACATCGACGACATCATCGTCAATGGCGCCGGATCGATCTATGTCGAGCGGGCGGGCCTGCTGGCCAAGGTCGACACCCGGTTTCGCGACGATGCGCATTTGATGAACATCATCCACCGGATCGTCGGACCGATCGGCCGCCGCGTCGATGAAGCCAGCCCCTATGTCGACGCACGCCTGCCCGACGGATCGCGCGTCAACATCGTCATCCCGCCGGTCGCGCTGGACGGGCCGCTGCTGTCCGTCCGCAAGTTTCGCATGCAGGCGCTGGGCGTCGATGATTTTGTCGACCGGCAGGTGATGAGCGCGGACATGGCCGCCTATCTGGCCGCCGCCGTGCGTTCGCGCCTGAACATCCTGATCTGCGGCGGAACGGGCGCGGGCAAGTCCACGCTGCTGAACATGCTGTCCCACTTCATCAGCGACCGCGAACGGCTGATCACCATAGAGGATGCCGCGGAGTTGCAGTTGCGGCAGGATCATGTCGTCCGGCTGGAAACCCGCCCGGCCAATGTCGACGGCAACCGGGAAGTCAGCGCGCGCGAACTGGTCCGCAACGCACTGCGCATGCGCCCCGACCGCATCATCCTGGGCGAAGTGCGCGGCGTCGAAGTGGTGGAGATGTTGCAGGCCATGTCCACCGGGCATGACGGGTCGATGGCCACGCTGCATGGCAACAGCCCCCGCGATGCTTTCGCGCGCCTGGAAATGCTGTTGGGCTTTGCCGGGCTACAGAACGACATCAAGGCGATCCGCCGCTTCATCGCCAGCAGCGTCCATATCGTCGTCCATATCCAGCGCCTGGCCAATGGCAGCCGCCGGATCGTGGGCGTCACCGAAGTCACCGGGCTGGAGGGCGACGCATATTCGCTCAACGAGCTGTTCAGTTTTCAGGAGCAGCCCGCCATGTCGGGCCTTGGCGAATTCCGCACCTTGTCCCCGCGTCCCTATTTCGCCGACCGCCTGCGCGACTATGCGGGCGTGACGGGTCAGCCGCTATGTTGAGGGGGGCGGCATTCCTGCTGTTGGCGCTGCTGATCATGGTGGCGGTGCTGGGGCACTGGTTGGCGCTGCGGTTCGCGGCCCGGTCCCGCCTGGACCGGCGTCTGGCCGCATTGTCGCAGGTCGGCCCTGCCGCCATCCGCCAGAGCGCCCCGTTGACGGTGCCGGACCGGATTGCCCCGTTGCTGGCGCAGGCGCAGCTGGAAATCACGCCGCGCGCCGCCGGGATGATGGCGGGCGCGCTGATGCTGCTGGCGATGGCCCTGTTGCTGATGTCCGGCCCTGTGGCGGTGCTGGGCCTGTTGCTGGGCGCGCCGATGCTGTTGTTGGGATGGGTCAGGCGGCGAGCGCAGCGTCGGATCGACGCGCTGATCGACGCACTGCCATTTTACATCGACGCCGTCCGGCAGATGCAGACGGTGGGCAATTCGCTGTCGCAGGCGCTGGAACGGTCCCTAAGCGACGCGCCCGCCATCGTGCGCGCCTATCTGGCCCCGGTCGGTCGCCGCCTGGAACTGGGCGCGCCGGTGGGCGAAGCGATGCAGCAGCTGGCCGACCGACTGCGCGTTCCTGAAATGTCGATGCTGGCAGCCGCGATCCGCACCAACCTGCGTTATGGCGGGTCCATTACCGGCGTCCTGTCGAACCTGGCCGCGATTCTGCGCGAACGCATTCGCATCAAGCGCGAGATGAAGGCGGCCACATCCGAAGCGAAGGTCAGTTCCCGCGTGCTGATCGCCATGCCGCTGGTGGCGATGGCGCTGCTGATGTCGATGAACCCGGCCTATATCGACTTTTTCCTGGCCGACCCGCGCGGGCGCAAGCTGGCGGTGGTCGCTATCGGACTACAGGCGGCGGGCATGCTGGTCATGCGGCGCGTCATGCGGCTGGCGTTCTGATGCCTTCCGCGCTGTTCTTCCTTTGCGTCGTCGTCATGCTGGCGGGTGTCGCCTTCGCCGCCAAGGGCGTGCGGCTTTCGCTGGCCGACCGGCGGCTGGAGGCGCGGTTGTCCGCCATAGCGCCCGCCGCCACGCCGGACGGGGAGCGGTTTGCCCTGCCCGCCTTCATGGCGGCGCGCGGACGCGACCGATCGGAACTGGAAGGCAGGCTGCAACTGGCCGGTTTCCGCGATCCGCGCGCGCTCCAGCTTTTCGTGTGGTTGCGGTTGGGGGCCACAGCCGGATCGGCCCTGCTGATCATGCTGATCTGCCGCATCGCGTGGGGCGGCTGGACCGCCCGGCCACTGCTGATCATCATCGGTGCGGGGCTTGTCTATGTGGGCATGAAACAGGGCCTCTACATGCTGGCGTCAGCACGGTCGCGCAGGGTGACGGCGGAATTTCCATTCCTGATCGACCTGATGCTGATGATGCTGGAAAGCGGCGTGTCGCTGGACCAATGTTTTCGATCCATCGCGCGCGACGAACAGGTTGCGGTGCCCGAACATGGTCCCCTGATCGGCCTGCTGATTGCCGATCTGGACCGGGGCATGCGCTATGAACATGCGCTCGACCGCTGGGCGGGGCGCGTCGCGATCAGCGGTGCGAAGGAACTGGCTGCGCTGTTTCGCCAGGCCATGTTCCAGGGCGTCGAACTGGCCCCGGCGCTGCGCGAATTCGCGCGCGAATTTACCCAGCGCCGCGTCGCCCGCGCCCGCGAAGCCATGGGCGGCATCACCGTGCGGATGGTGGTGTTGATGATCCTGTTCTTCATGCCCGCCTTGTTCATCGTGCTGGGCGGGCCGCCGGTCATCGCCATATTCGACACTTTGAGGGGTGCGGCGCGATGATCCGGCTCTTCCCTCTTCCCCTGATGGCCCTGATGCTGATGGCCGCCGGGCCAAAGGCCGACCCGACCCGCAGCCTGTACCTGCAACTGATCGAACAGGCGCGTGCCGATGGCCGTCCCCGAGCGGCCATCGCCTATCTGGACGATTTCGACCGCCGTTATCCGGGCGAGATTCAGGCGCAGATTTTGCGGGTGAACAGCCTGCTGGACCTGCACGATGTCGATGGCGCGGAAAGGGCGGCGGCGGTTTTGCCGGAATCGCCGGAAAGCAGCGTCGCGCGTGGCCATGTGCTTTGCGCGCGGGGCGATTGGGGGCAAGCGGCGGCGCTTTACCGCCAGGCGATGGTCGCGCGGCCCGCCGACGCGCTGCTGCGCAATGCGTTGGGCTATGCATTGCTGCGGTCGGGCCAAAGCGCGCCCGCCATCGAAGCATTGCGCGGCGCGGTCGACCTGGCGCCCGCAGACCGGGCCATCCGCAACAACCTGCTGCTGGCGCTGACGGTCGGAGGCCAGCGGGCAGAGGTCGACGCAAGGCTTCGCCAGATCCGCGACGGCAGCGAACAGGACGCGCTGCGCCGAATGATCGCAACCGAAGCCGCCCGCATTGCAAGGAAGGAAAGCTGATGATTTTTCTGCTGGTCGCAGCCGTCGCGCCTGTCCCGCCGGTCCCCGATCAGGCGCGGCGGGTGATTGAATGGCAGTTGCGTTCGCCACCACGCCACGAGCAGGCCGCCGGGCTGTCGGCCGAAGAGGCGGAGGTCATCCGCCAACACTATATCGAATCCATCGGCCAGCGCCCCCCGCAATCGTCGGCCCCTGACCGCCGCGATGGGCGATGATGCCCCTGCGCGCTTTCCTTTGGCGCGATAGGCGCGGCGCGGTTGCACCGATGATCGCAGCATTGGGCGCGACGCTGGTCGGCGCGACGGGGTTCGCGCTGGACGCGGGGCTATATTATACGGCCAATCGCGAATTGCGTGCCGCGACCGAAGCGGCTGCGCTAGCCGCCGCGATGAGCCCCGCCGATGCTACCGCGCGGGCTGGCGAGGCGTTAAGCCGCAATGGCTATGACCCGGCCATCCTCCGGTCGGTCGAGGTCGGGCGATATTGCCCCGACGCGGCAATGCCCGCCGACCAGCGTTTCGATGCGACCTTCGCCCGCTGTCCCGGCGATGGCCGGACCAATGCGGTGCGGGTCCAGACGGGGATGCCCAGCCGCCAGTTTTTGACCCGCGTTCTGGGCAGCGCCAACCCCATCCCCGAACTGGGCGCGACGGCCACCGCCGCGCGCATCGACGAAGCGGGCGTCGGCATTACGGCGGGCATATTGACCGTCACCAACGCGCTGGTGAACAGCGTCAACGACCTGCTGGGTGCGATATTGGGCGTCAAGTTGCAGCTTAGCACCGCCGATGTCGAAGCGTTGATGGCGAGCGATGTCGATGCGGGCCGATTTTTCGATGCGCTGGCGGCGCGGGTCGGGGAAAGCGGCACTTATGCCGACCTGACCGCGCGCACCGTCAACTTGCAGGACCTGCTGCTGGCGGCGGCGAGCGCGGCGGACCGGGCGGACACCGCCGCAGCGCTGACACTGGTGGCGGGGCAGGTTGGTGCTGGCTACCCGGTGCCGCTGTCCGGCCTGTTCGGCCTGGGTGTGTGGAAGGATATGCCGGTGGGCGAAGCGGCCGACCAGCCCGCTTTGCGCGCCGGGATCAACGCCTATCAGCTGTTGGCCTTTGCGGTGCAATCGGGCGGCGGGGCCATCGACGCGTCGGATGCGCTCAGCCGGATTATTTCAGGCACCACCGTGCGCATTTCCGCCGTCGCGAGCGGGCCGATGGATCGGCCCCGTTTTTCGTTCGGGCCTGCTGGCGAAACCAGCGTCGGCACATCCGCGCTGCGGATCAAGCTGGACCTTGGCCTTGACCTTTTTATCTTGGGCATTGGCGTCGATGCGGTTCCCGTCCTGATCGACGTGGCGGCGGCGCGAGCGGACGTGAGCGGGATCGAATGCCCGGACACCGCCGAACAGGCGCGCGACACGCGGGTCAGCCTGATCGCCAGTTCGGGACTGGTCAACGCCTATATCGGCCAGGCGCCCGCGAACGCGATGACCAGGCCAATGCCGCCGCTGTCGGCGAGCGACATCGCGCCCGCCCGCATATTGAGCGTGCTGGGGATCATCACCGTCGACGCGCGCGCGGTCGCGCAGCCGTTGATGGGGAATAGCGGCACGTTGACCTTTGGCCCTGGGGGGCAGGGCAGCATCGGTCGGCCCGGCGCGCCGGGAACCGCCGCGAGCATCGGCAACGGGTCGCAGGCGGGGACATTGATCTCTTCCCTGATCGATAGTCTGGCGGCGTCGAATGGGCTGCAGGTGAATGTCATCGGCCTGTGTATCGCGCCGTTGTGCAGTGCTTCGGCGATCCGGTCACAGTTGCTGGGCGCGATTACCGCGCCCGTCACCGGGCTGGTGGGGGGCACGGTCGATCCGCTGCTCGACAATCTGCTGGGCGCGCTGGGCATTCAGTTGGGCCATGCGACTTTGTGGGTCACCGGCGCGCGATGCGGCGTGCCCGTGCTGGTCTAGCGATATTGGCGGCGCGGTGTCCCCTCCCCCGCGCCGCCATCCTGTCATCGGAGGGACTAAGGAACAGGATATGATCGACAAAGCCCGCAATTTCGTGAAGCGTCTGGCGCGCGACCAGAAAGGCCTGACGGCGGTGGAATATGCCGTGCTGGGCGCAGTTGTCGTTGCGGCCATTGCACTCGTGGGCGGAGACTTCACAACTGCACTTAGGGCTGCCTTCACCGCGATGTTCAACGAAGTGAACTGATCGTCGGCATGAAGCATTTGCGCCGGATGCTGACCTGCGACAGGGGCATGGCAGCGCTGGAGTTCGCGTTGATCGCTCCAGCGCTGCTGATGCTCGTGTTCGCGATCATCATCTATTCCTTCTGGTTTTCCGCGCTGATGGGCGTGCGTCACGCCGCAGCCGAAGGGGCGCGCGCGGCAATGGCGGGGATGTCGACCGTCGAACGCACGGCGCTGGCCCGCGACCGGGCGCAGGCAGTGATCGACGGCTATGGCGCGCTGCTGTCATCGGGTTCAGCGCCGCAGATCGACGCAGGCGCGGATGGCACCGGGATGTTCAGGGTCAGCGTCAGCTATGACATGAGCGGATCGACGCTGCTGCGCTATGCGGCGTTTGTTCCCATGCCATCGACCGCGCTGGACGCGACGGTCGTCGTGACGAACGGGAGCTACTGACTGGCCCGTTGCGTATACGCAAAATGGGGCGATTTTTCAGGATCGGGCGGCGAGAAGTGCGGTGCGCAGGCCCGCCAGCAGTCCGTCGAGGTCGGCGTCATCTGCGATCTGGAGGTCGACGGCCAGGCCGCCGCTCTTCCCCGCCCGCACCCTGCCGATCCGATCACCGGCCAGCATGATCGGCATTTCGCGCGCTTCGTCGCGGGGGCGCGGCGCGACGGCTTCCCGAAGGCGCGCCAATACCGTGGCGGACGGGATCATCCGTTCGCCCTGCGCCGCAAGCGACTGTTGTTCAGCGCCGATCCGCTTTGCCTCCGCGATCATTTCCGCGCGTTGCTGCGGTCGTCGCAACAGAGGGGTGAGCAGTTCGGAGTAACGGACCTTGAGTTCCGCGCGGGTCGCGAATGCGTCCACGACTTCCTGCGGCAATTGGGCCAGGGCGAGCAGTCGGCTCAGCTGGCTGTTGGACAGGCCCAGCGCTTCGGCCATGCGGGACTGCACGCCGCCATAGAAACGATCGACCGCACCTTGATAGCTGCGCGCGCGGTCCAGTTCGCAAATGTCGGCGCGTTCGCGATTTTCAATGTCGGCGAGCCGGAACGCTTCTTCATCCGACATGTCCACGATCAGGGCGCTCAATCGCAATTCGGGCCGTCCATTATGGTTGAGCCAGTTTATGGCGAAACGCCGTCGGCTGCCGACCAGAAGCTGATAGGGCAGATCGGCATCGGACGGGTTGAGCCGGACGAGAGCGGGGATGCGATTGCCCCCCTCCGTCGCGATGGATTCGATCAACGACCGGCAGCTTTCGGCATTAAGCGCAGGCTGGTCACGGGGATTGCCGTCCCACACCGCACAATCCGCCGCGCGCAGCAGCAACGGTGTGCGGGCGTGCGCCGCATTGTCGGTGAAGCTGGTCAACCGATCGTCCAGGCGTGTTATTGCGGCCTGCTGGTCCGGCCCAGTGCGACCGGAGTCATAGGATAGCGTCGTCAATATGTCGCGGATGAAGCCTGCCATCATGGGGTCCCGTTCAGATAATCAACCCTGGTTGCATAGCGCTTCGTTCAGCCTGCCGCTCGCCCAACTGGGTTCGCTTCGGTGCAAATACGCAAAATGCCGTTGCGCGTCAGCGTCAGAAGCGGCGGCTGATCGACAGGATGGCGGCATGGACGCGATGATCGGCGGCATAGTCGCCGCTATAGCCGAGGCGGACGGCCGTGCGGCTGTTGTGGGTCGCGGTGACGGCTGCGCTTAGCAGCGCTTCGTCGCGGGCCAGCCCGGCGGGGCGAAGGGAGAAGACGGGCAGGTCCCGCGTTGCGAAGCGCGCTTCGATCCGGCTGTCGGGTTGCGCACGCAGTTCGCGCCGCCATTGTGCTTCGACCGTGGGGCGGATCGCCCAGTCGCCCTTTTCAATCGTCGCCGAAGCCCGCGCGCCCAGGGTCGAGCGGAGTGACCGGGTGCGATAGTTCGCGACTTCCAGAGCCGCAGCGCCGCCGCCTTCCCGAAACCCGCCGATATCCGCATGGCGATAGTGCAACCCGGCGAAGGGCTGCACCCGCACCGCGCCGGATTTCAGCATTGCGCCCGCTTCGACGCTGGCGCCGACACCATCGCCGTCCGCCGACGCCGTCATCCGATCCGAAAAGCCGTTCCATGTGGCCTGACGCCGCAGCTTGAATTCCGAGAAATTATAGTTTGCGGTCGCATCGACGTAGAATTTGCCATTCTGGTAACTGGCATAGGCACCGATCTGGCTGTTGAAGGACGTGATGCGTGGCCGTTGATCCGGGTCAAGCCGTGCGTCGACGCCGTCAATGCCCAGCGTCGCGCCGATGATCAGGTTCGGGACAGGGCTAACATCGATGGCAAAGCGGATCGAACGGCTGTCCGTCCGTGCCTCTGGCCGGTCGGTCCGTCCGTCATATTTCGCCTGCCGAAGCCCGCCGGTCAGCATCATGTGGATGGTGCCGTCGCCGCTGTCCGGCACGCCCCCTGCTGCATCCAGTGCGATGCTGCGCCGTTCGGTCAGATAGTGGCGAATTTCGCGGTCGGCGGCGTCCATCGACTGGATCGACAGGCGGGGAAGCAGCGTATAGCTGCGCGCCGTCAACTGGCCCAAAGCGTCCGCGCGTTCGCCGACGGATGGCAAGGCGTCGATGCTCGCCAACATGGCGGCGCGATCGCTTCCAGCCGCCGGGATGCTGCTGTCCAGCGCGGCGGCAACCGCGGCCTGACCATTGGTCAGGGCATATGGGCCATAGGGCGCAGCCTGAGCCGCCGTCGTAAATCCCGCCGACAACGCGAGTGCGCCCACAATCGCCGCGCGCAAGGCCATTTTCGGCAAGCCGGATTGAATATTCGCCAATGTATAGCCCCTTTAGTCTGATGAATTTGCGCGCACGCAATCATGCGCCGCAATGCCGATGGTCAGTTCGTGAGTCGCAATTCGCCGCCGCCCATCGGACGGAATGCGCCATTGAAGGCGGCGAGGCCGGCGACGCTGTCGCCATAATGTGCGTTCAGCCATCCCCGCCGCAGGCTGGGCCTGCCCAGATGAGACCCGGCGATCCAGTCCGCGCCTTCTTCCCTGGCGAGGTGGAGGTGCCAGGGCGATTCGACGCCGTCCAGAATGACGATCCGGCTCATGGTCCGCGCCAGCCCGATCAGATGGCCTACGCGCAGGCGGTTGCGTTCCGACCGATAGGCGGTGCGCATGAAGGCGCTGTCCAGCTTTACCGCGTCGGGCGACAGCGCCGTCAACTCGGCAATCGACGCTTGGCCCGATCCAAAATGAGCGATGGCAATGCGCACGCCCAGTCCGCGCAGGGTGCGGACAAAGCTCAGCGCGTCACGAAAATGGGGCATGCCGCCATTATCGGCAATTTCGATCACCAGCCTGCGCGCCATAGCGGGGTCGCGCTTCAGCCGGTCGATGGCGTCATTCCACCCGGCCCCTTCCCCATGCAGGTTCAGCGACAGGCTTTGGCTGGACATCGCGATGCTGAGGCAGGCGGTGGGATCATTTTCCAGCTCGTCCAGAACATCCGCCAGCAACCGCCGGTCCAGCAGATGTGCCATGCCTAACCGATCCAGCGCCGCATAGCCGTCCGTGCAGTCAATCTGTTCGCCCATGTGGCCGACCCGCTGCAACAGCGCTTCATAATAGAGAATGACGCCCGGATCGTCCGGTTGGGCCACGGGCCGCCAGGTGAAGAAGGCAGATCCGCGCCGCGCCAGCCGCATCAGCTTCGCGGCGGCACGCATGTCCTTTCGGTACTGGATGGCGCCTTCGTCCGATGGGGCGATGAACGGGGGGCTGGACAGGCAGGAGTGCATCAACCGTGCGCGGGCCCCACCCATGTGCGGGCCATCCAGCGGTGCGTCGGCTTCGTAGTCGACGGTGGCCCAGCCTGCCGACACTGACAATAATATGTCCTCTTCACCCCAGCGGAACGGATCATCTGACAAGGCGGCGCACAATGTTTCAACCAACTGTCCGCCAGGCAGGCACCGCATCGGCACATGCTGGACGATCAATTCCACATGGTCCCGATGAATCCGGCACAGGGTCGATCGTCCAAAATGCCGTTCGGCCAACCGGCGCAGATGCTCCATCGCGCTCTTCGCTGCATCGTCGCCAAACAGGATTTCAATCGGCAAATGATTGTTCAGGCGGACGACCACCAATAGGTCGGCCCTGCGTGTCGCCATGATATTCAAGGCGGTTCCTTTCCCGATGATGATGTGATTTTTCCGTCTGGATGGCGGAGGGTTTGAGGAGACGGCGCGCCCGGCCGCCTCCTCGCCCCGCCCCCGGTCCCCGGCCTGGGGGACCAAGGAGGCTGGGAAAGCGCGCGCGACTCTGTGGGGCAAGGCCGCGCGCGCCCTCATCACCGGCCCAGCAAGCCGCCGAGCAGACCGGTCACAGGTGCGGCGGGGCTGCCGCCGCCGGTTGGGGCGGTCGGAGCCAGGACGCCGCCGATCACCCCCGTGACCGGTGCAAGCAGGCCACCGGTTGAACCTTGCGGGTTCAGCACAGAGCCGATCACGCCGGTCAGCGGTGCCGTCGGAGCCCCACTGCCGCCCGTTGCGGACCCCAAAAGGCCGCCCACGACACCGGTTACAGGCGCTAGTGGCGAAGCTGCGCCTCCCCCCGATCCGCCCGGCAGCGTGGGCGCCAGACCGTTGACCGTGTCCAGCACTGGCGAGAGCAGGCTGTCCACGGCAGCCGTCGCCGTTGCCGCGATCGGAGCAACGGTCGTGGACAGTTGATCCACGGCTCCCCCCGCCTGTGGACCCAGCAGCGTGCCCACAAGATTGCCGACCGGCTTCAGGCCCGCCTCTACGCCGGCGGCCGTCGTCGGCACTGCGACGTCGACGATCTTGCCCGACGTCAGCACATCGGCGGTCAGCAACTGCCCCTGCGCCGACGGCGCCGTGGAGGGCAGCAGGTTAACGCCGATCACGCTGTTCGTGCTCGAAGCGCCGCCCAGCACATTGCCGCCGATATTGGTAGATACCAGCGGTCCCGTGATGGAGGATTCGGGCGGAGTCCCACCGCCTAGCGGCCCGGTGAGTGCGCCCACTGTCCCTTCGACCAGATTGGTTACCGGGGCCAGTGCACCATTGCCGCCGACCAGCGGAGACAGGACCGGAGCCAGCACGCCGTTCACGGTGCCAAGCAAGGGAGTGGCGGCCTGATCGACCACCGAAGTCACCGTTGCCACGACGGGCGACAGGCCATTCGTCAGTTGCGTGACGGTGCCGCCCACCTGATCCCCCAGCAGGACGCCGGTCAGCGCGCCGACAGGGGCCAGGCCCTGCTGGACCGCCTGCGGCGTCGTGGGCAGGGCGATTTCAGCCACGGTCCCGTCACCGGTCAGCAGACCAACGGTGGCGAGCGTGCCTGTCGACGATGTTTGACCGGGCAGGATGTTGACGCCGATCACTGTGCCGGGGCCGCTGGGTCCGCCGATGGCCTGATCACCCACCACGGCGCCGATCAGGGGACCGCTCAAGGCGGGGCCAGTGGGACCTCCGGGACCGGTTGGGCCGCCGGGGCCGGTGGGACCCCCAGGGCCGGTTGGACCTCCGGGACCGGTGGGGCCGCCGGGACCAGTTGGACCTCCGGGACCAGTTGGACCTCCGGGGCCAGTCGGACCGCCAGGACCAGTCGGACCGCCGGGGCCAGTGGGGCCGCCGGGACCAGTGGGACCGCCAGGACCAGTGGGGCCGCCGGGGCCAGTGGGACCCCCAGGACCCGTTGGACCACCCGGATCGGTAGGGCCGCCTGGGCCGGTCGGGCCTGAAGGGCCGGATGGGTTCTGCCCGCCGCCGGCTCCAATGTCGAAGCCCACGCCATCAGCGCATGCGGACAGAAGGAAAAGCGGAATTGCCGTGGCGCAAAGAAGGTAGCGCTTGCCGGATTGTATCGGCCCCACAAAGGACATGGAAAATCTCCCTGTTACATCGCGAACGGTTCGCAATGCCCACAGGCTAAGCATGGAAATCCCTTACGGCTCGTTCTGAAACGGCCAATTTGGTTATATGGCAGTGGTGGTGCGGGAAAGGAGCCAAGGGCCGTGCGAAAACCGTTCCGCAGGACACGCAAAGTCCGATGAATAGCCCGTATGATCAGGAAATGTCGGATTTCAGCGTGAATTATGGATGATATGATGGCTGATCTTACGCAATTCGGCGGGAAGGAGCATGTCCACCATCATATCCATAACGGTTATATTTAATTGCCTGTGGCGTTACCGCCAGCGAGGCCCTTCGACCCAGGTCACCAGGCTGCGCCGCAGTCCCTTGGTGACGGGCAGCACCCGATGCTGGAGGAAGGACGGGAATATCAGCAAGCTGCCGCGCGGAGCGAAGGTCACGCCGGGCTGCTGCACCTGATAAAATTCGAACGCGCCGCCTTCATAATCCTGTGGGCATGAAAGTTGGACGACCACGGACAGCTTCCGGTCGAACGGACGCCCGGATTCGAGCCAGACGTCATGATGCCAGTCATATTTGCCGTGCTGGTCGCCATGATATTGCGTGAACTGCAATTCATAGGGCGCGACGATATCCACGCCGAAGTTCGTCCGGTTGGACGCTTCGACAAACTGCATCAGGCGCGCGACAATGTCTTTTTCGCGATGAGGATCGAACCAGCGGACAGTCGATGACCGATAGGTTGCGTCGCTACGAGTGGTTTCGTTAAAGCCGACCGTCGCCGACTGATCGTCATAAGTGGCGGCGCGGTCGATAATCGCATCGCATTCGGCTGGCGTCAGCGCAGACGGCCAAACCTCCCAGATATTGTTCATGGATGGCTCCCTCCCACATGCGGGCGCAGGAGCGCGCCCGTTTTGCGTGCACGCAATATTGCTGGCGTCAGAAGGCGCGGCCCAATCCGAAGAAAAAGCGCGCTTTGCGGCTGTGGGCGCTGTCGGGCCGCTTTACCGGCAGCGCGACCTCAGCGCTCGCCCGCCATTTTCCGCCTAACCCGACGCGAGCGCCTCCTCCGACGGACGCGAGCGACATATTTTCTGCTCGCAACCCGTAAAAGGGCCGCGCCACCGAATGCGCGACCGCGCCGTCGGCATAGGCGAAGATTGCGGCGTTTTTGACCGGCATGACCTTGGGCGGCAGGGTCCAGCTGATTTCGGCGGCGGCGGCGGCGGCCTGCTCGGCAGTGCGGACGCCAAGGAGAAACGCCATGCCCGCGCCCCTGCCGCCCAGCGAAAAACGCTCCGTCACGGGCAGTTGGTCGCGGCTATATTGACCTTTGAGCGAAAGTTTGACGGACAGGCGCTTGGACAGGCCGCGCACCGCCACGGCCTGCATGTTCGCTTTCGTGAAGCCGGTTTCGGAAAATCCGGTGAAGGGCTTTGCGCCCAATATGTTCACGCCCCGGCTGACGACCAGTGACGCTGCCTCTCCATCATTTTCGCTGGCATGCGACCATGATGCGCCCAGCCTGACGGCGCGTGCTTTGTAATCGCCGAACCGCAGGTCCAGATAATAGTTGCTGCTGTCCACCCCGTCGAACGAGGCGGTGATGGTCAGGTTGCTGCTGTTCGATCGAATGAGGGGGTGGCTGAGTGAAATGCCCGCGAGCGTCGCGTCGCCCTTGATCAGGCCGTCCCGTTGCCGCGTTTCGACATGTGCGACATTGGCGGACAGGGTGGTGCCGTTGCTGCCGATCGGGGTGCTGTGGCTGAGCGAATAGAGCTGGTAGCGTTCGGGATAGAAAGGCAGATAGCCCGCGATGCGCGTGCTGTCGCCTTCGCGCAGCAGGCCGTTGCCCGTGATCGACAGTTGGGCCTGGACGCCGTTCACCACGTTGGTGACGCCGCTATTGTCGATCAGCAACCCGACCTGCAACTGCTTGCGCTTGACGATCAGATCGATGATCAGGTCGCCCGCCTTCGCGCCCTGCCGGACCCCGGCGTCCACTGTCTGGCCCGGAATGTCGCGCAATAGCGACAGCGTCCGTTGCAGCACCGATTTCCTGAGCGGTTGGTCGCGCATCATCCGCTGCATATGAGCGTCGATCAGGCGGGTAGGCGTGCTGGGGGACAGGCCCGCCAACCGGTAGTCGACCACCCGCCCTTCGACCAGCTGGACGATCAACTGGCCCGCCGCCGGGATCTGCGCCGGGATGGACACCGAATAATAGGCGATGTCACTGCGCGCATATGCCGCGCCGACTGCCGTCGCCACGGCCTGTAGCGTCTCCCGCGTCAGGGGACGCCCGATCAGCGGCGAAACCGCTGCGTCCAGCCTGGCCGCTGGCAGCGACGCGCCCATATATATGACCCTGGTCAGGCGGATGCTGGCGGCCGGTTCCGCGGCGGGGGAAAGGTTGACGGTAGGCGCGGGTTGCCGGGGAGCGGCGGGTGAGGGCTGAATGTCCGGTTCGACGCGGTCGGCCCGATTCCGATCGATCGCCGGGGCACTGGCCGCACCCGCGCCGGGATTGGCGAGTTGCGCGCGCGCCTGCGGGACGCTGGACAGCAGGCAAGCGGCCGCGACCACCGCCAACCCGTCCCACAGCCGTCCCAACCGCATATGCAAACGCCACCCCTGAAACCATGTCACTGGAAGCGGCAGGGGTAGAGCAATTCCCCTTCGATTCATTTCCAACTGAAACCGCAACGGTGGTTTTGGCGGGGATATGGAGGCGTCGAGGGCGAAACCTTCGCCGAAATGGTGCGATTGGCTCGTTGATCGTCGGGCGCGTCCCGTCGCTCGCTAACATGGGTCAATCTGCGTTCGATCTGAAGCTGGTTGCGGGGAACGCTGGTCCGCCGTGCTCGTTGCTTCGGTCATCATCTGCACTGGAGGACATCATGGGCGCACAGGCCAGTTTACATCGCATCACACATGGCGGCAGTCGCGACGCTTTGATCGGCGCGGGCATCGGCGCGGGGCTGGCGCTGCTGGGCGCGGCGGGGCGTAAGTTCGCGGTTCAAGCGCCAACCGCTCTGGCGGGCGACTGGGACAAGGCATTGGCGCTGGAACATAAGATGGCGCTGACCCTGTTCGACAAGCTGGAGGAGACGGGGCCGGACGCCAGGGGCCGCCGATCCATGCTTTTGACGCAGCTTAAACATGCGCTGGGCAAGCATGCCATGGAGGAAGAGAATGCCATCTACGCAGCGATGCGAATGACGGGCATGCGCGACGAGGCCGACGACCTGAACGGCGACCATGGCTATGTGAAACAATATCTGTACGAATTAAGCGATCTGGTGAAGGATCATGCCGCCTTTCAGGCGAAACTGTCCAATTTTCGATCCGATATAGAAGCGCATATCAGGCGTGAGGAGGATGAGTTGTTTCCCCGCCTGAAACTGGCGCTCGACGAAGCCGGGAATGGCGACCTGACCCGCCGCATGAACAAGGAAGGGCTGAAACTGGCCTGACCGAGGGAGATTGCTTCAGGCGGTCGCGCCCTGGTTTCGCACCGCCGCCGCCTGACGCAAGGCCCGCAGGTCGGGAATACGCAGCCATTTCGCCTGCAGTTCCACCAGCCCCCGCGCCCGCAAGAGTTGAAGGGTCCGGTTGACGTGCACGGGGGTCAGCCCGGTCATATCCGCGATCTCGGTTTGCGTCAGGGGCATCGCGCATTGCTGGCCATAGGCGAGGCCTGATCGGCGAAGACGTTCAAACAGATCCAGCAAAAGATGCGCAACCCGTTCCAATGCGGTCTTACGGCCCAGGGTCACCATCCAGTTGGTCTGCCGCTCTATCATATCGCTGAGGCTGAGCCAGAAGGCCGACGGCCCTCCCGTACCGGACGCAGCAGGCGGGCTGCATGGAAAATAGCTAGCCCGGACGTTGGTTAGCGCAACTATCGGTTGTGATGGCTTTCCGCCCAAGGCCCATTGAGGATCGCAATAATCCCCCGGCAAATAAAGAGCGGTAATCTGTCGCCGTCCGTCGGACAATAGTCGATAACGGCAAGCCCAGCCTTCATCGATTTGAAAAATCACGGCAGGCTCTTCATCTTCACGCGCCAGAAACTGGTGCGGGCGGAAATGGACTTGCGGCTCTTTGAATGCAACCTGGCTCAACATGGATGTGTCCCTGTTCAAGCCCCCAAATTGTCGTGGACCAATCTGTGTATGTTATCCTTCACCTATGTTGGAGTGTGGAGGTTGTTGCGACAGAACGTCCCATGCAAGGGATAAAATCTCCGCTCGTTCAGCCCCCGTCTATCCGGCGCGGCACGCACGCTGACACATGTTAGCGCTTCCGTTCTGCTCTGTTGGAACCTGGCGCCCAGATACGCGCTGACAGAAGCACAAGTTGGTGCAGCATGTTCGCGTAGAAAGGTATCTCTTTCCGTCACGTCGGCATGATGCACCTTGTGTCGACAGAAGGATTTCAGGCCATGGCCAGCATAGCTCAACCCACGCTCGACCGCCGGGGGCCGCCCGTTCCCCGCGATCTTAAACATGTCGAAATCAAGACGGACCTGGAAGTTCAATATTGGTCGCAGCGACTGCAGGCTTCGCGTCGTCAGTTGGAAGACGCCGTGGAACATGTTGGTCACAGCGTTAGCGCTGTCACCGATTATCTGGACCGCAATCGCTAAGCTTCGCTCGCCTGCCCGCCCTATCGACCCGGCGGATCATGCGGCGCTGGCATGGTGACCGGCCTTAATCCTTCGCGATCCTGCGCACCAACTGGCGCCGTGGGATCAGGGCGGTAATGTTCGTCCGCACGAATTGAGCCATCGGGGTGGTGGTCAGTCATAAGGTCGGTTGGCTTATGACCCGGCGATAATTGCGATCTTCCCCGCTCGTTGTTCAACAGCTTTTTGACCAGCAGTCCGGCTCCGGCGAGCAGCGCGAGTTTGCGTAACATGGTGATCTATCTCCTGGATCGGGATGGTTAATGACGGGTCACTTCAGGGGCCTGGATGAAGGGCATGTCTTCAGGTTCAACCGTTGTGGCATGTCCGGTCGGCGATGCGCGCCAATCCCCATAGTCTTCATCACGCCATGGATAAGCACGGCCAGTTTGCCGGTCGAGTGAGCGGGCGACCAGCGCATCTACAACCGCGATCCCGGCGGCAAAGGCGATCGCGCCCCATATTGCGCCGCGACGAGGCGCACGGCCCACAGCCAGCCCCAGCGCGGCCAGATCCAGAGCGTCGCCCGCCACCCGTCCCCACATCAGGGTCGAATGAGCGGGTGCGGCCATGAGGCCAACGCCGGTAATCATCTCGCGCGCTCCAAATGCGCGAAGCGTGTTTCGCCCCGTTCGATGGTTGGCGCCCAATGTGCGGGCGATACGGCGGGTTGCTGCGATTTCCGCCACACCCAGCGCCAGCGAGAAAACGCCAAGGCCAAGGCTGATGCGCCTGGGGTCCATGAAAGCCTCCATATGCTGCTTCTGCCCTGAGCCAACGGTCGCGACGCCTGCGCGTTCCCACTGGATTTTTGCCGCTATGCCACGCAAGACAAGGTGAAGGGAAAGCGCGTCGGGAAGTTGAGGCATTCGTTCCATCCGGCGACCTGGCGTGATGACGAGGGCCGCTGCGCCATGCAGCTTTCACCCGGCCCGCGAGTTGTGGGCAGGATGCTGGAAGATATTGCAGGGTGGGTCGCGCCGATAGCGACAATGATCGCCGCCATGATGACTGCCGCCAATCTGGGCGCGCGGATCACTGGTTGGGGGTTTGTGGTGTTCACCGTCGGTTCGATCGCCTGGTCGACGGTCGGGTTCGCCACCGGCCAGACCAATTTGCTGGCGACCAACCTGTTCCTGATGCTGGTGAACGCCGTGGGGATATGGCGTTGGCTTGGGCGGCAGCGCGCCTATGAGGATGGCGGCAAGGCGGCGCAGGAAGCGAGCCGCCGGTCCGCCGCGTCCACGCTGTTCACTGCAACCGGGGTCGCGGGCATGCCAGTCCACAGCCGGTCGGGCGACCCGGTCGGAAATGCAGTAGAAGCGCTGATCGAGTGCGAAACCGGCGGGGTTAGCTATGTGGTGGTGGCGTCGGGGGGCATCGGTGGCATTCAGGAAACTCTGCGCGCCGTCGCCCGCGCTGACATATGCTTCGGGTGCGACAGGTTGACGCTCACGCTGGACGCCGATGCGTTCGAACGGTTGCCTGTGTTGAAGGATGACGCCTGGCCAGCCAAGGCGCCGTCCATGCTGGTGGAGAGCGCCTGATCGCGGGAAGGCGGGCTCTAAAAACGCCTAAGGACATGTTCCACGCTGTCGCTGGTGGTCGCAGCCTTGCCATCGCCGTCTTCGACTTCCTTTTCCAGCGCGGCGCGGATCGCTTCCACTTCATTGGCGGAGCGATGCTCGATCCCGATGAAATGTTCCCGTGCCGGGCCGATGGCGCGGATCAGTTCGTCCAGCTTTGCCTGCATGGCCGCCGCGTCACGATTCTGGCTGTTCTGGATCAGGAACACCATCAGGAAGGTGACGATGGTCGTGCCGGTATTGATGATTAATTGCCAAGTGTCGGAATAGCCGAAGACCGGGCCGGTAACGCCCCATATGATAATAACGCCCAGCGCCGCCACGAACGTCATCGGCTGACCCGCTGCCGATGCAATGCGCGTGGCGATCAGCGTGAAAATGCGATCCAGCATGGCGTCATCCTTCCAAGGGTCGTGCATATGCAAAGCGGCAATGATTGGAAACATTTTTCGGGAGATAGATCGATTGCGCCGGGGTCGCGCGGTGGACACACGGTTACGAAATTGCAGCTTTGGGAACTTCAACACAATCACAGCCGTTTGCACCCTCTCAAGAGGAGGATAGTGATGGCTGAAGTGCATCGAGACCCTTATGATGGCGACCGCGTGGTCGTTCACAAGAGCCGGACGGGCCGCACACTCGCGATTGCGTTGATCGTGATCCTGGCGATCGTGGGCATCTTGTTCGCAACCGGCTTCTGGAAAGCCGATGTCAGCGGAGGCGATGTGCCAGAAGTCAGCGTCGATGGCGGCGCCCTGCCCAAGGTGGATGTGGATTCCAAGGAAGTCGTGGTCGGCACTAAGGAAGAAACCGTCGAGGTCCCTACCGTTGGGGTCAAGGACAATGGCGAAGAATAATATCAGCCTGGCTGATTTTAGCGCCTGGAATTGAAAGTGGGTCCCCGGTCATTCGGGGGCCCACTTTTTTGAAGTTTGCCATCGTTGCGATGGCCCCAAGATGGCCTGTGGCGCATTTTCCCCTTGCTCCGACGGCCTTCCCATGCACAAAGCTTGCCAATTGCCACGGGAGCGTTCCTATTTTATTGCGCTTCCCTAAGTGGCCGCAAGGATGAGTGATGGACGACGTGACGATCCAGGACAGAACAGCCCCGGCATCGCGCCTTTCACCCCAGGAAGTGGGGGAAGGCCTGTCCGTCATTTCCATCGCCAAAAGCTATGACAAGCGGGTCGTGTTGTCCGACGTGTCATTGACCGTGGGCAAGGGCGAAGTCGTCGGCCTGCTGGGCCCCAACGGCGCGGGCAAGACGACCTGCTTCTATTCGGTGATGGGGCTGGTGCGTCCCGACCATGGCCGCATCATCCTGGACGGACAGGATGTGACCGGCCTGCCCATGTATCGCCGCGCCATATTGGGTTTGGGCTATCTGCCCCAGGAAACATCGATTTTCCGGGGTCTTACGGTCGCGCAGAATATCAGCGCCGTGCTGGAACTGGCAGAGCCGGACAAGTCGGCGCGCGATGCCCGGCTGGCGCAATTGCTCGACGAATTCGGATTGACGCGGCTGCGCGATTCTTCGGCAATGGCGCTGTCGGGTGGCGAACGGCGGCGGTGCGAAATCGCGCGCGCGCTGGCGGCGGACCCGTCGATCGTGCTGCTGGACGAACCCTTTGCAGGCATCGACCCGCTGTCTATCGCCGATATTCGCGACCTGGTGAAACAGCTCAAGACGCGCGGCATCGGCGTCCTGATCACCGATCATAATGTGCGCGAAACGCTGGAAATCGTGGACCGCGCCTGCATCATCTATGGCGGACAGGTGCTGTTCACGGGAAGCCCGACCGAACTGGTCGCCAATGCGGAAGTGCGAAGGCTGTATCTGGGCGAGAATTTCTCGCTCTGATATGGGGGCGCGCTTATTCCTTCCTGCTGATGGTGAAGGACGCGACTGATGGCGCTTGGGCCGCGCCTCGACATACGGCAAAGCCAGTCGCTGGTGATGACGCCGCAGCTTCAGCAAGCGATCAAGCTGCTGGCGCTGAGCAATCTGGAAATCGATGCGTTCGTCGCGGGGGAGCTGGAAAAGAACCCGCTTCTGGAAACGGGAGCGCCCATCGATAGCGCGCCCAATGCCGACGGGATCGACGCGATGGTCGATAAACCTGTTCTGGCGGCAGAGACCGGCGGGGTAGATGAGCTGATCGGGCAAGGACGCGGCGAAGCGGACGCGCCGCTGGATGTCGATCATGGCGCGGACACTTTCATTGACGATGGCCCTACGGATGGTTTGGCCGCCGCCGTCGGATCGGGCGGCATCGACCTGCTGCCGGGTGGCAGTGGCGAGGCGATTGACTTCGACAGCTTCGCCAATCCCGATCAGGGGTTGCAGGAACATCTGATGGATCAGGCGCGCGCCGCCCTGTCGGGCATGGACCTGTTGATCGCCGCCCAGTTGATCGGCCAGATTGGCGAAACAGGCTATCTGGAGGCCAATCTGCTGGAGACGGCCCATGGGCTGGGCATGCCGCTGACGCAGGTAGAGGGCGTGCTGGGCGTCATCCACGGATTTGACCCGGCAGGCGTCGGCGCGCGGTCGCTGGCCGAATGCCTGACGATCCAGGCGAAGGAGGCCGACCGCTACGACCCATGCATGGCGAAGCTGATCGACAATCTGGATTTGCTGGCCAAGGGCGCGCTGCCCCAATTGCGTCGGATTTGCGGCGTGGACGAAGAAGATATGGCCGACATGATCCGCGAACTGCGCGGCTATGATCCCAAGCCCGGCCTACGCTATTCAACCGACACCGCGACCCCGATCACGCCGGACCTGTTCGTCAACCCGACGCCCGGCGGTTGGGCGATTGAAATCAACGGCGCCACCCTTCCCCGCCTGCTGGTCAACCGTAGCTATTATGTCGAGCTGTCATCAGGACCGCAGGACCGGGCGTCAAAGGCGTGGCTCGCGGAATGCCTGGCCAGCGCCAACTGGCTGGTGAAGGCGCTGGACCAGCGGCAGAAGACGATCATCAAGGTCGCGAGCGAAATCGTCCGATGTCAGGAGGACTTCTTCAACAAGGGGGTCGCTCATCTAAAGCCGTTGACGCTCAGGACCGTAGCAGACGCCATCGGCATGCATGAATCGACCGTCAGCCGGGTAACATCGAACAAATATCTGTCCTGCCCGCGCGGCGTCCATGAGCTGAAATATTTCTTCACCAGCGGCGTGGCGGCTTCGGGAGGAGAAGGCAGCGTGTCAGCCGAGGCGGTGAAAAGCCACATCAAGGCGTTGATCGCAGTCGAAGCACCCGAAGCGATCCTGTCGGACGATACGCTGGTCGACATGCTGCGCGCCAAGGGCATGGACATTGCGCGGCGGACGGTGGCGAAATACCGGGAATCGCTCGGCATTGGATCTTCGGTCCAGAGGCGGCGGCAGAAGGCTCTGAGGGGCAAGGCAGCGTAGGGCGGGCACCCTTTCGGTCAGGTCGTGGATGTCAAACCAGGCCCAGGCGCGTCAGTTCGCCCAGCAAGGCGCGGGGCATGGCGTCCAGGTCGTCGGCCTCCCCTTCCCCCAGGTCGGGCGGGGCGTCCTCTCCCTCCAGATAACGCCAGCCCTGATGCGCCCGCTTTGGCATGGCCCGCACGGCGATCAGCCGGGGCTGGAGCCTGATCCAGAAGCGACCCTGCCCTGTTTCCTGAAAGCCGATCAGCGGGCTGCGTCCGACCAGCCTGTGTCCGTGGATCCAGTATAGCGATCCGCCCTCCATTTCCGCCGCGCGCTTGGGCAGATAGCGGGTGGTGAGGCGCGCCTCTTCCTGATGGCTTTCCAACCACGCGCGCAGCGTTGCGGGGCTTTCGCTGCCAAAGGCGATCTTGGTGATGTGAAGCGGCATGGGATGAAGATGGGCGCTCGGCTTTGCCCGTCAACCCCGTCACAGGCCCCAGATTGTCGCCAGTCCCAGGAAGGAGAAAAATCCCATCACATCGGTCATCGTGGTGACGAACACTGCCGAAGACACCGCCGGGTCGATGTTGAACCGGTCCAGCGTCACCGGCACCAATATGCCGGCCAGTCCCGCCACGAGATTGTTGATCAACATGGCAAGGGCGATGACCAGCCCCAGGTCGGGATTGCCATAGATCAGCCCGACCGCGATCCCGATCAATATCCCCAGCATCGTCCCGTTGGCGCAGGCGATGCGGAATTCGCGAATGATCTGACGAATGCTGTTGGAACTGGTCAGCTGATTGGTGGCGAGCGCGCGAACCGCGACCGCCATGGTCTGCGTCCCCGCATTGCCGCCCATGCCCGAAACGATCGGCATCAGCACGGCCAGCACGACATATTTGGATATGGTTTCCTGGAACAGTCCAACCACCGACGCGGCCAGGATCGCCGTCCCCAGATTGACGACCAGCCAGGACAGCCGCGTGCGCACCGTTTGGAGAATGGGCTGGTTGATGTCCCCTTCGCCCGCGCCCGACAGGCGCAAAATATCTTCACCCGCCTCTTCGGAAATGATGTGGACGATGTCATCGACCGTGATCATGCCGACCAACCGACCGCTTTTGTCCACCACCGCCGCGGAGATCAGCGCGTATTTCTGAAAGCGCAGCGCGACTTCTTCCTGGTCCATGTCGACCGGGATCAGTGTCTGTTCCCGTTTCATGAGGTCGGCCATGGCGATGGGGCGCGGACAGGTCAGCAGCCAGCTTAGCTGGCACGTCCCGATCGGCTTATGCGCTTCATCGACGACGAAGATTTCCCAGAAGTCGCGCGTCAGGTCGCCATTGTCGCGCAGATAGTCGATGACCTGGCCCACGGTCATATGTTCGGGCACCGCGACCAAGTCGCGCTGCATCAGGCGACCGGCGGATTCCTCAGGGTAAGCGAGGGCGCTCTGGATCGCGGCGCGGTCTTCCGGGTCCAGCGCGTCAAGGACGGCCTGCTGGTCGGCATCGTCCATATCCTCGATGATGGCGACGGCGTCATCGGTATCGAGTTCGGCGGCAAATTCCGCCACCTGTTCCGGCGCCAGCGCTCCGATCAGGTCGTCGCGGACATAATCGTTGAGTTCGGACAGAACTTCCGCGCCGACCAGATCGCCCAGCGCCGCCGCGACGTCACCGCGCCGGTCGGATGGAGTCAGTTCCAGAAGGTCGGCGATGTCGGCGGGGTGCAGCGGCGACACCAGATCCCGCGCCAATTCCCGGTCGCCTTCTTCCACCGCGTCGAGCACGGCGGACACGAAGTCGCGCTTTAGCCGGTCATCCTCGTCATGGCGGGATTCCGTCTGATCTTCATGCTTGCCGTCAGCAGGCAGTTCGTCCGGCCGGGGTTCGGCCATGTCGGCTCGCTCGCTCATCGCGTCCCCTACTGTCCGGTTCCTGTAACATGCCGCTGCTTTTGCTCATGAGCGGGATAAATGCAATGCCTCAAAGGTTGATTGAGGCGCTTCCATCCCCCGCCCAACGCTCTATATGGACCAACATTCCCCCACTCCCCCGAAAGAGGAGATTTTCATGGCCGACGAAACGCTAACCCTCAACCTCGACAGCGGCGGCGACGTCGTAATCAAGCTGCGCTCGGACCTGGCGCCCGGCCATGTCGAACGCATCACCAAGCTCGCCAAGGACGGATTTTATGACGGCGTGGTCTTTCACCGCGTCATCCCCGGATTCATGGCGCAGGGCGGCGATCCGACCGGCACCGGCATGGGCGGGTCGCAACTGCCCGACCTGAAGGCTGAATTCAGCCGTGAACCGCATGTCCGCGGCGTCTGCTCCATGGCGCGTTCGTCGAACCCGAACAGCGCGAACAGCCAGTTCTTCATCTGCTTCGACGATGCGACCTTCCTGGACGGCCAATATACCGTGTGGGGCGAAGTAACGTCCGGCATGGAGCATGTGGACGCGCTGCCCAAGGGTGAACCGCCCCGGACCCCCGGCAAGATCGTGAGCGCCACGATTTCCTGACGATCAAGACATCGCGTGGAAAATTGGGGAACCGGTTTTCCGCGACAAGCGGTGCGACAAAATACATAGCCAGCTGCGCGATTCACATCCCGCAGCTGGCTATGGCGCGGTTCAAGCCTGAGCCGCCTGTTCCCCTGCCTGGGGACGCCCTATTCCGGGGCGGCGGCGTTTTCCACGTCCGCCTCACCCTCGATGGGCGCCACATAAGGCCCGATCGATTCGATGTGCCAGCGGCGATCGGCCTTGCTTGATCCCGGAACGTCATTCACGCGCCGCAGCGTCATCTGCCGCAAGGTGTACCAAGGCTTTCCACTGATCGCGATGCGGCCATAGACCTGAACCGGCACGACCACATAAAGCGAACCCGCCGCGCCTTCGACCTGACCCGGCGCACCGACATTGGCGTGGATTTCACTGAACCCCCGGAACCGGCGAGCGAAAAGTTCATCGTCCTGCGCGCCGATAGCGCTCTGTTCGTTCCACAGGTCCTGCGCATCGTCGAATCGGCGTTCCTCCAGCAAGCCATAATAGCCCTGCACGACCTGTGCCGCGCCCTGCGGTCCCTTGGGATCGATTGCTCCTTCTTCCTCCACGGGCTGCCCGGCGGCGGGAAGGCCGCCGGGCGTGCCGGGTGCAGGGGGCGAGAGCGGCTCCATCACCGCTTGCGCTTCCGCCTGGAGAGCATTTTCCACCTGCGCAGCGTTCGCGCCATTGGCCAGATTGTCGATAGCGCTTTCCTCCCGCCCGTCGCAAGCGGCAAGCGAAAGGCTAGCGAGAAGCGCGGCTGCGCCCGTCAATGCCCGCATCAGTTGCGCCAACCCCGACGGCTATCCTGGCCCGACCTTTCACCATCGCGCTGATTGCCGCCCCGCTGGGCGCCCGGCCACCATTCGCGCGTATTGCCGCGATTGGAGCGGGACTCCTCCCGAACGACGGGGGGCCTGCTGGGGGTAGCCGTCGCATTGCCTTCGCGTTGCGACCGTCCGCGCCAGCCCTGACGATTGCCGTCTGGTCGCTGCCGCAAACCTTCGCGCCAACGGCGGCCATCGTCTCCGCGCCTTGCTTCGCGGCGGCTTTCCCAATAGCGGCGCTGACCGTCATTCCAGCGATGGCGGTGGCCGCGCCGATCATAGACATAATAGCCCGAACCGGGATAATAGAAATTATTATACCAGCCGCTATAATAGCCCGGCGCGTAGCCGCCCGGACCCCAATAATCGTCGTAATAGCCGCCGCCATAATAGCCGCTGCCTACACTCACACCACCATAATAGCCGTCGTCATAGGCACAGCCGCCCAAGGCGACTGCACCGGCAAGGCTTATCGCAGCCAGAAATCTTTTTCCGGTCCACGTCATTGCCTTTCTCCTCATATCATCTGCTGCTGACGATAACGCCGGTTGGTTGAATTGGTTGTGAATGAATGAAGGGAGGCGGCAGGATGGTCCTATCCACTGTTACGCAGCGCGGTCGCGATTGCGTTGATCGACAATTCGATCCCTTCCTTGACGCGCGCGTCCTGCTCCCCGCCCCTGTGGCGCTTCAACAATTCGATCTGCAATAGATTCAGGGGTTCGATATAGGGCAGGCGCAGGCGGATGGACGCGTCCAGTTTCGGGCTTTTTTCCAGCAGGCGCGATTGCCCGGTGGAGGAGAGCAGGCCGTCATGCGTCAGGCTCCACCCTTCCCGGATGCGGTCGAAAATCGCACGCCCCTGATCCTGATCTTCGACCAGCGGCAGATAATGCGCGGCAATGCCGAGGTCGGACTTCGCCAGCACCATTTCCAGATTGGCGAGGGCCGACCGCAGGAACGACCAGCTTTGCGCCATATCGGCCAGCAACGGCTTGTCCTCGAACGCTGCCAGCGCGTGGCCCACGCCGTACCAACCCGGCAACATTACGCGCGCCTGCGACCAGCTGAACACCCAGGGGATGGCGCGCAGATCCTCTATCCGCGTGCTTTTGGTCCGACTGGCGGGGCGGGATCCGATTTTCAGGCCAGATATTTCCTGGATGGGCGTCAGTTCCCGGAAGAAGTCGCAAAACCCGTCCGTGCCATAGACAAGGTCGCGATAGGCGGTGAAGGCGGTTTGCGACAATTTATCCATGCCATCGGCAAAGCGCGTGGCATCCCTGTCCGAAATCCCTTCCGGTTCCAGCGTGGCGAGCAGGGTCGCGCTGGTCATCGCCTCCAAATTGGTCATGGCGACATCGCGCGTGCCGAATTTGGCGGCGATGACCTCACCCTGTTCGGTGATGCGAATGCGGCCCTGCACCGTGCCCTTGGGCTGCGCCTGAATCGCGGCAAAGGATGACCCGCCGCCGCGTCCCACGGCCCCGCCGCGTCCGTGAAACAGCTGCATCGCCGTTTCTGCCTTGGCGAAAACGGGCGCGAGGGCCTTGCTCGCCTGATATAATCCCCAGGTCGATGTGATGTAGCCGCCGTCCTTGTTACTGTCCGAATAGCCGATCATGACTTCCTGATGGCCGCGCTTCTGCACGACGGACGCGATTTCGGGCAGGTCGAAATAAGCGGACATAATCGCGGGCGCGGCTTCAAGATCGGCGATCGTTTCGAACAAGGGCACCGCCATGATCGCGGCCTGCGAGGTCGCACCATCGCGGCCAGCGCGCCACAGCCCGGCTTCTTTCAGCAGGATGTTCACTTCCAACAGGTCCGAAACGCTTTCCGCCTTGGAGATGATGTAGTGGGTGATGCATTGCGGGCCGTAGATGCGGTGCGCCTCTGCCGCTGCCTGCACGATGGCGAGTTCGGACGCGGTTTCTTCCGAATAATCTTCGAACCGGGAGCCGAGCGGACGGGCGCTGGCGAGTTCCCGGCGCAACAATGTCACGCGCGCTGGTTCATCCAGCGCCGCATAATCAGGCTCCACACCTGCCGCCCTCAACAGTTCGGCGACGACACGTTCGTGCACGTCGCTATTTTGCCGCATGTCCAGCGTCGCGAGGTGGAATCCAAAGGTTTCGACCGCCCGGATCAGACGCCCCAATGCCCCGCCGCTCGCTAGCGCGCCATTGCCTTCGCTGGCCAGCCCCTGCGCCACCGTGACAAGGTCACGGCGCAGGTCCGCAGGCCCCGCATAGGCTTCGCCCTTGAGCGTGGAGGAGCGCGGCGGCTCCCTGCCCGTCAGGGCGCGGTAGGTGGCGGCGAGCCGGGCGTAGATACCGGAGATGGCGCGGCGATAGGGCTCATCCCGACGGCTGGCGGATATGTCGCCGCTCCGGTCGGCAAGGTCGAGCACCGACTGCGGCACATGCGCAAGTTCGGTCGACAACGAAAGCTCCGCGCCCAGCGCATGCAGGTCGTCCATATAGTGACGCAGCGCGACCTCGCAGCCCCGCCCAAGGGCTGACCGCAATTGCGGCGCCTGTACGAAGGGATTGCCGTCCCGGTCGCCGCCGATCCAGTTGCCGACCCGCAGAAAGCTGGGCGGGCGGGCACCCAGCACCCTTTCCCAGCGAGCGTAAAGCGCAGGCAGTACCGGCAGGAATACGTCCCGGAAATAAGTCAGGACATTGTCGATCTCATCCTGAACGAACAGCTTTTCACGACGCAGCGGGCGGGTTTGCCATAATAAGGCGATCTGGCGAAAAATCGCCTCGTCCAGATTTTCTCCATCGGGCGTTTCCGTCCTGCCCGCGTCCCGCGCCAGCATCAATTCGGCGATGCGGTTGCGATGGTCGATCATGCTCTTGCGCCGTACTTCGGTCGGATGAGCCGTCAGCACGGGCACGATCAGCGCATTGGACAGCAGGTCGATCACCGCGTCCCGGTCGATCCCGTGCGATTCCAGCTGTTCAAGCGCCGAAGCGACGTCCGCGCCCGGCTCTGCCGCAACGCCCTGACGATCCTCCGCCAGGTTGGCGAGCATTGAGAAAAGCATGAATCCGCGCACGAAGGAGAGGGTATCGTCCAGGCTGAGCGCATCCAGACCCGTATCGACCACATCGGCGCCATGAAGGCCGCGCGCCCGGTCCACCGATGCCGATCGGATATATTCCGTCTGGCGGTACAGACTGTCCCCACCATAGGCCCGGATCACGTCGCCCAGCAGGCGAGCGAGGTAGCGGATGTCGGGGTTCTGTGCGATCGCGGGGGCGGTTGGGGGAGAGGTTACAGCCATGGCGCAATGCTGCTCTGCAACAACCGCAGGGTCAACCTTTCGTTGCATCATCTGCCTGCCGCCGGTCAGCGCCCTTGCGCGAATCCCACCGCCTGGGCCAAAGGACGCATGTGACCGCTAGCATCAGCATAGGGACCGACGGCAACGGCAACGCCGTTCTGGTCGATGTCGAGGAATTGCTCGCCACCCGTCTGCTCGTCCAGGGCAATTCCGGGTCGGGCAAGTCCCACCTTCTGCGCCGCCTGCTGGAAGAAAGCGCCGCACTGGTCCAGCAGGTGGTGATCGACCCTGAAGGCGACTTCGTTACGCTGGCGGACGAATATGGCCATGTGGTGATCGACGCGGGCGACTATAACGAACGCGAAATCGCCAAGATGGCGACGCGGATTCGTGAACATCGCGCATCGGTCGTGCTGAGCCTGGACTCACTGGAGCTGGAAGCGCAGATGAAATGCGCCGCGACATTCCTGTCCGCTCTGTTCGACGCTCCGCGCGATCATTGGTATCCGGCGCTGGTCGTGGTGGACGAAGCGCAGATGTTCGCGCCCGTGGCCGCGGGCGACGTGTCGGACGAAGCTCGCCGTTTGAGCCTGGCGGCGATGACCAACCTGATGTGCCGGGGGCGCAAGCGCGGGCTGGCAGGGGTGATCGCGACGCAACGGCTGGCGAAGCTGGCCAAGAATGTCGCGGCGGAGGCATCGAACTTCCTGATGGGGAGGACCTTCCTGGACATCGACATGGCGCGCGCGGCGGACTTGCTGGGCATGGAGCGTCGTCAGGCCGAACAGATACGCGACCTTGAGCGCGGGCGATTCCTGGCGCTTGGCCCGGCCATCTGCCGCCGCCCGGTTGCAGTGAAGATCGGCGCGGTGAAGACCAGCACGCGCGGCGGCACCCACAAGCTGATGCCACCGCCCGTGGCGGCGACGGGCGACATGCAGGAATTGCTGTTCGCCGGGGCCGAAGCGGAGGACGCGCTGCCCCCTTCCCCGCCGCGTGCCGATCCGCCGCCACTGCCTGCGGAGGAGTTGATGCGCGCGCTGGCGGCGACGCCATCGGCCAAGCCAGCCGCGCCCGAACTTGATTTCGGCCAGAACGAGCCGGTGGTGATCGCAGTGCTGGAGGAAATCGTCGCCGATCTGGGCGAATCACAGCCAAGCGTATCGACCCTCTATCAAGATTTTGGCGTGCGTTGCCGGATGAAGGGGCTGCGTTTGCCGCCGCTGGATCTGCCTGCGTTTCGCAAACGCTTTGCCATGGCGCAGGCAGGGATGTTCGATGCCGCGGACCCCAGATGGGGAGACGCGATGCGCGCGGCCGAGCCGCTGCCCGAAGACATGCTGGCCCCGTTCCTGCTGGTCGCCCGCGCCGCGATGGAGGGTCTGCCCTGCCCCGGCGACGCCGCACTTGCGCGCGCCTATGGCACCAGTTCGCCGGGCCGGGTGCGGCGGTTGATCGATTATATGGAAAAACTAGGCGTCATCGTCGCGCGAACCGACTTTGGCGGGCGGCGATCGATCGGCGTGCCCCAGCTGGGCCTGAGCACCGCGGCGGCGGAAGGATGACGGCATCTGTCCTGTTTGTCTGCCTGGGCAATATCTGCCGGTCTCCCCTGGCGGAGGCGGCGTTGCGCGCTGAAGCGGAACGGGTTGGGCTGTCGATCATGGTGGATTCCGCAGGCACCGGGGATTGGCATGTCGATTGCCCGCCCGATCCGCGCGCGCAGGCCGTCGCGCTGCGAAACGGCGCTGATATTTCGCGCTATCGCGGTCGGCAGGTCATGGCGCAGGATTTTCATCGCTTCGACCATATTTTCGCGCTGGACCGGGAGAATCTCCGCAATCTGCGGCAGATCCGGCCATCGGATGGAACGGCCCAGCTGCGCCTGTTGATGGACATCGTCCTGGGTCGTGAGGGAACCGATGTCATGGACCCTTATTTCGGCGATGAAGCGGGGTTTGACGAGACGTGGGACGATGTTACCCGCGCGGCCAGGGCGATCGTGCGCAGCCTGACTGACTGAGGTAGTCGGTGCTCCTGCGGAGGCGAGAGCCGGTTTGAGGCGGCGGAACCGGGCTTCTGCCTACGCAGGAGCACCTTGCTGTTTATCCTGCGCCTTTCGCCTTCGCGCGGAAGCTGTGCAAAAGCGGTTCGGTATAGCCGTTCGGCTGGGTGATCCCTTCGAACACCAGCGCCCGCGCCGCCTGGAAGGCAAGGCTGCGTTCCTCATTCCCGCTCATGGGACGATAGAGCGGATCGCCCGCATTTTGCGCATCGACCTTTGCCGCCATCCGGCGCAGCGCCGCGTCCACTTCCTCTGCGGAACAAACGCCATGCAGCAGCCAGTTAGCCAGATGTTGGGATGAGATACGCAGCGTCGCGCGGTCCTCCATCAGGCCGATGTCGTGGATGTCCGGGACCTTGGAACAGCCCACGCCCTGATCGATCCAGCGGACGACATAGCCCAATATGCCCTGGGCATTATTGTCCAGCTCGTCGCGAATATCCTGATCGGACCAGTTCGCGCCCGCCGCGACCGGAATGGTCAGCAGCGCGTCCAGGCTGGCGACGGGTTCGGTCAGGCGTTCGGCCTGCCGGGCGAAGACATCGACCTGATGATAATGGGTTGCGTGTAAAGTCGCCGCCGTGGGCGAAGGAACCCATGCCGTGTTCGCTCCGGTCATGGGATGACCGATTTTCTGCTCCATCATGTCGGCCATGCGATCAGGCGCTGCCCACATGCCCTTGCCGATCTGCGCCCGGCCTGACAGGCCGCAGGCAAGGCCGATCTGCACATTGCGGTCTTCGTAGGCCTTGATCCAGGGCGTAGCCTTCATATCGCCCTTGCGGATCATCGGACCCGCCTGCATCGACGTGTGGATTTCGTCCCCGGTGCGGTCGAGGAAGCCCGTATTGATGAAGACGATACGGTCGCGCACGGCATGGATACAAGCGGCGAGGTTTGCCGACGTGCGCCGTTCCTCATCCATCACACCGACCTTGAGTTGATGGCGGTCCAGCCTCAGCACATCCTCAATCGCGTCGAACAGGTCGTTGGTGAAGGCGACCTCTTCGGGACCGTGCATCTTGGGCTTGACGATATAGATGCTGCCCGCGCGGCTGTTGACGAGAGCGCCGTTGCGCCTGAGGTCGTGCAGCGCGATCAGGCTGGTGACAATCCCGTCCAATATGCCTTCGGGCGCCTGCCCGCCATCGGGCAGCAGGATGGCGGGCGTCGTCATCAGGTGGCCAACATTGCGGACGAACAGTAGCGACCGGCCCGGCAGGGTAAAGCGGCTGCCATCGGGCGCGACATAGTGGCGATCTGCGTGCAGGCGGCGCGTCATCATCGCGCCATTCTTTTCAAAACTGTCTTCCAGGTCGCCCTTCATAAGGCCCAGCCAGTTGGCATAGGCCGCGACCTTGTCCACGGCGTCGACCGCCGCGACCGAATCTTCCAGGTCGCAGATGGTGGAGAGCGCCGATTCCAGCATGATGTCGGCCAGATGCGCCGGATCATCGCGCCCCACCGGATGAGCGGCGTCGATCACCAATTCAATATGCAGCCCATTGTTGCGCAGCAGGATATTGTCGCCCGCCCGACCGACAAACTGCGCCGGGTCGCGAAGCGCGGGAACACCCCCCGTCCATTCGGCCCAGCTACCCTTTGCGAGTGGCGCTGCGCTGTCCAGAAACGCCTTCGCCCAAGCGATGACCTGATCGCCACGCACGGCATCATAACCCTGGCCCGATGGCGCGCCGGGGATGGCATCAGTCCCGTAAAGCGCGTCGTAGAGGCTGCCCCACCGTGCGTTGGCGGCGTTCAGCAGAAAGCGGGCATTGAGGATCGGGACCACCAGTTGCGGCCCGGCAAGCCGCGCCAGTTCGTCGTCGACCCCTGTCGATCCTATGGTGAAAGGTGACGGTTCTGGCACCAGATAGCCGATGTCGGTCAGGAACGCGTGATAGTCCTCTCCATTCACGGCCTGCCCGGCGCGTTGCTGGTGCCAGGCGTCGATCCGTGACTGCAACTCGTCCCGCTTGTCCAGCAATGCCGCGTTGCGAGGGCTGAAGCGGGCGAAAATGTCAGCGGCCCCGGCCCAGAAGCGATCATGTGAGACGCCAGTCCCCGGCAGCGCTCGATCATCGATGAACTGCGCCAGCTCTGGCGCGACCTGAAGGCCAGCCTTGTCGATCCGGTCGTGCATCAGTTCCTCCACTCTGTCGTCCCAGCCTATAGACCTGCCGTCACCATCGCACTAGACGACAAAAAGGATAAGTATATTTTCCTTTGGGGAAAAGATGGATGATGGACCCCGACTATGAACTGTTCGCCAAGGCGGTAGAAGCAGGCAGCCTGTCGGCGGCGGGCCGTCTGCTGATGATCTCTCCCGCCATGATGTCGAAGCGGATCGCGAGGCTGGAGGCCCGGCTGGGCGTCAGGCTGGTCCACCGCACTACGCGCAGGCTGGCGCTGACCGAGGAAGGCGCGACCCTGCACCGGGACATCGTGGCAATCCTGGACGCCATCGCCCAGGCGGAAGACCGCGTGACAAACCGACTGCGCACGGCGTCGGGGCCGCTCCGCATATCGGCGCCGACATCCTTTGGCCGCCTGCATGTCGCGGCCCATGTTGGCGATTTCCTGAAGGCGTATCCCAGCGTCGAATTGGAGTTGAACCTGACGGACGCCTATGTCGACCTGCTGTCCGAGCAAGTGGATGTCGCGATCCGCATCACGAGTGAGGTGCCCGCCAGCCTGAACGCACAGTTGCTGGCCCCCAACAGGCGGATATTATGCGCCAGTCCCGCCTATCTTGCGGAACATGGCAGGGCAGAACGGATCGAGGAACTGACCCGGCACCGGTTGCTGGCGGCGGATGGGCAATTGCCATGGAGACTGGTCAACGGGCGATCCCGCAAGCTGGTCGAAGGGCGCAGCCATGTCCGCACCAACTCCAGCGAGATTGTACGCGAACTGGCTCTTTCAGGCGTGGGTATCGCCTTTCGGTCGCTCTGGGACGTGGGCGATCAATTGGCGGAGGGGAAGCTGGTGCGGGTGCTGAACGATTGGGAAGGCCCCGGCGACCTGGGCGTGCACGCGGTCTATCCGCGCGCGGCTTTCCGCCCGCCCGTCGTCGATGCCTTTGTCGCGTTCCTGCGGGATCGTTTCGGCAAGGCGTCATGGAATCCCGGAAGTGAGGCGTAGAGCATCAGCAGGGACGAGAAAGTGCGCGGCGGACTTCGGGCACCACTGTGTAAACCGCCTCTCGCTGGGCTCCCCTATTGGCATGGTCAATGCGATAGCCCTGATAGTGGCGACGCAATAAACCTGCCCGCACGAGGTCCGAAACGGCCCGGCTGATGTTGGTTCGACCAGAGCGCATGATGCGAGACTGGACCTCCTCCTCCACGCGGCGTTCTGCATCAGGGGTGCCGCCCGATGCGCCTAGCGCCAATTCCGCCCGCACCGTTTCGACCATGGCGAGGCGGCGGCAGTCCCGATTGGCAAGCGGCGCAAGCGCCTGGCATAACCAGTCCCGGACAGGCACCATGCCGCAATCAGCCGGCACATATGGACCCAGACTGCCATTAGTCCCTGCGGCCTTCGCTATCAGGTTCAGGACGAGGAGCGCGTATCGAGGCCGCTTGGAGACTGATGAAATCCGCTCGACCAAGGCGGGCAAATCAGGGGCCAGAATGGGAGGACGCGGCTGATCGAATAGGTCTGGCTGATGGAACATATCAGGAATCTAGCACATCGCGACTCGATGTGAATCCCCTATGGGAATTGGCGAGAACAAAAATCACCCATGTCACTTTACCGGCGAAAATCAGGTAAAGTGACACTGATGACACTTCAGCTTGATGCGCTGTTGTCGATATGGGCTGTTGTGCCGTTCGCACGGGTGGCGGCGAAATCGTAAGGACAATATATCGCCCTTTGCGGCCCTTACCGATTGATATAACGACCGGGACATGTTTCCCCCGGCCCATCCTGCCGCACCGGAAAGGATAGAATAGTTGTCCACCGTATGCGGCTCTGCAGGGCAGGGATTGTCGAACCGGCAGGCCAATTATGCGCTGGCGGCATTCTTGCTCGCCTATGTGCTGTCCTTCGTGGATCGACAGATTCTCAGCCTGATGGTCGATCCGATCCGGCGCGACCTGGACATCAGCGACCTGCAAATGGGCCTATTGCAGGGGATGGCCTTTGCATTGCTCTACGCCATTCTGGGCGTGCCGGTTGGTCTGTTGGCCGATCGCTGGCCGCGCAAGTGGATCATCACCGTTGGCGTGGCGTTCTGGAGCGCGGCCACGGCTCTGTGCGGACTTGCCAGCAACTATCCGATGCTGTTCGCGGCACGGATGGCCGTCGGCATGGGCGAAGCCACGCTATCGCCGTCCGCGCACTCCTTTCTGAGCGACGCCTATCCGAGGCATAAGCTGGCCCGCGCGATGGCAATCTACACATTGGGGATCACCATAGGCGGCGGGCTGGCGCTGATGATCGGCGGCGCGGTGATCGACCTGGTCGGCACGCGCAATACGGTCAACCTGGGCATGTTCGGCACGATGCGGTCATGGCAAGCCAGTTTTCTGATCGTCGCCAGTCCGGGCATTATCGTCGCAATATTGGTAGCGTTGGTCCGGGAGCCACCGCGCGGCGGGAAACAGACGCCGACAATGATCGCGATGGGTCATAAGGCAAAAGATGCCGACATTGGCCTGCGCGCGATGTTCGCGCATTTCGGTCGCAACCCAAAGGTCTTTGCCAGCATATATGTATCCTCCTGCCTGCTGGGAGTCATGGGATATGGCATGACCGCCTGGTATCCTTCGCTGCTGATCCGCAATTTCGGCCTGTCTCCCGGCGAAGCAGGACGATATCTGGGCCTTATTTTCCTGATCTTGGGAAGCGCTGGATCTGTCTGTGGCGGGCTCCTGTCGGAACGGATGGCGTTGCGTGGCCGACCGGACGCCAATCTGCGTGTTGTCGCCATGGCGGCCGCAGGGACCGCGATCCCGGCGACGCTTGCGCCGCTGATGCCGACGCAGTGGACCGTGCTATTGCTGTTCGCGCCAGCCTGTTTCTTCTTCAATTCCTATTTTGGCTGTGCCGTCGCAGCCCTGCAACTGGCCACGCCGCCGCGTATGCGCGCGACCAATTCCGCTCTGTTCCTGCTGGCCAATTCGTTGATCGGTCTTACAGCGGGATCGGCGATCATTCCGCTGCTCGACAGGCTGTTTTTCGGCGCCAGCGGCAACATCGCGCTGCCGCTGGCTCTGGTGGCAGCGATCGCCAGCACGACGGCGGCGGTCATGGCCTTTGTCGGACGCCGCGCCTATGGTGAACTGGCGAGCGGTTAGGCCGTCATTGAAGGTATGGCTCCTGCTGTTTCATAGGATAATTGTATAGCTGGTTCGGATATCTGTAATTCTCCCTTTGCCATGGGCGGGGTAACCCGGCGACCGATCGAATATGATAGGAATGACATGGGCACCCCCGGACAGGACGAGACTTTTTCAGATATCCGCGAGGGCATTCGTCGGCTCTGCACGCGGTTTCCGGGCGCCTATTGGCAGCGGCTGGACGCTGAACGGGAATATCCCACGGAATTCGTGACGGCGCTGGCCAAGGAAGGCTGGCTGTCGGTGCTGATCCCCGAAGAATATGGCGGGTCGGGGCTGGGTCTGTCCGCCGCGACCGCAGTGCTGGAAGAAGTGCATCGGTCCGGTTGCAACGGTGGCGCTGCACATGCCCAGATGTACACGATGGGCACATTGCTTCGCCATGGGTCCGAAGAGCAGAAGGCCCGTTACCTGCCAAGGATCGCGTCGGGGGAGCTTCGCCTGCAGGCCTTTGGCGTGACGGAGCCGACGAGCGGGACGGACACGACCCGCATCAGCACGTTCGCACGGCGCGATGGGGACGATTATGTGGTCAATGGCCAGAAGATCTGGATCAGCCGGGCCGAACATAGCGACCTGATGGTCCTTCTGGTGCGCACGACCCCGCGCGACGAATGCGCCAAGCCAACGGACGGCATCAGCGTCCTGCTGGTCGACATGCGCGACGCAGTGGGCAATGGCCTGACCATCCAACCCATCCGCACGATGCTGAACCATGCCACGACCGAGCTGTTCTTCGACGATCTGCGCGTGCCTGCGGAAAATCTGATCGGTGAGGAAGGCAAGGGGTTCCGCTACATCCTGTCGGGCATGAATGCAGAGCGGATCCTGATCGCGTCGGAATGTATTGGAGATGCGCGCTTCTTCATTGATCGCGCCAGCGCCTATGCAAAGGACAGGTCGGTATTTGGTCGCCCGATCGGCCAGAATCAGGGCGTTCAGTTTCCGATCGCGCGCGCTTATGTCCAGACCACCGCGGCGGCGGCTATAGTGGACAAGGCCGCGGCTCTGTTCGATGCAGGGGTGACGCACGGCACGGAGGCGAACATGGCCAAGATGCTGGCCTCCGAAGCATCATGGTATGCCGCCGACATGTGCGTGCAGACCCATGGCGGCTTTGGTTTTGCGGAAGAATATGACATCGAACGCAAATTCCGCGAGACGCGGCTGTATCAAGTCGCGCCCATTTCCACCAACCTGATCCTCAGCCATGTAGCGACGCATGTGCTGGGCTTGCCGAAAAGCTTCTGATGGGCACCGCGCTTCAAGGCTTGTTGGTCGTTTCGCTCGAACAGGCGGTGGCCGCCCCGCTGTGCACATCGCGGCTGGCAGAAGCAGGCGCGCGTGTCATCAAGCTGGAACGGACGGAGGGCGACTTCGCGCGCGGCTACGACGCCGTCGCGCATGGCGAAAGCGCCTATTTCGTCTGGCTGAACCGGGGCAAGCAGTCGCTGCGCATCGACCTTAAAGACCCCGCCGACGCTGCCCTGATGGAACGGATGCTGGCGAAGGCAGATGTGTTCGTCCAGAATCTGGCCCCCGGCGCCGCTGCGCGGTCGGGTTTTGGATCCGCCCACCTTCGCGCCCGATATCCGCGCCTCATCACCTGCGACATAACAGGCTATGGTGAAACCGGACCGGCGGCTGCGATGAAGGCATATGATTTCCTGATCCAGTGCGAGGCCGGGCTGGCCAGCATCACTGGCACTGACGAGGGACCGGCGCGGGTTGGTGTTTCCGTCGCGGATATCGCGTGCGGAATGAACGCGCACGCCGCGATCCTGCAAGCTCTGATAGAGCGGGACAAGACGGGCAAGGGACGCGGCATCGCCATATCCCTGTTCGACGGGCTGGCGGATTGGATGACGGTGCCCCTGCTGCATTATGATTATAGCGGCAAGGCGCCTGCGCGCGCCGGTCTGAAACATCCGTCCATCGCCCCCTATGGCGCCTTCCCAACGGCGGACGGATCGCAGCTGGTCGTATCGATCCAGAATGAACGGGAATGGGCGAAATTCTGTGAGGCGGTGCTGCTGGACGCGTCGCTCGCAACCGACCCGCGCTATGCGTCGAACGGGCTGCGCTGCGCCAACCGGACGGAACTTGACGCGATGGTTGGCCGCATCTTTGGCGCGGAAATGCCCGACGCGCTGATTGCCCGACTGGAAACGGCGGGGACGGCATGGGCGCGGCTGAGCGGCGTCGATGGATTGTCACGGCACAGCCAGCTTCGCCGCGTCACTGCCGACACGCCCAGCGGCCCCGTCGATTTGCCCGCGCCACCGGTGCAGTGGGATGGAGAGGAGCCGACCGCGCTGCCAGTCCCCGCGCTGGGAGCGGACGACGACGCGATCCGGGCGGAATTTGCATGAGCGCGGCGGCAAGCCGGAGCGTCGATATCGCCGCTGCCCGCCATGCGCATTTGCTGGCCGCGCTTCTGGATCATCAGACGCCGCCCTGGCGACCGGGCGAACTGCCGCCGCTGGCGCACTGGCTGCTGTTTCCGCCGGATACGCGGCAGGGGGAGATGGGACAGGACGGTCATCCGCGGCGGGACGATGAGGAGCTGCCACGCCGCATGTGGGCGGGTAGCCGGGTGCATTTTGCCGCACCCATCCCGATCGGCAGCGAAGTCGTTCGTGAAACGCGCCAGTTGTCCGTCGCGGATAAGCAGGGCCGGTCCGGCCGGATGCAATTCGTCACGCTGCGCCACGTGTTGAGCGTAGATAGAAGAGTATGCGTCGAGGAAGAACAGGATATTGTTTATCGGGAAGCCGGACGCAACAGCGCGCCGCCGCCGCCCGACGCACGTACAGAAGTACCGCCGGTTGCACGGTCGCTGACAGCCGACCCGGCGCAGCTATTCCGCTATTCCGCGCTGACCTTCAACGCGCACCGCATTCATTATGACTTGCCCTATAGTCGCGACGTCGAAGGCTATCCGGGACTGGTCGTCCATGGTCCCTTCCTGGCCACGCTGTTGATGGACCATTATCTTCGCCACGATCCAGCCGCGCAGGTCGCAAGTTTTTCGTTCCGCGCACAGCGCCCCGTTTTTGCGGGGGACGCTTTCACGCTGGGCCTGTCCCCTGAGGATAAGGGCGGCGCTTTGATGGCAATCGATCATGCCGGCGGGCTGGCGATGCAGGCGCGGGTGGAAACGCTGTGATGGCCAGGATGCCCAATCCGGGCTGGCGGTCTCTGCTGTTTGTCGGCGCGGATCAGCCGGAACGGATCGCGACGATCGCGACGCGCGGCGCGGATGCCGTGATTCTGGACCTGGAGGATGCAGTCCCGGCCCACGCCAAGGCTGGCGCGCGCGCGGCATTGCCTGACGCCATTGCGACGCTGACGGCGCAGGGCCAACAGGTGGTGGTTCGCATCAACGCTGGCTGGCGCGATGCCATGGCCGATCTGGAGGCGGCGCTGCGTCCCGGCGTCGTAGCGATCATGGTGCCCGGCTGCGAGCAGGTGGATCGGCTGTCCGTCCTATGGGAGATGATTGCCGAACTGGCTGCGGAGCGGCAGCTTCCCCACCTTCCCGGCCTGGTCGGTCTGGTCGAAAGCGCGCCCGGCCTGGTCAATTTGCCTGCGCTGGCGGCATTTCCGCAGATGATCGGCCTTGCGCTGGGGTCAGAGGACCTTGCGCTGGGCATGGGGGTCAGTCCCACGACGGATTTGCTGGATTTGCCATCGCGTCAGATTGCGCTGGCCGCGCACGCGCATGACCTGATGGCACTGGCCGTTCCGATCTCCATCGCGGCCTATGCGGACGGCGATGCCTATGGCGCGGCAGCGGAGGCCGGGCGGCGGTGGGGGGTCAACGGCGCGATCTGCGTGCATCCGGCCCAGGTCATGATCGCGAATGAGACATTCCGGCCCAGCGAGCGGGACCTGGACGAAGCCCGTGCAATCCTGCAGGCGTGGGAGGGGCGCGGCGATAGCGGCGTGGTCAGCTGGCGCGGGCGGATGATAGACCTGCCGGTGGTGGAGCGCGCAAGGCGGCTGCGGGCCGACAATTAAGCGGCCCGCCGGACCATAGCTGGCCGCGTCGCCAAACACTCTGGCTTCACCCCGGGCCAATCCCGATGCATGCACGGTCATGAACAAGGCTGGCGTAACCGATCAGGTCGAGCAGCAAAAGTGGCGTGCGTTCGATCACGTCAGTCGGCAGCGAAGCAACCGAAATCTCGGCGCAAAAGCTGCCAGCCTGTCCGTGATCTTCACGCGCCTACCTCATCACGAAGGGGTTGGCGACAGGATTGCCGAGGTCGATCCAGACGCTTTTGGTCTGGAGATATTCGTCCATTGCTTCCTGTCCGCTTTCGCGACCGATACCGCTGCGCTTCATCCCGCCAAAGGGAGCCATGAAGCTGACGGCGCGGTAGGTGTTCACCCACACGGTGCCTGCTTCGACCTGTTCGGACATGCGAATGGCGCGGCCAATGTCCTGCGTCCAGACGCCAGCGGCCAACCCATAGGGGCTGTCATTGGCGATCGATAAAGCCTCATCCTCGTCATCGAAGGGGATGATGGCGAGGACCGGGCCGAACACTTCTTCACGCGCGATCGGCATGTTGTTGTTCACGCCGGTGAAAATGGTGGGCTGAACGAACCAGCCATCCTCAAAACCGGGGATTGTGGGTACGTCCCCGCCCAGCACGCATTCCGCCCCGGATTGCCGCGCACCGGCGATGTGTTCGAGCACTTTGCCACGTTGCGCCAGCGTCGTGACCGGCCCGACCTGTGTATCGACGAGTTTTGGGTCACCAATCCGGGCGGTGCCCGCCAGCGCGACGAGCCGGTCAACCACTTCGTCATGGACGTCGCGCTGGACGAGGAGGCGCGAACCGGCGATGCAGGTTTGGCCGGAAGCAGCGAAGATGCCCGACACCGCACCATAGACCGCACGTTCGAGATCGGCGTCACCGAAGATGATGTTCGGCGACTTGCCACCCAGTTCCAAAGTGACCTTTTTGAGGTTGTCCGCAGCGGAGCGGTAGACCGCGATGCCGCCAGGCTCACCACCGGTGAAGGCGACCTTTGCAATGTCCGGGTGCCGTACCAGCGGTTCGCCGCATTCGCCCGGCAGGCCGGTGACGGTGTTGACGACGCCCGCCGGGAACCCCGCTCGTTCGAACAGCTCGACAAAGGCCAGCGTGGAGCAGGACGCATGTTCGGACGGCTTGATGACCACGGTGTTGCCCGCCGCCAGCAGGGGCGCGAGCTTCCACGCGAGCAGCAGCAGCGGCGAATTCCACGGCGTGATGCAGGCGATCACGCCCAACGGCTCCCGACGCGTAAAGGCGTGCATCATCGGCTTGTCGATGGGCAGAACGCTGCCCTCGACTTTATCCGCCAGCCCCGCGAAATAGCGGTAATAAGCGGGCAGATAGTTAAGTTGCCCGCGCATTTCCGCAATCAGCTTGCCATTATCGCGCGTTTCGATCTGGGCCAGCCGTTCCGCCTCCCCAGCCAATATATCGGCAAGACGGTACAGCAGCGCGCCGCGCGCCGTGGCGGTCAGCCCGCGCCATTGCTGCGAACGAAACGCGGTACGGGCTGCGGCCACCGCCGCATCGACATCGGCGGCGGTGCAGCGCGGGATGGACGCCCATGGCTTGCCGGTTGCGGGATCGATGCTTTCGATCCAGTCGCCACCGTCCGCATCGCGCGGGCTTCCCCCCAGCAGGTTGCGAAACCGCGTCAGATCTTCTGCCATCCCGTTCTCTCTTCCCATTCCGCGCGAGTTACAGCTTCAATTCGGCCCGAAACCCAGATGTTCGCGCATGCGTGCCTTTAGCCATACACCATCGCGCGCAGGCAGCGCACGCGGCGTTTCTTCATGGACGATGCGGATAACGATCAGGCGAGGCCCTTCACCGATGGTGCCGATCGCTTCGCGGGCGCGCGCAATGCCCGCCTCATCCGTCACTTCGAAACATTCGGTAAAGCCGCAGACCCGCGCCACTTCGGCTAGGTCGATGCCTGCACCCGCGTGGCTGAGCTGGCCGCCAGTTTCGCCATAATGGCCATTGTCCAACACGACGATCGACAGGTTGGCGGGGCGCTGCACGCCGATGGTGGCAAGGCCGCCGATGCCCATCAGCTGTTCGCCATCGCCAGTGACGACCGTCACCGGCCGATCCGGCTGGGCCAGGGCAAGACCCAGCCCCGTAAGCGCCGCGCCGCCCATGGCGCCCCACAGATAGAAATTGCCCGGATGATCGCCTGCCGCAAACACGTCATAGGTCGGGGAACCGAGACCTGTGACGATCAGCATATCCTTGCGATCCGACAGCAGGTCGGCGACCGCCGCGCGGCGGTGGAGGCGGCTTACTTGACCCATTTCTTCGCTCCCAACATGCTTTGCGACAAAAGAATGGCGATGGCCTGGTCGCTTTCGAACGCCATGGTCGCGGCGGACGCCATCACGGCAGCCAGGTCTTCCAGCCTGTCCACGCGGATGACCGTTACCCCCATGATTTCCAGGGCTGCGGGCGTCGCACGGCCCATCGATACTTGCCATGGATTGAATTCCTGAAATTCGCCGCGCATCGTGACAATGGTCAGGAACGGAACGCGACAGCTGGCCAGCAGCGACAGCATGTTGACGCAGTTGCCGACACCGCTCGACTGCATGAGAAGTGCGCTGCGTTCGCCCCCCAGCCATGCGCCGGTGCCCAGGGCGATGCCTTCTTCCTCCGTAGTCAGGACGATGCTGGTCATATTCTCTGCGGAGTTGCACATGCGGATCAGACGCGCATGGCCTGCGTCGGGAACATAGCTGACCTGCCGGACGCCTGCGGCCTGCAGGGCGTCAAAGATTATGGGGGCCCAGGGGGAATCGGCATGTGCACCCGATTCCGTCTCGCTAATAATCGACATGCGGTTCCTCAGTGGTCGTGATGTTTTTTTGAAACTATTGCCGCATTTGCCAGAACGATAGGAACAATCTAGGTGTGGAGCTATGCCGATTGCGCATGAATGAGAGGGCGTGCAGGTGGATTTCAGACGGCTCGAACATTTCCTGAAAATCGCGGAGCTTGGTTCATTGAGCCGCGCGGCGGACCGCATGCGGATCGCCCAGCCTGCCCTCAGCCGACAGATGCGCATCCTGGAGGAAGAAGCAGGTACGCCCCTGTTCTTTCGCCACCGGCGGGGCATGCAACTGACCCCTGCGGGCGAGGAACTGCGCCAGCATATTGCCGGTCCCGTCCGGCAGGTCCGGCAGGCATTTGACGACATCCGCAGCCGATCGACCGAAGGAGGCGGCCAGATCGCATTGGGAGTGCCACCAACCGTCAGCTACATTCTGGCCGGACGTCTGGCGCGGCGAGTGGCGCAGCAGGCGCCCAACATATCGTTGCGCATCGTGGAGGGCTATGCCGGCCATCTGATCGACTGGCTGCAGCGGGGAGAAATCGACGCCGCGCTTCTGTATGGCCCCGCAGCCGATTTCCAGATGAGCGTGGCAGAGATATTATATGAAGAGCTGGTACTGGTCGGCCCGGCTTCTTCTGCGCTGCATCCCGACAAGAGAGTGTCGGTTCAGGACATTTCGCAGCTGCCCATCGTCCTGCCAAGTCAGTCGCATGGCCTGCGGCTGGTGGTGGAGGCGGCTGCCCGCAAGGCGGGGGTCACGTTGAATGTCCGCTATGAAGCCGATTCCTTTCTCGTCCTGAAGGAACTGGTCGAATTCGGGCTGGGCTACACGGTGCTGCCGCTATCGGCGCTGAGCCGGGAGATCGACGCGGGTAACCTGCGATATGCGTCGATCGGCCACCCGCCCATTCTGCGCCAGCTGGTGATGGGGATGCCACGTGAAGAACAGTTGACGCGCTCTACCCGCGTGGTCGTCGGACTGGTGCGGGATGAAATCAAGCATCTTGTCGATACTGGCGTCTGGAAGGCGCAGCTACAATATTAAAGCGCGGTGCCGGGGCTGGGCATAGTGTTTTGGCATAGCAGATAGAGCCGGTTCTATGACTGTGAACAGGAATCCCGGTTTATTCTGTCTCCCTGCCGGATAGATCATGAAAAGCAGTTGGAGGGGATGACGATTAGCAGGCTAGTGGTCCAGCCGTCCGCGCGCATGCGGCGCAAGGCGGCACGCGTCCTTTCCCTTGACGATTATGAGGCGCTGGCGCGCGCGCATCTGCCGCGCCCCTTGTTCGGCTATGTCGCGGGGGCGTGCGAAGATAATCAAACCGTCACTGCCAATCGGGATGCGATGCGCCGGGTCGCTTTCATTCCCCGCGTTCTGCGCGACGTGGCCCCTCGCAGCCAACAGGTTTCCCTGTTCGGGGAAAGCTGGGCTTCGCCCTTCGGGATCGCGCCCATGGGCCTTTCCGCGCTGATCGCCATGCGGGGCGATATCACGCTGGCACAGGGCGCGGCAGCGGAAGGCGTGCCCATGCTGCTGAGCGCGACGTCGCTGATCCGGCTGGAGGACGTGCGTGCCGCGTCGCCGTCATGCTGGTTCCAGGCCTATTTGCCCGCCGATCAGGACTGGATCGACGGCGTGATCGACCGGGTAAAAGCCGCGGGATTTGGCACATTGGTGATCTCTGTCGATGTTCCGGTGTTGGGGAACCGCGAAAACCTGATCCGGGAACGTTTTTCCACCCCGCTTAAACCGTCATTGCGACTAGCGATGGATGGAATTCTGCATCCACGCTGGCTGCTGGGCACATTCGCGCCAACCCTGCTGCGCCATGGCATGCCTGCATTCGAAAACTCCAGTGCAACGCGCGGCGCGCCTGTGATCGCCCGAAATGCGGAGCGCAGTTTCGGTCAGCGCGACCGGCTGACCTGGGACGGCATCAGGCATATTCGCGAGAGATGGCGAGGCAATCTGGTCATCAAGGGGGTGCTGCATCCCGACGATGTCAGCATGTCGCGCAATGTGGGCGCCGATGCCGTCATTCTTTCCAATCATGGCGGACGCCAACTGGACGGAGCGATCGCTGCGCTCGACGCTCTGCCCGCCGCTGTCGCGGCCGCGGGCGACATGCCCATCCTGATCGACAGCGGCTTCAGGCGCGGCACCGACATATTGAAGGCCATCGCACTGGGCGCGCGCATGGTGCTGATCGGTCGCCCTTTCCTGTATGCGGCGGCGGTTCATGGTGAAGCGGGCGTGCGTCACGCAATCGGCCTGCTGCGGGCGGAGGTCGACCGGAACATGGCGCTGCTGGGCACCAATTCGCTAACCGAGTTGGGCCCAGATTATCTGCACCGCACTAGCGGATCAGGCCTGTGACCTAGGTGTTTAGTCCCATCCTTTGATGGTGCGGATTGAATATAAACCTGTTTGGCTCGGTTGCCCAGATTTTGCAGATGTATTCATATGGGGTGAGGCCCCGCAGGGTCTTGAGACGGCGACCAAAA